>CAZXBD010000217.1:0-10784 GCA_964638305.1 uncultured Geobacteraceae bacterium | reverse complement strand
TCAAGCGGGTGGAGATCCTCTCTGCTTTGCAGGAGAAACTCCCCGAAGCCCCGGCGGTGAAACCTGAAGATTTGGGTGTATTACAGACCCTCGGCCAGATTGTTGACCACCTGAGCGCAGGGATGACCAGCACTGCTCCGGTGCAGCAGGCGAGTGCGGAACCAGCCGTTGACAGCGGCCGTGTCTCCAGTGTGTTGCTCGAAGTGATCGCCGAGAAGACCGGTTATCCGATCGAGATGCTTGAGATGGAGATGGCCCTCGATACAGATCTCGGTATCGATTCGATCAAGCGGGTGGAGATTCTTTCTGCTTTGCAGGAGAAGCTCCCCGAGGCTCCGGCGGTGAAACCTGAAGATTTGGGTGTATTGCAGACCCTCGGCCAGATTGTTGATCATCTCGCGACGGCTGGCCAAAAGAGCTCAGCTCCAGCAATTTCGACGGCAGTCTCCAGCGAATTTGACCGCGATGCCGTGGCAATCACCCTGCTTGAGGTGATTGCCGCGAAGACCGGCTATCCGATTGAAATGCTCGAGCTGGAGATGGCCCTCGATACAGATCTTGGTATCGATTCGATCAAGCGCGTGGAGATCCTCTCCGCCCTGCAGGACAAGCTGCCGGGCGCCCCGGCGATTAAGCCGGAGCATCTTGGTACCTTGCAGACGGTAGGGCAGATTGTTGATTTTCTGGCCAGCGTGTCCGGTGTTGCAGAACCTGCAGCAAAAGTTGAAGACTCTCTAGAATTGCCGACTATGGGTAGCGGTGTCGAGCGCAAGGTTCTTAAGGCGGTTCCGTTGCAAGCTGGCGGGAATCGTGAGTCACTGAAACTGGCAAAGGATTCTGTGGTCTGGGTTAGTGACGATGGTTCCGATTTGACCGCTGCCCTCTGCAAACAGCTGGAAGCGCAAAGCCTGTCTGCCGAGATAATCAAACTTGATCAACTCCACTGTCTTGCGCCGACAGAGAACCTGGCGGGGCTGATTCTGCTCGCTCCACAGAAGGGTGTCGACGATCTCTTCGTGGCGAATGCTTTCCGTCTGATGCAATTGGCTGAACCGGCGTTGAACCTTGCTGCTGAAAAGGCCGGGGCTGTTTTGGCCACTGTGTCGCGCCTGAACGGCGCTTTCGGCATGGCGAGCGCCGGCACGGTTACCGATGCCCTCTCCGGAGGACTGGCCGGACTGACCAAGACTGCCGGGCACGAATGGCCTAACGTGACCTGCAAGGCTTTCGACCTGTCGGCAGATTTGACGGATGTGGAGAAAACAGCCGAAATGCTACTTGCTGAGCTTTTACTTGATGGCCCTCAGGAAGTTGGTTTCTCGAATGCTGGCCTGAAGACTCTCAGCCTGGTTGAAGAAACGCTCTCCGGCGACCCCCTCGACTCACCCGTAGGCTATGGCGATGTCGTCGTGGTCAGTGGTGGTGCGCGCGGTGTGACTGCAGAGGTTGCTGTTGCCCTTGCGGCTTCGAGCCGGGCAACCCTGTTGTTGCTTGGTCGCAGTGAAGCACCACAGCCGGAACCGGCATGGCTTGAAGGCTTGGGCTCTGAGGCCGAAATCAAAAAAGCCGTGATTGCAAATGCAGAGAACCCCCTCAAGCCGAAAGAGGTCGGTCGCAAGTGCCAGGATATTCTCGGTATCCGCGAGATCAGGGAGAGCTTGCGTCGTATCAAGGAGGCGGGTGGACAGGCCCTCTATCGTTCTGTTGACCTGCGTGATGGTGAGGCTGTCGTGGCGGTTATCAACGAGGTCCGTGCTGAATATGGTGCGGTCAGGGGGATGATCCACGGTGCCGGGGTGTTGGCCGATCGTCTGATCAAGGACAAGACTGCAGAGCAGTTTGAACTGGTCTACAGCACCAAGATTGATGGTTTGCGTAACCTGTTGGCTGCAGTTGCCGACGATGCCTTGCGCTTTATGGTGATGTTCTCGTCATCGACCGGCCGTTATGGTCGGACCGGCCAGGTTGACTATGCCGTAGCCAATGAAATCCTGAATAAGACTGCCCAACAGCAAGCAGCGCTGCGCCCCGATTGTCGGGTACTCTCACTGAACTGGGGCCCCTGGGACGGTGGTATGGTGACCCCGTCTCTGAAAAAGATTTTTGCCGAAGAGGGAGTGGCCGTTATCGATCTAAAGGCTGGCGCTGATTACCTGATCGAGGAAATCTCCACACCTCCGGGTGGTCCGGTAGAGTTGGTAATCCTCGGCGGCCGGGAAGAAGCTGCGAGCGAAAGCCCGGCTCACGCACACGATAATATCTACATTTCCAAGGCTTTTGACCTGGAGGTTTCCATCGAGCAGTATCCCTTCCTCAAGTCCCATGTTATCGATGGCAAAGCGGTGCTGCCGATGGCCGTAATGATCGAGTGGATGGCGCACGGCGCTATCCACAATAATCCCGGTCTGCGTTTCCATGGTTTTAATGACCTGAGGGTTTTAAAGGGCGTTACCCTTGAGCAGGGACAGACGCACACCTTGCAGGTAATGACCGGCAAATCGTTCAAGAGCGGTGGCGTCCACGTCGTGCCGGTAGAGCTTTCGGGGGTCACGGCAACCGGTCAGCAATTTGTACATTCCCGTTCCCGAATTGTTCTGGCGGCCAAGCTGCCGGAAGGGAAGCCGGCCATGGAGCGCGTGGAGTTGCAGACGTACAGCCGGCCTATCGAAGAAGTCTATCAGCCTGACCGGCTCTTCCACGGCCCCGATTTCCACGGTATTCGTGAGGTGATCGGCTGCTCCGGTGACGGCATCGCCTCAGTCGTCCGCCCGGCACCGCTGCCGACCGAGTGGATCAAGCAACCGCTACGCAACTCCTGGCTCTCTGATCCGCTGGCCCTCGACAGCAGTTTTCAACTGATGATCCTCTGGAGCTTCGAGCGCTACAAGTCCGGCTCTCTGCCGGTCTTTGCCGGTCGTTATCGCCAGTACCTGGACAAGTTCCCTGAAACCGGCGTAGAAATCCGGATCAGGGTCACCAGTCAGAGCGCCAGTAAGGCGGCTGCGGAAATCGACTTTGTCGACCCGGTCAGCGGTGCCTTGATCGCTCGCATCGAAGACTATCAATGTGTGATTGATGCTTCGCTGAACGCGAGCTTCCAGCGAAACAAACTGCAGGGAGCTGCCTGAGGATGAAGCACGGTCAATCGGTTGCAATTGTTGGGGTCGGCGGCATCTTTCCAATGTCTCCGACCCTGGACCGTTTCTGGGAAACGGTGATCGGTAATGTTGACACTTCGCGGCAGCCACCGCAGGGACGTTGGCTGCTCGATCCCGATGAAGCTTTTGACCCGAAGGTCGGTACGCCGGACAAGATTTATTCGAAAAAAGCCTGTTTCATAGACGACGAACAAGATTCGTCTGTTGCCGGCCTCGACATCGACGCCGATTTTCTGGCCGGTCTCGACCCGATGTATCGCCTGCTGCTCCGGACTGGTTCTCAGGCGTTCAGCGACGGACGGGTTGATCAGCTCGATCGCGAGCGGGTCGGCGTCATCATCGGCAATTTAGCCCTGCCCAGCGAGCATTCCTCGACCATGGCTCGGGATTTTCTCGGTCGAACCTTTGCAGAAAAAGTTCTTGGTACAAAAGGTCTTCCAGAAACCGCGGACGTCGCTCCACTGAACCGCTATGTGGCAGGTTTGCCGGCCGGCCTGCTGGCTAAAGCCCTCGGTCTCGGCGGTACTTGCTATACTCTCGATGCTGCCTGCGCCTCGTCTCTCTACGCCATCAAGCTGGCCGTAGACGAGCTGATGGCAGGGCGCGCCGACGCCATGCTGACCGGCGGGCTGGCACGCCCCGATTCACTTTACACGCAGATGGGGTTCTCGCAGCTGCACGCCCTTTCCCCTTCCGGGACCTGTTCTCCTTTCGATTCTGCTGGTGATGGCCTAGTGGTTGGCGAGGGCAGTGGCATGTTCCTGCTCAAGCGAACTGAAGATGCCGTGCGCGCCGGTGATCACATATACGCCGTGATTCGAGGTATCGGCCTGTCCAATGATATCGGCGGCAGCCTCCTGGCACCCGTCTCCGAGGGACAGCTGCGTGCCATGCACTCGGCCTATCAACAGGCCGGTTGGTCGCCGTCCGATGTTGATATGATCGAGTGCCATGCCACCGGGACCCCGGTGGGTGATGTTGTCGAATTCTCCAGCCTGAAAAGTCTCTGGGGCGTCGATGGCTGGAAGCCCGGTCAGTGTGTGATCGGTTCGGTCAAGTCGAACATCGGTCATTTGCTAACCGCTGCCGGTTCTGCCGCCCTGATGAAGACTTTGCTGGCGATGAAAGAGCGCACTTTGCCGCCGACCGCCAATTTTAATCAGCCGGCCAAGGGTATAGACCTGGACCAAAGTCCGTTTCGCGTGCTGCAACAGACGAAGCCGTGGAAAGCCCGCAAGCAGGGGCAGCCTCGCCGGGCGGCCGTGAGCGCTTTTGGCTTTGGTGGTATCAATGCTCATCTTTTGATCGAGGAATGGGTTCCTCACAAACCGGAGAAAAGCTCGGTCACTTATCATCCATCGTTCAAGAAAAAGAGCCAGCCAGTGGCCATTGTCGGCATGGGCGCTCATCTCGGTCCCTGGGAGTCAATTGCTGCTCTGCGCAGCCGGTTCCTCGGCGGCGAGAGCGAAGTGACCGTTGCGAACCCAGAGCGGTGGTGGGGGGCAGAAGAAAGTCGCTGGTTCCGGGGAAAGGGTCTCAAAAAGACAAGCTTTAAGGGCTTTTATGTTCCTGAAGTGCAGGTGGCTCAGGGGACTTTTCGTATCCCGCCGAAAGAGGTCGAGGAGATGCTGCCCCGTCAGCTTTTGATGCTCCAGGTTGCTGATGAAGCTCTTAAGGACGCCGGTATCAAACAGGAGGACCTTCTCTTTACCGGGGTTTTTATCGGTACGGGCCTGGATCTCAATGCGACTAATTTCAGTTTTCGCTGGGGGTTGCAGAAGCTGGCCCGCCAATGGTCGGAACAGCTTGGCCGAGAGCTTACGGATGAGGAACTCGAAGAGTGGATCGCAGCTCTGCGTGAATCGGCCGGACCTGCATTGAGTGCCAACCGGGTTATGGGGGCGCTCGGTAGTATCGTCGCCAGCAGAGTGGCCAAGGAGTTCAAGGTCGGAGGCCCCAGCTTTACCTTGTCGAGTGAAGAAAACTCCGGGTTGCGGGCTCTCGAAGTCGGAGTTCGCGCCTTACAGGAAGGTTCTATAAACCGGGCGGTCGTCGGCGCGACTGATATGGCCGGCGATCTGCGTGCGGTCCTTGGCAGACATGCGAACCAACCGTTCTCCGCAAGTGGTGTTGTCCGACCTTTTGATAAATGTGCTGATGGCACCGTAGTCGGAGAAGGCGCCGCAGCGGTCGTGCTGAAACGTCTGGATGACGCCAAACAGGATGGTGATCACATTTACGCCATCATCAAGGGTGTCGGTACTGCAACCGGTGGCCCGGTCGAAGCTGAAACCCCCGATGGGAACACCTACGCGCGCTCCATTGAGCGAGCCAGCCGTGAGGCAGGCGTCTCCCCTGAATCGGTCAGCTACCTTGAAGCCAACGGCAGTGGCTTGATCGCAGAGGATGAGTTGGAAGCCAATGCTCTCGGCGCCTTCTTTGGGGCCAAGGAGACGCGGAATCCATGTTACATCGGCAGCGCCAAGGCTGATGTCGGCCATACCGGTGCCGTCTCCGGGCTGGCTTCGCTGATCAAGGCCTCTCTCTGTTTGCAGGAGCAGATCCTGCCGCCACTACGTAACCTGCAGTCGATGCGCTACAACTGGGTGCGTGGCAAACGCAGCTTTATTGCTCCCGAAGCGCCACAGTTCTGGTTGCGAAACCGGGCTGAAGGTCCGCGTCGGGCATTGGTCAGTAGTCTCGGTAACGATGGTACCTGTTCTCATGTTTTACTTGAGGGGGTAGAAGACAAGGCGGAAAGGTCTTCTTCTCTACGCTCAACACGGCCACTCGGCGCTCTCGATGAAGGTATTTTTGCCCTCGAAGCAGACAGTGTCGATGGCTTGCTCAAAAAAATTGCCCAATTGCAGGACTTTGCGGCCATGGCTTCCGATGGCGGGATTGGACAGCTTGCCCTGCAGTGGTATCGGGAAACCAGACTTGATCAGAGCAGCAAGCTCTGCCTGGCCATGGTGACAGCGAACCGCGCTGAATTACTCGATCATCTTGAATACTCTTTGCTCGAACTGCGTGACAACCCGGAAAAAGCTCTGGGCGGCAATGGAGCAATGCTTCCAACGGGCCTTCGCGACCGGCTTTTCTTTGTCCCTCGACCTCTGGCGCCGGAAGGTAAGGTGGCCTTTATCTTCCCCGGTTCCGGCAACCATTTCGCCGGGATGGGGCGTGACCTCTCGGCCTTTTGGCCGTCCATATACAAAAAACAGGATGGCGAAAGCCAGTTCCTGGCCCGCCAGTTCCTGCCGGAACACTTTTGGAAAGCCGAGCTGAGCGAGACGCTGCATGATAATCACAACGCCCTGGTGATCGGCCAGGTTGCTCTCGGAACCGCGATCAGTGACCTGGTGCGCAGCTTCGGAGTCGAGCCGCAGGTGGTAAGTGGTTACAGCCTTGGTGAGTCGGCCGGACTCTTCTCTTTCGGAGCCTGGAAAGACCGTGACGGCATGTCGCAACGGCTTGGTGCCTCGCGGCTCTTTACCGAAGAATTGGCAGGAGAATGCAAGGCTGCCCGCAAGGTTTGGGGTCTGAAAAAAGGAGAGAAAGTCGACTGGGTGCTCGGTCTCATCGATGTCCCTGCTGCAGAAGTGAAGCAGGCTCTGGCCGGCAGAAAGAAAGCTTACCTGCTGATTGTCAACACTTACCGGGAATGCGTTATCGGTGGTGATCGCCAGCAGGTTGAAGCCCTGGCCAGCGAGGTCAACGGCCACTTCTTCCCCTTACGGGGCGTGACCACTGTGCATTGCGAAGTTGCCGGGCCCGTCTCGAAAGCATATCGCGATCTTCACCTCTTCCCGGTGACTGCGCCGAAGGATGTTGCCTTCTACAGCTGTGCTCTCGGTGTGAGCTACGAGGTCACCACCGACAGCGCAGCTGACGTGATTCTTGGCCAAGCGCTGGAGACCGTTGACTACACCAGGGTCATTGAGCAGGCCTATGCTGACGGCGTGCGGGTTTTCCTCGAGATGGGCCCGGGGAATTCGTGCAGCCGCATGATCGGCAACATTCTCAAGGATAAGCCGCACATGACCAGGACGGCCTGTTACCCTGGACAGAAGGCGACCTCACTGATCCTGCGCCTGTTGGCCAACTGCCTGGCAGAACGAGTTCCGGTGGATCTTTCTGTGCTCTATCCGGAAAGCCTCGAAATAGCCGACAAACCCTCCGGACCACGTATTAATACGGTGATTGGCGGACTTCCGTTTGCGTCTGTGCCGCTTCCAGAGAAAGCAGAGGTTGAAGAAGCAACGGAACGCGGCAAGCGGGAAGCGGGAAGCGAGGGCTTCGTTAAGTGGGACAGCCCCCATGCGGGGACAGTCCCCGCCTCATCCATGACTGAGGGTGCGATTGCTGATCCTCTGGTGGCGCAGATGGCTGAGACTGCGGCACTGAACGTAAAAACCCATGAGGCGTACCTGAAGTTTGCCAGTACCATGGAGAAGACGCTTACTGAAAACATCCATCTGCAGATGTCACTGTTGCAGCAGATGGCTGCAAACGGTGAAGCGATACCTGCAGGGACTGTCCCCGAATGGGGACTGTCCCATGGTACAGGTCAACCGCTGGGGAAAGGGGACAGCCCCCATTCGGGGACAACCCCTGCCCAACCCCTGACCCCCGACACCCGGCCCCCGGTTTTTAACCGAGAAATGTGTATGGAATTTGCCATCGGTTCGATTGCCAAAATGCTTGGGCCGGAGTTCGCTGAGATCGATACTTACCCGACCCGGGTAAGGTTGCCTGACGAGCCGCTGATGCTGGTTGATCGAATCATGACGGTCGAGGGTGAACCACGCTCGATGACCAGCGGCAGGGTGGTCACGGAACATGATGTCACCGCTGATCGCTGGTATCTCGATGGTGACCGAATTCCAACCTGTATAGCTGTCGAAGCCGGCCAGGCGGACCTTTTCCTTTCCGGCTATCTGGGCATCGACTTTATCAGCAAGGGCAAAGCGGTTTACCGGCTGCTCGACGCAGTGGTCACTTTCCATCGCGGCCTGCCGGTGCCTGGCGATGTGATTCGTTACGATATCAGGATCGACCATTTCTTCCGCCAGGACCAGACCTACCTGTTCCGTTTCAATTTTGAAGGCACCGTCAACGGTGAACCGCTGTTATCGATGCAGAATGGTTGTGCCGGTTTCTTCACCGAACAAGAGTTGGCTGCCGGGCAGGGGATCGTACACACCAAGCTCGACCTGATGCCGCAACCCGGGATCAAACCCGATGATTGGCGTGAACTCGCGCCGCTGGCTGTCGAGGCTTACGATGCCGCCCAGGTCGATGCCATCTATCGCGGCGATCTTGTTGCGGCCTTTGGCGAACACTTTGCCGCTCTGCCCCTGGCAAAGCCCTACACCCTGCCGGAAGGTCATCTGAAGCTGGTTGACCGGGTCATTGAACTTGATCCACAGGGCGGCCGCTATGGTCTTGGACAGATCCGCGCCGAGATGGATATTGCGCCGGACGACTGGTTTTTGACCTGTCACTTCTGCGACGACAATGTCATGCCGGGCACGCTGATGTACGAGTGCTGCATGCATACTCTTCGCATCTACCTGCTGCGCATGGGCTGGGTCGGCGAAGAGGACAAAACCTGGTGCGAGCCGGTTCCCGGAGTAGACAGCGGTTTGAAGTGCCGCGGCCAGGTGATCGAGACGACCAAAACCGTGACTTACCAGGTGAGCATCAAGGAGCTTGGCTACGGGCCGGAACCTTTTGCCATTGTCGATGCGCTGATGTTTGCCGATGGTAAGGCGATCGTCGAGATTCCAAATATGTCGATCCGCTTGGCAGGTCTGACCCGCGAGAAGGTTGAAAACTTGTGGAACGGGACTGTCCCCGCAGTTAAGGGGACTGTCCCGGATTCTAAGGAAAAGGACGGTGGTAAGGGGACAGCCCCCGTGCGGGGACAGTCCCCACTCTACGACTACGACAAGATCTTGGCCTTCTCGGCGGGCAATCCTTCGGAAGCGTTTGGCGAGCCGTATCGGATCTTCGACAGCGAGCGTAAGATCGCCCGTTTGCCGCGTCCACCATTCCAGTTTCTTGATCGCATCACTGATGTGACCGGTGAGCCTTTCAAGCTGGTTGAAGGCGCGACCTGTGAAGCAGAGTACGATGTTCCGGAAGATGCCTGGTATTTTTCGGCCGGAAGACAACCGGAGATGCCGTTCAGTGTGTTGCTTGAGACCGGGTTACAACCGTGTGGTTGGCTGGCTGCTTATCTCGGCTCGGCTTTGACCAGTGATATCGATCTCAAGTTCCGTAACCTTGATGGCAACGCCGTGCAGCATCGCCCGGTTACCCCACAATCGGGAACACTTACGACCAGGGTCAAGATCACGCGCATCTCCAGCAGCGGCGGCATGATTATCCAGGGTTACGATTTCGAAATCAGCGATCGCCAGGGCCCGCTCTACACTGGTGATACCGTCTTCGGCTTCTTCTCGGCAGAATCGTTGGCGCAGCAGGTCGGGGTTCGTGAGGCGATTCCGTACCAGCCGGACACAGCAGAGATAGAATGCTCCGAGCAGTTTGACTACCCGGTCGAGGCGCCTTTCCCCGAATCTGAATTACGTATGATTGACCGCATCGAGCTGTATGTCGGCGATGGTGGCCCTGAGGGGCTTGGCTTTATCCGTGGCAGCAAGGTTGTTGATCCCGATGAGTGGTTCTTCAAGGCGCATTTTTACCAGGACCCGGTCTGTCCCGGCTCTCTCGGACTCGAATCTTTTCTGCAACTACTGAAAGTGGTCGCGGTAAAGCGTTGGGGAGGTGCTGGCGACAGCGTGTTTGAGACAATGGGCCTCGGTGAAAATCACAGCTGGAACTATCGTGGCCAGATTATCCCGAGCAACGATCGGATTCTGGTTGAGGCCGTGATCACAAAAGTTGATGATGAGCAGAAGTTGCTCAAGGCGGATGGTTTCCTGTCGGTAGATGGTAAGATTATTTACCAGGTGAAAGACTTCTCGCTACGTTTCAGGTCATAAAGAACGGAACATCGTTCAAATGCGTTGAATCAGCCTGGAATAAATGGGCAGCAACCTGATGGCCGGCCAGGCGTAAGGAGATGTCCGTTGTTACGTATGTGAACTCAGGCTGCAGTACTAAAACATATCCTGTCCGTCGCTTCTACGAAGAAAGACCCGGGAGACGGCTTCTTAATAACGGATATGTGGTTTTCTGAGCATATAATATAGTCGACAGGCGATAAATCGGTTTCTAAAGAATGACTCGTATTTGCAAGGATGCCCGATGAAGTTTTTAACGAGCCAGTTGTTGTCTCTCATTCTCCGGAAACACTCCCGCCCCAATATCCGGGCCCTGGCAAGCTATTCGCTCCTGCTGGTAGCGACCGTGGCGCTCTTTTCTATCGGTTTTCACCTGATCATGCTCCACGTTGAGGGGCAGGAGCACTCCTGGGTCACGGGAGTTTACTGGGCTCTCACGGTCATGACCACCCTCGGGTTCGGCGATATCACCTTCCAAAGCGATCTGGGTCGCCTGTTCAGCGTTGTGGTTCTCCTGTCTGGCGTTGTGCTGCTCCTGATCGTGTTGCCGTTCGTATTCATCCGGTTCTTCTACGCACCGTGGATGGAGTCC
>CAZXBD010000216.1:0-4438 GCA_964638305.1 uncultured Geobacteraceae bacterium | reverse complement strand
TACCAAATGTATACAGGAAGTTGCCGTCTGCATCGAACACCTGGACCCGGGCACCGAACTGCTCCGCCAGGAAAAGTCGACCTTCCTTATCGAAGGCAAGGCCCTGCGGGCCGTGCATCTCACCCTCCCCGTTGCCCCGCTCGCCAAACTCAAAGAGCTTTTCCCCGCTGGCCAGGTCGAAAACAACCACACGATTATCGAGGACGTCTGAGACATATAACCGGCCAAGCTCTTCATTGATTTCAATGAAGTTTGGTCTTCCAAGGTCTCCCTTGCCGATGGACCTGACCGGCTGACGTTGGCGGTTGTATACCAGCACCTGCTTGCCGTAGCCATCGGAGATGTAGAGCATGCCTTTGCTGTCGAACTTCAGGTCTAAAGGCAGGCCGATGACCTCCTCGGAGTACTGGGACATCTTTCTGGCAGCAAAATCGACGACCATGATATTCCCGATGTCATAATCGGCGACATACAAAAGACCATCAGCATCGACAGCCGCTGCCACCGGCTTCATGAAACGCTTAATGTCCTTCTTGCCAAGGAGTTTTTCTGCAGTGATCTGGCGCTCACTTTTCAGAAAGTTATCCTCAGTGGAGAAGGTCGTGATCCATTCCATCTTCGGCGTTGCCGGAGGTGGCGGCCAGTAGACTTTGACCGTTGGCTGCTGAACTTTATTGCTGCAGCCGGAAAGGGCCATGACAGCAAGTAGGGCAAACAAGATCAGGCTTCTGTGTCGTTTCTCTTTTTTCATCATGTTTCTTCTCCAGTTGTTCCGCTTGTTATCCGCGGCGCTGTTACAGAGATAAGTGAAATACTATTTTCAACAGAACAGGTTTTGGTCCTCTAGTTTTCATGACATTTCGCGCAAAGGCCGAAACGGGACTCGACCCCCCATCGAAACAGGTTGCTGTTTGCCCCGGCATGCGGGTCATGACAACTGGCGCAGCTCAGCTCTTCGCCGTTGCCGGCCGGATTGGTCACGCCTTCAAGCGGGTGCACCTTACCGGACGTGCCGCGGGTAACATGCGGCCCTTTGGCAATGTTTTCGTGGCAGGCGCCGCAGAGGTCATAAGCGGGCATGGTCAACTGGCCGGGCTCATCGCTGGCATGGGGATCGTGGCAGGCCATGCAGAGCCCTGCATCAACCGGTCCGTGGATAAACTTCGACTGCCGGTACTCGTCGAGTGCGTCTTCGTGACATTCCAGGCACAAGTCGCCTTCACCGGGACGCGGCTGGTATTTATTGGGCGTACTATCGATATCATGGCAGTAGCTGCATTCGTAAACACCGGCCGGTCCGTGGACATGTTTTTTGTTCATCATGCGCGCGTGGCAGGACCCGCATGGGTTATTCCTGGCATCGGGGTTGGCGAGCGCGGTCTCCGTGGGCGACATGTTATGGCAGCCGGCGCAGTCTTTTTCACGCTCGGGATAGTGAAATAATTCCGGGACAAAGTCGTCAGGGGGGGCTTTGTCGTAGCGGTCGTGATAAAAAATCGTCGCCGACACCGACGCCATCAGGTCATCACCCAGGTAACCTTCAACAATAATCCTGTTTTCGCCCGGGTCAAAAATCGGTTCGACGACCAGCATATCGCCAAAAGCGGCACGATATGCTTCCGGGGTGACATCAATGACGTCGCTCTTGATGCCGTTGATCTCAATTGACAGGCCGCTTAGATACGGATCGGTACCACCCTTGACAATCAGATAGTTCGATTTGGTCACGTATGTTCCGTTGAGTGGATAGATGAGCTGCAGCGCACGGGCGTTGCCGTACCAGAACAGCGCCAGGAAAATCAGCAAGGTTGCTTTGTAACTGCGTTTCATCCACTCCGTCCTTTCCGGCCCCAAAAGCTTATTTCTCAAGACTCGCAGGCACGACCACAGCTTCGGGAATAATCGGATGCTCAAGCAAATACTCCGGGGTGATCAATTGAAATTCATGAACCATCCGATTCAGACTGTCAACAACCCACAGGCCACCACTGTCATCAGCATCCAGCCCCCGTGGCAGATAGAAGCCGCCCGGCGCGACACCCTTTCTAACGACAGATTTACCGCCAATGCGCAGCAGCAGCTCCCCCTCAGAACTGAAGATAACAACCTTGTGCGCCAAGGCATCGGTCACGTAAACCCGCCCTTGGCGGTCGACCGCCAGGTTCTTGGGCATCTCAAACGAGCCCTCAGCGGTGCCGCGCTCACCGAACATCCTCAGGAACACTCCTTTTTCATCGAAGACCTGTACGCGTGCATTCAACGCATCGAGGACATAGACATGGCCCTGATCATCGAGATCAACGTCTGTTGGGAAGTTGAACTGCCCGGGCTCCTCTCCACGAACCCCGAAATAATTTATCAACCGCCCCCGCAGGTCAAATATCGCCAGCCGGTGGTTAGCCGTATCCACAACGTATATCAGCTGGTTCTTCTCATCAACAGCAACCGCCGTCGGACGGGTCAGCCCCGGATCACCGAACGAAAAAAGGTGTTTTTCATCAGAGGAGAAGACATCCACGCTTCTGGCAATCAGATCGCAGACGTATACTTTGCCGTCGTCGGCAACGGTCACGCTGTACGGGCTGCCAAAACCACGCACTTGACCGTCTTTCGCCGAAGTGAAGGACAGCTTCCGGCGGCTGCGATTGACCAGGTCCATGACAAAGACCTGGCGCTCACCGGAATCGGCGACAAAGACGCGACCCTTGCCATCGGAGGCGACATCAACTGGTGAGCTGAACAGGGCTTTCGCTTTCAACTCTCCCAGGAGATACTTTACCAGGGCATCCTCCTGTGCCTCCAGATCCTTGTCGGAGAAGTAGCTGTGAAGATATTCGAGCTTCGGCTCTGCCGGTGATGGCGGGAAGAAATATCTCTTCTTCACCTGCGACGGCGGCGCACTCGCGCCACATGCAGACAAAAGCAGCAAGACCAGCAAAAAAGTTATGTAATAGAAACTACGCTTCAACACTTTCGTTACAACCTAACGGTTCTTGATTTTACGTAAAGAGCTATAGGTCTTTGGCCGATGACAACCGACATAGCAGGTTGACCGTTCACCATCAGTAACCCACTTGAGAGGGATTTCCCATTTGCCGAAGCCCGGCACCTTGCTCATCAGCAGCTTCTCCTGGTCGGCACCATGGACGCCATGACAATTACGGCAGACGCGACCTTTCCTGGGTCGGTTGACGTGAAAGTAATGCAAGTTCTGGTAGCGGTTGCGAAACTCGGTCACTTCACTGGTCAAGTCATAGGTGAAGGCGCCCTCATCATGGCAATCAAAACAGAGGGCAAAGTTCCTGCTCTCATAATAGGGAGTATATAATTTCTGCGTGTAGAATGCTTTTAAAAAAGGCTTATAGTCCGACGAGTGCGGAGCATGGCAATCCCAGCAGACGCCGTTGGCGACCGGCTCATGTTGTGAGACCGCATTATCCATGATCGTCTTGATCCCGGCATGGCAGGTCAGGCAGTTGTCTTTGCCCGGCAGGTTCAGCATGGCTTCATGTTGCCCACCGTGGATGCCGTGGCAGAGCTGGCAGTTCTCTGCCTTGACCGGGCCGTGGGTATATTGACCTTCCGTCACATCTTCGTGGCAGCTCAAACAGAGTTTTCCTCCTGATTGTGGCACATAGCTCGGCAAGTCACCCTGGTGCGCGTTATGGCAGCCGGTACAGCCCTCTTCAACGACTGAGTGCGGGAAGGCCATACCCTCGGCCGGGTTATCATGGCACTGCAGGCAAAGCCCGGGCTCCGCCTCTATCAGTCCTATGACTCCGGTGCCGGGATGGGGCTGCCCGTCCGATTTGTGACAAACCATGCAATCACCCTCGGCAACCGGGAGATGGACATGCTTTGCCCGCCCAAAAACAGCGTGGCACTTCGCCGTAATGCAGCTGTCAGCCGAAGCGGAGCCGGCCCACAGGACAAAGCTCCTGCTGGTGGGAGGAGCTTCAGCGAAAACCGGCGACGTCAGAGCACATAACATCACCGCAGACAAAAAGGACAGGAAGTAGCGCATCTCTTACCAACAGCCCCAAGGCAGAGGTTCGTTAAATCAGGAGAATAGACAACTGCGGCGCTTTGGCGTTACCAGCGACCGTGAACTCCCTGAAAGAGAGGCCCTGAGCCTGGACCAAGACACCCTAGAATCCGCATCAATACACCACTCCACGCAAAAAACAGAGTGGTACTCACAACCAACCTTGCAATTTTCCGGCCTTATCCGGCCGGAAAAAGCGACAGGGGACAGGACCTTTGCCCATCCCCTGCATAGTGATATCAAATGCCCGTTTTTTTATCTAGCAGAAAGAGGCTTTTCCCGCCTCGCGCTACCAAAGGAGGTGCCTACCCCCCGTAAGAGTGCAGACCGGAGAGCACCAGGTTCACACCGAGGTAGCAGAAGATTGTCGCCGCAAAACCGAAGATCGACAGC
>CAZXBD010000215.1:0-17175 GCA_964638305.1 uncultured Geobacteraceae bacterium | reverse complement strand
GAAGGCACACCGATCGTTACCGCCACAACCGCTCCGGTCAATGGCGGCAGCGTGACCATCAACGCCGACAACACGATTACCTACACCCCGACTCTTAACTACAACGGGCCCGACAGCTTTACCTATACCGTCACCTCAGGCGGCGTGACAGAAACCGCCACCGTTAATGTTACCGTCAATCCGGTCAACGATCCGACCATCATCACAGGCGGCACCAGCGGCAGCGGCGATGAAGATACGGCCATTAACGGCACCCTCACCGCCACAGATATCGACGGCCTCGCCGACGGCACGGTCTTTACCGTCACTGGCGCAGCCACCAACGGCACCGCCTCTATCGATCCGGACACCGGCGCCTGGAGCTATACCCCGAACGCCGATTACAACGGTAACGACAGCTTTACCGTCACCATCACAGACGATGCCGATAACATCACCACACAGGTGATCAGCCTGACCATCAACCCGGTTGCTGATATTGCAGACGATACCGCCACCACCAACGAGGACACCGCGGTCACCACCAACGTGCTGACCAACGATTCCTTTGCCAGCACACCGGTGATCACCGCCATCACCCAGGCCACCAAAGGCACCGTGATCATCCTTGATGCCAATACAGGCACCATTCGCTACACACCAGACGCCAACTATAACGGGCCCGACAGCTACACCTATACCGTCACCTCAGGCGGCGTGACAGAAACCGCCACCGTCAATGTTACCGTCAATCCGGTCAACGATCCGACCATCATCACAGGCGGCACCAGCGGCAGCGGCGATGAAGATAATGCGATTAACGGCACCCTGACCGCCACCGACATCGACGGCCTCGCCGACGGCACGGTCTTTACCGTCACCGGCGCAGCCACCAACGGATCCGCCTCTATCGATCCGGACACCGGCGCATGGAGCTATACTCCGAACGCCGATTACAACGGTAACGACAGCTTTACCGTCACCATCACAGACGATGCCGATAACACAACCACCCAGCTGATCAGCCTGACCATCAACCCGGTTGCTGATATCACAGACGATACCGACACCACCAACGAGGACACCGCGGTCACCACCAACGTGCTGACCAACGATTCCTTTGCCGGCACACCGGTGATCACCACCATCACCCAGGCCACCAACGGCACCGTGACCATCCTTGATGCCAATACAGGCACCATTCGCTACACACCAGACGCCAACTATAACGGGCCCGACAGCTACACCTATACCGTCACCTCAGGCGGTGTTACAGAAACCGCCACCGTCAATGTTACCGTCGATCCGTTCAACAGTGCACCAACCGTCGAGAACACGATACTCGATCAAACTCTCAGCGAAGACTTTGCCAGCTACACCATCGACTTGAACAACGCCTTTACCGATATCGAGACCGCCGATGCGGACCTGGTCTATGCCGTATCCGGCAACACCAACATCAATGTCAGTATCGTCGGCGGCATCGCCACCATCTCCACCACCGCCGACTGGAACGGCAACGAAACACTCACCTTTACCGCTACCGACGCCGGCGGCTTGAGTGTCAGCCAGAATGTCGGCTTCGCCGTCGCAGCAGTCGAGGAAAACGTACTTGGCAACAACGGTGAAACAACGACCGACCCCGATCCGGACACGGATAATGAAATACCACCGGATACCGGTATCGACGAAAATCCTCCAATTAATGAAGAAACCTTGCCTCCAGTTGCGGAATATCCGACAGATGAAACATTGATTCCCATAAAGAATCAGGGAGGTTCTGAACCAACAAATGAAATCCTCTATCTGACTGATGAGAACGATACGGGAAGAAACAGGGACGATTTTATTTATTATGATAATGATTTGTACAAAGAGATCAGTGCTGCAAAACACCTGAATTTTGTTTATAAACTTCCGGAGTTGAACGACCTTGCTGATTACAGTAATATCGATTTTGAAAATGACGCGTTGAAACAAATTGCTGAAAATGGTGACTATGACCTGCTCCGTAAGCAAATAGATGAAGCCTTCAGTTCAGAACAATATTCAGAGTCGGTAAGAGCAAACATCATCACCCTAACTACGGCAACTTTCACTATCGGCCTTGTTGGTTATATGTTGCGAGCAGGCGCTCTGATTGGAAGTGTGATTTCAACTTTACCTATTTGGCGCGGTTTTGACCCGATTGTCATTTTTGCCAGGAAAAAGAAAAAACGCGACCAGGATGATATTGATGAACCCAACGAATCAACGACTGAAACCTTTTTTGACGGTAACGACGAATGATATTTAAAAGTCCCGCCATGCGACTCAGCGTCGGGTTAGTCCTGTTGACGGTTAATCTTCTGTTTCTGGCCAACCTGATCGGCTTTATCCCCAACAAGTCTGAAGCGTCTCTGGAGCTGCGCAAGCGCCTGAGTGAATCACTGGCCCTGCAGTTTACAACCGCCGCTGACCGGGGAGAGTTTCAGTCCATTCAGAATACTCTGCGAGCAGTCGTAGAGCGGAACGAGGACATGCGGTCGGCAGCAATCCGCACCAAAGACGGTCAACTGATTGCCTTGGCGGGCGAACACCTGGCGAACTGGAAGGCACCGGACGATGGCAAATCGACTCCGACCCATGTGCTGGTTCCGGTCTATCGAGCAGGGGAAAAATGGGCAACGGTAGAGATTCGCTTTGTGCCGCTATTGATAGACAGTTTCTCGGGTGGCTATGAAAATAACTTTATCGGCTTCCTGCTCTTTATCTCCCTCAGCAGTTTTCTCTGTTATTTCTTCATACTTAAGCGCGCCCTGCGTGAATTAGATCCCTCATCAGTGATCCCGGAACGGGTTCAGACGGCTTTCGATGTTCTCCAGGAAGGCGTACTGATTCTGGATGAAAAAGAGCAGATCGTGATGGCAAATAAATCTTTTGCCAAACTGTTAAATAAAGAACCATCTGAGCTGATAGGCCTGAAAGGCTCGGAGCTGGGCTGGGCAGAGTTTCAAAACCGGAGTCAGCTAAAGAGACTTCCATGGTTCCATGTCTTACAAGAGAGCCTGGATCAAAAAAGTGGCTCTCTGACTCTGGGAAACAACCTCGGCAGCCCTTGCAAACTGGCAGTCACGGCGGCCATGATTAAAGATCACGTCGGCAAGTGCCGTGGCAGCCTGGTGACTTTTGACGACATTACCTTGCTGGAGGAAAAACACTTTGAACTCGGTGAACTGGTGGAACAGTTACAAGAGTCCAAGGAGGAAATCCAGACCAAAAGTAAGGAATTGGAATTCCTGGCAAACCGTGACCCGCTGACCCTTTGTCTGAACCGACGCTCTCTGGAAAGAATGTTTGATGCTTTGTTCACCAAAGCCAAGCGGGATGAGATAGCGCTGTCTTGCATAATGATCGATATCGACTATTTCAAACTGGTCAATGACCGCTACGGGCATGCGGCGGGGGACCAGGTTATTCAGGACATTGCCAATGTCTTGAGAGACTGTACCCGTGACAGCGATTTGGTCAGCCGTTACGGTGGTGAAGAATATTGCATCGTACTGCCTGGCCTTGGCCTGAGGCAAGGCGAAGAGATTGCCGAGCGTGTTCGTGAGACAATCGAAAGATCTGCCTTTGGCGGTATTAAAGTTACCGCCAGCTTGGGCGTGTCATCTCTGGAGCAGAATGCCAGCAAACCTGAGGAACTGATTAATCAAGCCGACAAGGCTCTTTACGCGGCTAAAGATGGGGGGAGAAACAGGGTTGTCCTCTGGGGGGAGCTGGAATCGCTTGACGTCGTAAACACACCTGATAACAATACTCTGGAAACAAGAGAACTTTCAAAGAAGGGCGTAAGCAAAGCCGAACTCGAACGTCGAGTTCAGGAGTTGGAAGGGTTATTGAAAAAACGTACGCTCGAGATTGAACATTATGAAATGTTTGATTTAAAGACGGGCTTACCAACCCGCTCGTTATTTGATGATCGTATCGCTCACGAGATTGCCAGAAGTAAACGCAACGATAACCTGGTTGTGCTTTTATCGTTAAACATCAACACGATCAAAAAGGTCTATGATACCCTCGGTCAAAGCTTCGCCGAACAACTGATTAAAGACTGTGCAAGTCGGATGAATGAGGTCTTGCGCGAGGGCGTCGATACCATCGCGGTGATTGATAGTGCCGAAAATCGTGGCTCTCTCTCGCTGATAAATCAGTCTGAGTTCGGCATTCTTTTGACTGACATCAAGAAGATAGATAACGTCACCTGGGTCATTAAACGGCTGCAGGATGCTTTTAACGAGCCTTTTCAACTCAAAGATCAGCAAATTTATGCCTCAGCGTATATCGGTGTCAGTATATTCCCTCATGATGGTGAAACGGCTGAAGAGCTATACAATAGCTCCATAAGCGCTTGCAGTCATGCGGAACGAACGCACGTGAAAGATCGCTACCACTTCGCTTCACAAAAAATCAATGCCATGGCAGCGAAACAGCTACAGATTGAAAGCTCTCTACACACGGCCATCGAAAAGAATGAGTTGACATTACATTTTCAGCCGCTGGTTGAAGCCGCAACTGGACGGATTTCAGGTTTCGAGGCTCTGTTGCGCTGGGAAAATGACTGTTTGGGGAAGATCTCTCCCCTTGAGTTCATTCCGATTGCAGAACTATCAGGACAGATCGACCGAATCGGTGACTGGGTTCTATACCAAAGCTGCAAACAGCTCAGGGCCTGGCTGGATGCCGGGCTTGAAATCGATTCGATTGCCGTCAACCTGTCAGGGTTTCAGTTACAACAGAGAAGCCTGGCGCGCCGCATGCAGAAAATCCTGAACAAGTTTGAGATTCAACCCCATCAACTGGAAATCGAACTGACCGAAAGTTGTCTGGTCGATTCTTCCGACAAAACCTTCGGTGTTCTCAAGCAGATCAAAAACCTGGGAATTCGGATTAGCATGGATGATTTTGGGACCGGTTACTCGTCTCTGTCTTATCTAAAAACGATCCCATTATCCTGTGTGAAGATTGATCGCTCTTTTGTCAGGGACATCGGAATCGTAGGCAATGCCGACAAACTGATCGCTTCTATCGTTTCCATGGCCCATGCTCTGGACCTGACCGTCGTAGCTGAAGGGGTTGAACATCAACATCAGGCAAAACATCTGACCGACCTGGGTTGTGAATGCTTGCAGGGTTATCTGTTCGGGCATCCGATGCCAGCGGCCGAGGTCCCGGCGTTTCTTGATTCTGGAAATAACGCTTTGTCTGTAGTTCAGGGAAAAACCTGAAAATTGATGACGCAACTTTAATAATCATGCATTATGCGAGGTTAATATCCAGGGGGAAGTAACTCCCTGAAGAAGTGGTTCCTTTGGGGCGATTTTCTATGGCTTTATCTGTACGTAAAATTTATTGCACTTTATTCTTGCTGACCATTGGCCTGGCACCGGAAATCTGCATGGCCGAGGGGACAACTCTCCATCAGTCTGTCGAACAAGCGCTTATCAGCAATCCCCAGCTGCAGGCTTTGAACTATAACCGTCAGGCGGTACAGTACGATCTCAGACAGGCGTGGGGTGGCTACCTGCCAACAGTTGACATGTCACTCGGTTACGGGCTGGAACAACACAGTGATGCTTTTACAAGAAGATCTGTTACGGAACCAAGTGACAATGACTGGGATTCCCGTAGTGATGCCACTCTCACATTGACCCAGCAAATCTACGATGGCGGAGATGTCGGCAGTCAAGTATCCATAAGGGAGGCTTCGCTTGACGCTGCAGATTACCAGCTTCAAGCTGCAATGCTAAGCGTTACTGTGGATACAATCACTGCCCACTTGAATGTTCTTCGGCAACAGGAAGTGGTCTCGCTTGCGGAAAAAAATCTGAGAATCCACCGGGAGATCCACCAGTCAATCGCCGAGAGAGAACGTGCGGGAGCTGGCAGTATTGCAGATGTCACCCAGGTACAGGCGCGGCTGGCACGTGCTGAATCCACCCTGTCCCTGAGCAAGGCGAACCTGAAGCGAACGATCGCCAGTTATACCCGGGTTGTTGGCGTCAATCCCGGAGCTCTCACCTATGCCGGGGTCCCCGAGACAGTGCCGCAAAGCCTGGAAGAAATTCTGCGGCAGGTTGAGCAGGGCAACCCTGAGCTTCTGGCGACTGAGGCCGAAATTATCGAAGCAGAGTCCAGAGTTTCGCTAGCCCGCACAAACTACAAGCCCAAAATAGACCTTGAGCTGAGCAGCAGCTACCACGATCAACTGGAAGGAGCAGAATCCTGGGAAAACACAAATGCAGCGATGGTCAATCTAAGCTGGAACCTGTACAAGGGCGGTCAAGACCTGGCAGGAACGAATGCTGCGCTGTCACGCAAAAGTCAGAGTCGTTCGAAGCGAGCGGCCAAATGGGCAGAACTGACAGAAGCGACTGAGACAACCTGGGCAAATTATCTTTCACTACAACAACAAAAAGCCTCATACCTCGATGAAGTAAAATACAGTCGGATGACCTTTGATGCTTATTTGAAACAATTTTCCGTATCACAGCGCAGCTTGCTGGATGTTCTGAGTGCTGAAAATGAATATTTTCAATCAGCCGTACAGCTAATGACAGCGGACGTAAACGAAATCATTGCTGCCTACCAGTTGTTGTCCCTAACAGGTACAATCCGGCCCTCTCCTTCATCTGATAATTTGCCGGATTTTTACCAGGAAATGGATCACTCGTTACACGTTCCGGGTGTGAGTTTGTCGGAATCCTCACCTGTACCAGAAAGCATGGTCTCCCTTGAGCAGGACAACCAGGAAGCTATTGAGCCTCTGGCGATAGCTCCCACTGTCGAGGACGTGCCTGTCGTTGAGAAGGCCCCGGTGGCTATGGCTCGACCCAAAACCGTCGATTCTCAGGCCAAACCATAACATCTACAAATAGCAACAGTTGGCTGTTCAGACCTCATGAAGGGGGATGTGAACCTCTGACAAGTGTAAATCGCGAGGTAAAGGGTGCCGGTACCTTCAGTACCCCGCAGGGATTTGCCCATAACATGCAGCAACGCGGCTACCAGGCGTTCGCCCTCGATATAGGCAAGGTGCGCGACCAGAAGATGCGCGTCAAGGTTCCTGACCTGGATTTGGATCTAATCTTTGTCAAGGCTGGGGCGTGTAGTTGAGTTGGGATTAAGAATATCGATGAATTGAAATTTCTCTGCCTCTGTTATGAAAATGGTAAGTAAAGTGTCCCGCCAGTAACGTGTCCCCCACCACTTATTTTTAAAATGTCAGGACTGCTTAGATACTTACGACTATTCAGTCCATTCTTGGCACCACGACAATCCCGGACTTCGTCACCGTATACCCCTTACGCCGGTCCGCCTCCAAATCGTAGCCTATCTCTGAGCCATCTGGAATTACCACATTCTTATCGATGATCGTTTTGCGGATTTTTACATTCCGACCGACGCTGACGTTTTCAAAAAGAATGGAATCTTTGACCGTACTGTAGCTGTTTATCTTGCATCGGGGGCCAAGGATGGAGCGACTGACTGTGCTACCGCTCGTGATGCAACCGGCGCAGACATAGGAGTCGATGTTCTGGCCGCGGCGGTCTTCATCATCAAAAACAGTCTTGGCTGGAGGCAGATTCCCCTGGTTGGTAAGGATCGGCCACTTGTAGTTGTAGAGGTTCAACTGTGGCGAGACATTGATCAGGTCCATGTTCGCCTCATAATAAGAATCGAGGGTCCCTACATCACGCCAGTAACCCCGTTCCTCGGTTTTCATGCCGGGAATCACATTTTCGTTGAAATTGTAGGCAAATACCCGATCGCCGTTTGCCAGCATCATTGGGATCACGTGCTTGCCAAAATCCAGGTCCGGATGGGTTTTTTTTCCTTCCTGCAGAACTTCGATCAACTTCCGGGTGGGAAAGATGTAGTTGCCCATGGAGGCGAAACAGGTTTCGCGCCCCGGGATTCGTTCCGGGGCCTCAGGTTTTTCAGCGAAGCCAGTAATCCTCGCCTCCTCGTCCACTGAAAAAACCCCGTAGCGACTGGCTTCCGCCGCTGGAACCTCCAGGGCGGCAATGGTGATGTCAGCCTTGTTCATCCGGTGGGAATTGATCATCTGGGTCACGTCCATCTTGTAAATATGGTCGCCGCCAAAGATTGCAACGTAATCCGCATGTGAAGATTCAACAAAACGCAAGTATTGCAGAATCGCATCGGCGGTTCCTTTGAACCACTCCTCGCTTTCGCTTCTGGTCTCCGGAGAAATGCCTACACAGAACTCGCCGAGGCCAGTCCATTTGCCCCAGGATTCCCGAAGGTGCTTGTTCAGCGAGTAAGCCCGGTACTGGGTGAGGATGTAGATCTTCTTGATGCCTGAGTTGAACAGGTTGGAGAGAACGAAGTCGATAATCTTGTATTTCCCACCAAAAGCAACACTCGGCTTGGCCCGGCGCAGAGTGAGCGGAGAGAGTCGTTCCCCTTTGCCTCCGGCCAGCACCATCGCGATGGTATCCTTACCCACATTGTCCATAGAATGCATTGAGTTTTTATCCTTTTGGGGTTATCTACGGTTGACGAACTCGGCTTACATTCTGACAAGAACTGGTTAGAATGCAAGCGATGCAAGCGAGAGTTTCTTGAATTATAACAGGTCGGCAATATGACCTCTAAGAAAGGCTGCATGTGTAGAAGACAAAAGACCTCAAGTTTCGGGTCGGAGTCATATCTCTTCGATTCTTTTGATGAAAATAGCGTGAGTTTCAGCGGGAAAAGTTATTGGATCGAGGTAACCAACAACGAATCCCGAAGGATTCGTTACATCTTTTCTCTACTTATTATACAAACGGAGTGAAATAAAGTGGCCCGCCAGGAACGTGTCCCCCACCAATGGCGGGCCCACTTCAGCTGTTCAGGAATTATTTCCCCGGAGCGCCTTTTCTGGGAAGCAACGGGCATTCAAAATAGATTGAGGTATCCATGATCTCGAAATGGCCAAGGACCTGGTGGGCGAGAACATCATCAGCGTTGGTTAGCTCGAAGTTGGCAACGCCATCGCCATCAGGATCGTGAGCTTGCTTTCCCTGCTCAGTAAACACCACCACCTTGACCGACCACCGGCCACCATTGTAGTCGCGATCGCCCGGTGCACTTTCCGAGATGGCGCGCTGTCCCATAAGGCCACTCATGCCGAAATTGTAGAGAACATCAGTTGAGTGCACGGGTGGCAAATGAAATGAAGTGTCTGTGAGCACGGTATCAAATAGCCTGTCGTTTGCCCAGAGCGCATCTGACACCCGCTGGGCTGGTGCCGCAAACGCTGTAGACACTAGAAGAAGGACGAATACAATTGAAAAAAAACTCTTTGCTAAGCATTTCATAAAAAACTCCTTTCACTTTGGGTTGGATGCAACCGGTTCGTTCTGTTGCAGGGGGGCACGTCAGTCGCGAACAACCTAGCACCGGGTTATAAAGTGCTGACAAAGGTTGTTTAATGATTTTGTAAACATGCAGATTGTTTTTTGGCGTTTGCGACCCATCGGCAAAAAAAGACGGTTTTAGCTTCTGAAATCCAGTGCCACAAATTTATGAAATATTCACACATTCGAACCTGACCTTACGATTCCTCTAAAATGAGGTGTATTATTGATGTGAATTGGATAAAAATGAGACGACAAGGAAGGAGTACACAATGAAGCATGTTGTTATTACCGGTGCCAACCGCGGGATTGGACTCGAACTGGCGCGTCACTACCAGGCTGAAGGCTGGCGAGTAACGGGCGTCTGTCGTGACCCGTCAGCAGAGCTGGAGAGGGCCGCAGCACAGATAATTGAAGGGATTGATGTCACCGGCAAAGCAGGCATCAATCAACTGGTGACCGCACTGCAGGGACAAACGATAGACCTGCTGATAAACAACGCCGGCATCCTGTTGAATGAAACCCTCGGAGAACTCGATTTTGCTTCCTTGCGGTTACAGATGGAGACCAACGCGTTTGCTCCCATAAGGATCTGTGAAGCCTTGCTGCCCAACCTGCAGGCAGGGAGTAAAATCGCCAATATAACCAGCCGAATGGGGTCGATAGCTGATAACGATTCCGGTGGCCGATATGGTTATCGTGCCTCCAAGGCTGCATTCAATGCAATGGGTCGCAGCTTGGCGATTGACCTGAAAGAGCGAGGCATTGCCGTGGCGCAGTTGCATCCCGGTTTCGTAAAAACCCGCATGGTCAATTTTGGCGGGCTGATTACTCCGGAAGAATCTGCTGCAGGACTAGCCGCAAGGATTCAAGACCTCAATCTGGAAAACTCAGGTTCTTTCTGGCATTGCAACGGTGAAGAGCTGCCCTGGTAAACTGAAGCAGCTATCATTGACCGGCCAGAGGGCAACTGCCAGGATGGTCATTTTTTTGACCTTATCTCGAGATTGTTGTATGTTGTCGGTTCTCAACCTATCCATATCGCTAAGTTTTCCGGAGGGCTTATTCAATGAAGAGGGTACTCTTAACTCTATGTGTTCTATACTTTTGCTGCGTTAGTGTTGCGTGGTCGGAGACCAGGTATATTTCCGACCAGTTAGTCATATCTTTGCGTGCTCAACCACAAAGCGGCGCCGAAGTTATTACCTACCTTCGGACAGACGCGAAGGTCGAGATCCTCGGCGAGGAGGGTTCATTTTACAAGGTCAGGACCAAGCAGGATGAGACCGGTTTCATCCAGAAATCATATCTCATCGAAGACACCCCCAAGCCCATCATCATCAATAAGCTTTCCCGGGACAATGAGAAACTCAAAGCTCGCATCCAAAAGCTTGAGCAGCAATACCAGGAGGCCATCTCGCAGGGTGATGACGCTCAGTTAAAAATTGTCGTAGAATTGAAAGAAATGCGGCAACGGGCCGGTGACCTTGAAAAGGCCCTTAACGAGACAAAGGCCAGCCTGAAAACAACCAGCAGTGAATATGACGCATTGAAGAAAAACGCCAAGAATGTCGTTGCGATCACTACAGAGCGAGACCAGTTGCGGGTAAGCAATGAAGAGTTGTCCGGCAAACTTGCCGTCATCGAAGAACAAAAGTTTGATCTTCAGAAGAGCAAGACGATTCGATGGTTCCTAGCCGGAGCAGGGGTTCTCTTTGTTGGTTGGATACTAGGTAAATCTTCCAGTTCTCGCCGTCGCAGTTCTCTTTACTGAAGAATAGCGTCAGACAGTCGGCAGCGCCACCCGTTTAATCATAAAACATCTGCTTCCCGGACCTCTATTGCTTGACCATGCATGAGCAATTCCCTATAATGCACTCCGCCTTGCCGAAGTGGTGGAATTGGTAGACACGTCGGTCTCAAAAACCGATGCTCTCTGAGCGTGCCGGTTCGATTCCGGCCTTCGGTACCATTCAAATTAACTTGCTGATATCATTACGTTTTTTCAGCAGGTTGACAGCGCTACACGAAACGCTACACTAAGGAGCGTATATTGTGGGCGCTGTTTTTTTTATCTAGGATACCTGTCAACATGTTGATCAGAGGCGGTAAATATCATTACAGGAAGCGTATTCCTGCCTCATTGGTTGACCTTTTTGGACGAAAAGAGGTCACTAAATCACTCCACACTACAGAGCCAAGACAAGCCTCTCGCCTTAAAAACCAACTTGATGGACATGTTAGTTTGTGTAAGTAATATGTGCCCAAATATAACCACTAGATGACCACTCACTAACTTTCAATATTGTAGCCTTGCTTCCAGGTTTTAACGCCCTGACAACCGGCTTAAAGCTACCTGAAGGAGTGGGCATTCCTTTACGCACATTGAGTGAGCCCGTTTCCTCACGCACTATCAGTGTTTTCCCAACTAATGATTCAGGATCAACGTTTGGGTCAATCTCAAAATATCTTGTTCTCCATAATGTCTCAGAATCTACAAAGTGACCGATATACACCCAACCCTCTGCCTCAACTTTTGACACAGTCTTCACAGGCTCTTGTATTGGTCTTTGTTCTGGAGATGCTGCTATACGCATTATTGTATCAGTTGCTGCATCACTACCTTTAGAGGGTAACAACTGTGCAAGTTGTGTAGCAAGTTCGGTATTACCCAAAGTAGTGAGTGCTAATAGTGCGATTTCTTTTGTTTTCTCGTCGTGGGTCAAGTGAGGGATGAATTTCTCAATCGTCTGCATTTCTAAAATTCTTGTTTGTTGCGTTTTATTTTGATGATCACGAATTCCCTGTTGTTCGTTGAATGTTGATGTCAGATATAGACCTAAACTCGCAATTACAAAAGTGGACAGAAAGGTCGATACTGTTGAAAACTTCTCCCAAGCATCCTTCTTACGTTTGCCCTGAGATTGCAACTCTTCTAAGATTTTAGAAGAGTTGTCTAAGATCTTAGACACCGTATTCTTGCTCTGTTCACTCATAAGCCTACCTCTTCATCTCCACTAGCCGTTTCCAATCTCCCATTGAGCTCAAATCACGAGAGATGAAAACACCTGAGAGGACAATCTACTTTCCATCAGAGCTACTCAACACTAGAGAACAACAACTCCATTTGAAACAGCAATTTCTCAATCACAGAAGAGCATAGTGATTCTTCAATGAAACATCAGGCCCATCTCCTGATTCAACCATTACTCTATTTGAGATTTCATCTCGATCTATACTAGAAAGAACCTGGACAACATCTGCAAGAATGTTCTTATGGTATCGATGTGAGCTATGAACCGAGACTTGTTCTCCGACGCGATCTTTGTAGCCAGAAATTGAATCACTATTTGCGTATTTTTTAGCATCAACTACAACAACATTACCTGGTAAATCCGCATAGTCATTTGCACCATGACGACCGAGCCGATTGCCGCCAAATCGCTTAGCACTCGATGCCTTTAAGGCTCTATCGTGTTTGGAATAATAAACATGAACACGTCTGGAAAAATCAGCTATATAACTTCCTTTTCCACCAATCTCGAGATCTCCAGCAGAAAGATCGGGAGCCAATAGAATAGTTTCATCAAACAACTTTCTTCCCACTGGCGTACCAAGGACATCCGACATATATTCCATGCCCTTTCTCAGTAAGTAATTACCCATTGAATGTGCAATACAATAGGTTGTCGAGAAGCAATCTTGCTCATTTTTTGCCGCCAAGGTATTCATATCGAGCAAAAACCTTGTAAATGCTCCAACGGAGTCACGCACCTCTTCCCGATCAGACAGGTAGTAGGCGGTCTTACCGGAGGAAGGCCATGAGAAACCAACAATTACTGGCGCATAACCATTTGTTTCAGTGAGACTTTTCTCCATATCGAATGTTTCATCAATACTCTCTTGGTAGTCATTATTGAACCCATGTAGATAGATACCAACTTTTGGTGTATTTATCCCCTCTTCTTTTTTAAGACGATTAAGTTCAGACAGCAAAGCCTTTTCGAATCCTTCCTTGCCTGTCTTTTCAAAGACATCACTACCTCGATCTAAGTTGTTGTAAGAATATTGATATTCAAATTTTCTGTTTGGCTTTTCCTCATCACCGAATTCACCACCCATTATTCTTCTATTTGTAACCATAAATAACATCTGGCACCTCCTTTGTAATGGTCTTGCGTGAAGGAAAACCGATAAGAGTACAAACCTCTATTGATAAGAAGAAACGAACCTTTCTTACCCGCCTAACTTTCAATTTTTCAATGGACATAAAAACGGCAAAAGAACCGACAAAAACCATTAAGGGCTTTATAGTTAGCCCTTACTAAGTCAGTCCATAGTTATCAGAGTAGCAGTTCAGTTAGAGATTGCAACCAGACAACTATCGTAAAAAAATTGTGATTTACGCAACCAGTAACGCGAACAATGACGTGACTTTACCTGTAAGTGAACCGGGGGACACAATACCTATTTCAACTTTAGCGCAGGGTTGTCTGTCAGAGCATTAATGTTGGCAGCATTTCCCCAGACCCTATTTCTTTGTTTCCAACTCTTGTCGTCTGCCCCGCACTTGTTATTATGAAGGCGTAAGGCCTGTCTGTTCTTGCCAAGAGAGGATTTATGCCCTGTCTTGTTGAAAACCTTCTGAGAAACTCATCCCTGATCATTTTTTTCGTCTTGATCTCTGCAAGCTCTTGCCTGGCAGAGGTCCCGCTTCTCGAAGAAAAACCACCCTATTCCCTCAGTGTTTATGGCGGCCGGATGACGGACAACGAAATCGAGGATTTTGTTGTCGATATACCGGACCTTGATTTTGAGGATTCCTACTTGTTGACGCTTGCATTAGCGCGACGTTTCGCGACATATAAGGAGCTCGCCAGTTTTGAGGTCGAAGGGCAGATTGTCAAACATTTTGATCAACAGAACCACTGGGAGTTCAACGCTTTACTGGCGGCTCGCTGGGAAGCATTCTTCTGGGACGAATACCTGGATACCAGCTTCGCTTTGGGCGCTGGGCCGTCGTATGCGACCGAGGTTCCCGAGATAGAAGTACAAAGAAGCGGGGATTCTGAACATCTGCAGGTGTACATGCTGGTGGAGTTGGAGTTTGCCTTGCCATCACATCCGAACATAGCGGTTATCACCCGCGTACATCATCGATCCAACGCATTCGGCATTGTCGCGGACGACGGAACCTCTAACGCTCTTGCCTTTGGTTTAAAGTTCGGCTTTTAAACCGATGCAAGCCGTGGGTACAGTACCTGTTGTAATCTTGTCTCTTAGAACAGAAAATATTTATTGACTCCAACCAATAATCTGAGTATCTTCCTCATTAGTTACAACGTTATGTCCCTCTGATGCACACCTAGTTTGCGCAGAGGTTTCGCCCTGCTCCCATCCCCTCCGGTGAGCGGGGCATTTTTTTATTTATCAAGGCTGATTAAAGAGATTCGCTTTTAGCTTTACTATTCAGTATTCTCCACGGCAAAATACAGGTCTCAAATCAGCACATGCAATACAGACTGTTTTATGCAACAATAATCGACGATTCCGACAGGACTGGGGCTGTCTCGCAGGCTGACAAACCCGCAACAATTCACCTCTTGATTCAGGTGCAAACATGACAGACAACACTCACAATGATCTGGTCAAAAACACCCTGGTCATCGTCCTCATTGGCGCTCTTCTGGCCGCCTGTTTCTGGATCGTTCGCCCGTTTCTGCCGGCACTGATCTGGGCAAGCATGATCGTTATTGCGACCTGGCCAATGTTGCTCATCCTGGAGAAAAAGGTGCGGGGTCGTCGACCTGCGGTCATGGTGATGATCGGTCTCCTGATCCTGGTTTTTGTCATTCCCTTCGCCCTCGCGGTCGGCACGATCGTCGAGAATGCTCCCCAGATAACCTCTTTCGGCAAACACCTGGTCACTCTCGATATACCAGCACCACCGGAATGGGTCGGGCAGATGCCACTGATCGGTGATTCGGCTAACGAGCTCTGGCAAAAGGCAGCAGACATTGGGCCGGGAGAAATCAACAAGCGCCTGTCGCCATACTTTCGAAACATCGGCGGCTGGCTGGTAGCACAGGCCGGAGGATTTGGCATAATGCTGGTGCATCTGATCCTGACCCTGGTCCTTTCTACCCTGCTTTACATGAATGGCGAAGCCACAGCTGACATGACGATCCGCCTGGCCCGCCGGGTCGCGGATGAGCGTGGGGAAAACTCTGTGATCCTCGCAGCCAAGTCGATTCGTGCGGTGGCACAAGGGGTGGTGATCACGGCCCTGGCCCAATCACTTCTGGCCGGGATCGGATTGGCCGTGGTTGGAATTCCTTACACATCCTTGCTGACAGCTCTGATCTTCATGCTGACAATCGCGCAAATCGGTGCAGGGCCCGTACTGATTCCGGTCGTCATTTGGCTCTTCTGGAAAGGTAGTACCGGTTGGGGAATCGCTATGCTGGTCTGGTCAGTCATCGTCATGGGCATGGACGGGTTCATGCGGCCGATCCTGATCCGTCGCAACGCGAACTTGCCCCTGCTGCTGATTCTAGCCGGTGTTATTGGTGGACTGATCGCCTTTGGCATCATCGGCCTCTTCATCGGTCCGGTCCTGCTCGCTGTCTGTTTTACCCTGATGACCGCCTGGGTGGACGAAGAAAGTTCCGGGCAAGGATCGGAGACAAGCGAAGCCGTTCCTGCTCCGGCAGAGGAATAGATGGTCGAGGCAATTCTTAATTTTGAATTTTGAATTTGGCTCGTGTGCAACTCTCATCATGGTCTTGCCCCCACATACCTCTCGTGTTATATCTGCGCCATATCTGAACTCATCATTTTCAAGGAGAAAAATATGTCCGAAAGCAATCCAATTGCCCGTATCGAAACCAGCATGGGCAACATCACCCTCGAACTCGACGCAAAAAATGCTCCGATAACCGTTGCCAATTTTATCGATTATGCGAACGATGGTTTCTATGAAGACACCATCTTTCACAGAGTTATCGACGGTTTCATGGTGCAGGGCGGTGGCCTGACCGCAGACATGCGCGACAAAGACAGCAAGAAAGCCCCGATCAAGAACGAAGCCGGCAACGGTCTGAAGAATGACCTTGGCACAGTAGCAATGGCGCGCACCAATGTTGTTGACAGCGCAACCAGCCAGTTCTTTATCAATGTTGGCGAAAACAGCTTCCTCAACCACACGGCACCAACTCCGCAAGGTTTCGGTTATGCCGTCTTCGGTAAAGTGACAGACGGTATGGATATCGTTGATGCCATTCGCCAGGTCAAAACCGGCAACAGCGGCATGCATCAGGATGTCCCGGTAGAGAAGATCACCATCCAGAAGGTTACGGTTGAGCAATAGAAACCTCTGTTGCGAATCTCATCTTGAGTTGCAGGGGCACTATGGCCCCTGCCCTTCAGGGTGCGGACCAGGTTCAATTTTGTGTTGATGATTGAAGTTTGAAAGGGAGCAGCAGATCGTTGATCTGTTGCTCTTTTTTGTCTGGCTTTGCATCTAAAGCTAAAGGCAAAACCGTCGGGGTTGCCCGACAGCAACGTCATTTTCTTTGTGTCGACAAAGAAAACGAAGCAAAAGAAAGCTTGGCGCTGCGCTGGGCATGTCTTGTTCGAGGATGCTGGTGGCAAATGTCATAGGTATGAACCTTTAGCTGTCTACATATCCCCAGTTATCCCCGAGGCCCTTGAGGTCCTCTACGGCTCTGGTTGCTGTTGCTTTTTGTGTGTTACGTTTTTCGCTGCAAAACCCCACCCTCTGGAA
>CAZXBD010000214.1:0-28417 GCA_964638305.1 uncultured Geobacteraceae bacterium | reverse complement strand
CAATTATCCTGACTCCAGATATATTGATGAAGTCCAGTTTCGAAGAGCGGAATACTTCTTTACGCGCCGGAAATATCTGGACGCAGAGGACGCTTACATAGCCATTGAGGAGAGGGGAGTCAGTTCAACCTTCTACCCGTTTGCTCTCTACAAGCTGGGATGGACGTTTTACAAACAGGAACTCTACGAAGACGCCCTGTACAAATTCATTGCCCTGCTCGATTACCATGTGTCCGTGGGATACGACTTCGAGCAGACCGAGGACGAGACGGACCGCAAACGCATGGAAGACACTTTTCGCGTGGTCAGCTTGAGTTTGTCCTCTCTCGGAGGCGCTGACATCGTTGCCGATTACTTCTCCCGCCACGGGGCCCGCAGTTATGAAGACCTCGTCTACAGCAATCTTGGCGAGTACTATTTCAGCAAACGCCGCTATAGCGACGCAAACGCAACCTACGGCGCCTTCGTTGAGCGCAATCCGTTCCACAAGAAGTCGCCACACTTCCAGATGCGGATTATTGATATCAACATCGCCGGCGGATTCCCGAGCCTGGTTATCGAATCCAAGAAAGAATTCGCCACCAAATACGGCTTGCAGGCGGAGTACTGGACCTATTTCGATCCGGACGAGCATCCTGACGTTCTCAGTTACCTCAAGACCAACCTGACGGACCTGGCCAATCATTATCATGCCCTCTACCAAAGCCCTGAGCTCAAAGAGCAGAAGTCGGCTAATTTCGACGAGGCACGGCACTGGTACCGGGAGTTTCTCGTCTCGTTCCCGATGGACGACGAATCGCCGACGATCAATTACCATTTGGCTGAACTGCTACTGGAAAACCGGCTGTATGATCAGGCCGCAGTGGAATATGAAAAAACCGCTTACGATTACCCGGGCCATGAAAAGTCCTCCACGGCCGGGTATGCAGCAGTTTTTGCATATCGAGAGCATCTCGACACTGACGCGGCTGCAGACAAGGATCCGATCAAGCGCGAAGTCGTGCGAAGCTCGTTGCGTTTTGCAGAGACGTTCCCGGGCCATGAAAAAGCGGCCGTTGTGCTCGGCGCAGCCGTGGACGATCTCTACGACATGCAGGACTATGAACAGGCCGTGCTTATCGCCCACCAGCTCGTCGAGTCATTCCCCGAAGCCGACGTGGAAGTCAGGCGCTCGGTCTGGATTGTCATTGGCCACGCGTCCTACGAACTGCACCTTTATGCCGAAGCTGAAGCCGCTTACCTGACTGTACTGGAGATGCTGCCGCCAGAGGACCAGAGACACGATGGCCTGGTCGACAATCTCGCCGCATCAATTTACCAGCAGGGAGCTGAAGCGAACAGCAGCGAGGATTACCGGGCGGCAGCGAATCACTTTCTGCGTATAAGCAGTATGGCGCCGACTTCCGCGATCAGGCCTACTGCTGAATTCGATGCCGCGGCATCGTTGATCCAACTCCAGGACTGGGCCGCAGCGGCCAGCGTGCTGACCGGCTTCCGGACCACTTTCCCGAACCACGAACTGCAGCCCGAGGTGACCAAGAAGATCGCCTATGTCTACCGAGAAGACGGCCGACTGGCTCAGGCCGCTGGCGAATATGAACGGATCGAAACCGAATCAGACGACGAGGAAGTCCGGCGCGAGGCGCTCCAGACTGCTGCTGAGCTGTATGATAATGCTGGCGACAGCGTTCGCACCCTGGAGGTTTACCAGCGCTACGTAGCCTATTTCCCCCGACCGGTTGAACTCAACCTCGAAACACGCAACAAAATCAGCCTCTTGCTCAAAGCGAGCAACGATCAGCAGAACTATTTGAGCCAGCTTAAGCAAATTGTCGCCATTGACGCTGCTGCCGGAGACTCCCGTACGTCCAGAACCCGCTACCTGGCATCAAAAGCCGCGCTGGTACTGGCTGAGCAGAGTTATGACCAGTTCGCGGACGTCAGGTTAGTGAAACCGTTTGATGTCAACCTGCGCAGAAAACAGACCCTGATGAAAGAGGCCACTCAACAATTCAACCGGCTGCTCGATTACGAGGTGGGAGAGGTTACCGCCGCGGCGACATTCTACCTCGCTGAAATCTATGCCCACTTTAGCAAAGCCCTGATGGAGTCTGAGCGGCCCGACAATCTGGCACCGTTGGAGCTCGAGCAATACGAGCTGGCTATCGAAGAGCAGGCGTATCCTTTCGAGGAAAAAGCCATTGCGGTGCATGAGAGTAACCTCGAGTTGATTTCCCTGGACATCTACAACACATGGGTTGACAGAAGTTTGCAGAGATTGGCCGAGTTCATGCCGGCTCGCTACGATCGTCCGGAAGAGGAGGGCCAGGTCATCGTTTCGCTTGAGACTTACTCCTATGAAATCGACAATCCTGAGCCATCCGTCGACCCGTTGACCGAAGAGCAGGCACAGACTGCAGTTGCTGTGACAGTTAAACAACCGGTCTCTGCAGCACCGGAACCCGACATGACGACATTGGCAGTCGAACCTGAACGGAGTGAGCCTGCGGAGCTTCAGGGTGAAGCGCAGAGTGCCGATGGCCAGGTCGCACACGACGACGGCGATAAAGAACTGCCAGGTAAAACAACGACACAAAAGGAATGATGCAAATCATGGAAAATAATTACCGACAGACAGGACCAAAGCCATTGATGCGCTGGTCGAAGGCAGCCACCTGGGCTGGTGTCATGGGCCTGGTGGCCCTGTTGTCGACCCTTGCCGGATGTGCAACGGGTCGGCCGGCAACGCCGGAATTAGTCGAGGAGAAAAATCCGCACGTGGAAGATACGACCATCGCTCGCCTTCAGGGCGGACGGACCGGTTTCGTCATCACTGAGTCCCCTGACCAGTCTGCAACATGGCGCGGTGACTTCGAGCAGGCTGTTGCCATGTTGCAGGACCAAAACGACGCACAGGCAATCACTCTTTTGGAAGAGGTGGTTCGTCAATCACCGGGAGTGACGGCTCCGTACATTAATCTGGCCATGGCCTACCGGCACAAGGAACAATTCGAGAAGTCCGAAGAACAGCTGCAAAAGGCGCTGTCACTGGTCCCGGAACACCCGGTAGCGAACAATGAATACGGCTTGCTGCTGCGTCAAACCGGTCGGTTTGGCAAGGCCCGCGAGGTTTACGAGACCACACTGCAATCGTTTCCGGAATATCTGCCAGTTCGCCGGAATCTCGGGATTCTCTGCGAACTGTATCTCAATGATCAGGCCTGTGCGCTCGAACAATACAGGATTTACAGTGATGCTAAGCCCGAAGACAAGGATGTCCAGTTGTGGATTGCCGGCCTGAAGCTTCGATTGGGTCAGAATTAGGCCATAAACGCGGGGCAGGGGACTGCCCAGGGAGGATGCTATGTATCGTAATCTGTTGCTCATGCTGAACTTGATTCTGCTAACGGCTGTCCTTGCAGGAGCCGAGGATAAACCTGCCACAGCGCAGGAAACCAAGGAGCTTTCAGGGATGTCGATTGTTGGTAATGATGAGGCCCCGAAATCACTTTATATCATTCCGTGGAAAAGTTCCGAACTAGGTGCGGAGACCAGCTTGAACACGATGTTGAACGAAAGAGATGTGCCGGTCGACCGGGACGTCTTCCTGAGGCAGTTGAGTTTTTATGAAGTCAGCACTGCGAATTTAGGCGTTTCGCAACAAGTTGTGCTCAATCAGGAAAGCAGCCCTGGGTCACATTGATCAAATTAACACCCTTTGAATCAGTCACTTATAGGCAATAGTTAAGACATGTTTAAAAAACTCCGGTGCATAAGCCCGGACCAACCAACGACAGCACAATGGGAGGACAATCATGGGTATGTATTCAATCATAGGTTTTTTTCAAAAAGGCGGGATGTTCATGTATCCCATCCTGATCGTGTTCGCGATCGGCATGGCCATAGCGGTCGAACGCTGGGTGCAGTTGACAAAAACGCGGAACAAGAACCGTAAGATTTGGAACCAGATATATCCGGTTCTGACCGAGGGCTCGTTTGAACAAGCCCGGGAGATGGTCAATGAAGACCAGTCAACCATATCCCAGATGCTATCAATGGGGCTCGCACGCCAGGGTGCGGTCAGGCGCCGCGAAGACATCGAAATCGCTATGGAGGAGAGCATGATGGAGATCATCCCTCAGCTGGAAAGACGGACTCCCTACATTGCGCTGCTCTCGAACATTGCTACCTTGCTTGGCTTGCTTGGCACCATCATGGGCCTGATCGAGGCCTTTACCGCCGTGTCGAATGCCAATCCTGCCGAAAAGGCCGATCTGCTTTCAGCCAGCATCTCGGTGGCGATGAACACCACGGCATTCGGACTGATGGTCGCGATTCCATTATTGCTGATTCATGCCAGTCTGACATCGACCACTGGCCAGATCGTGGACAGTCTGGAGATGGCCTCGGTTAAAGCATTGAACAGTATTTCCAACTTTGCCAAGCGGCAATTTCCTGCGAGTTAATTATGGGTAGACAAAGTTTCCAAAAACGACGAAGACGACATAAAGAGGTGCCCGAGCTTAATATCACCTCGTTTCTTAACCTGATGGTGGTGCTCGTGCCGTTTTTGTTGATCACGGCTGTGTTTTCCCGGATCACCATCCTTGAATTGAGCGTGCCGACTGCTGCCGGCGGTTCGGAAATGGCCGCGCCCAATTTCAACATCGAGGTTGTCGTCCGTAAAGCAGGGCTTGAGCTGGCCAACGGGTCAAACGTAGTGGCCGCGATACCGAACAAGGACGGTCAGTACGATATGCAAAAACTGACCGACATTCTTCTCCGGCTGAAGAGCGACTATCCGGACAAGGACGATGCAACGGTTCTGATGGAACCGGACATCGAGTACGATTACCTGATACGGGTCATGGACACGATTCGCGAAGCCGAAATCCCCGAAGAGGGTAGTGGAGAGCTCCAGAAAATGGTGCTCTTCCCCAAAATTTCCATTGGAGACGCGCCATGAGGGAAAGCCGACGTATTAGACGCATGGATCGCAGCAGGAAAAAGGCTCCAGGGTTGAACCTGACCTCATTGATGGATGTGTTCACGATCCTGGTGTTTTTTCTGCTCGCCAACTCGTCAGCCAGTGAAGTCCTGACAACGCCCAAGCAGATCACGCTGCCGGACTCCGTGATTGAGTCCAAACCCAGGGAAACTGTGGTAATCCTGGTTAGCCCGGAAACGGTGTTGGTGCAAGGTGTCGCTGTGGTCAATACGCCCGAACTTCTCGAAACCAAAGCAGAAAAGATTCCGGCGATTACCCAGCACCTGGATTACCTGGAAAGCAACATTATTGGCATCAATGCCCAGGCGGCGATCGATAGCAAGGAAATCACCATTCTTGCGGACAAGTCGATACCGTTCGTTGTGCTCAAGAAAATCATGACAACATGTACAGGCTCTGGATACGGCAGGATTTCCCTCGCTGTCATCCAGAAAGCCCCACAGACATAGAGAGATTTCCGTGAATACTTCTCTGTTAAACGAAGAGTTGGCGCCACTAAATGCGCAGATCGTGGAAACTCGGGGAACCCTCGAGAGTCTGGAAACAGAACTGTGCAAAATAGAGGCAGAGCTCAAGATATATTTGGCCGAAAAACAGCGTTTCGAAGCTTTACGGGAAGTTTGCAATGCGCTCGACCGGCTCGGCGAACTGGAGGCAGAAGAACTCTTCTGGCACGAATTGCCAGACGTCGCCGACGCAGCCGAATACCAGCGAAGGCTGCGAGGTCGTGTTGCCAGCTTCGAAGAGGAAACGCAAGGAATAGAGGTCAATCGGGAGGCTGTCAAAGCAAAGATTGAACTGTGCCTCTATGATCTGGAAGACCTGGACGAAGAGGTGCGTCAGGCCTACAGCCGTGAAGAGGTGCGTCAGGAAGAATTCATCATTGAGCGAGAGGTCTCAGCCGTTCCATTCATGCCAGAGATTATGCCCTGGACTAAAGGGGCCGAGAGCGAAAGGCTTTTCCGTAAAGCTCTGCTCATTTCGTTATTCTGGAGCGTGGCGCTCGGTACGATCATTCCGTTGGTGGCGATACCGATAATTGATCGAGTGAACGTCGTTGTAGAGATTCCTGCACGGTTGGCCATGTTGGTCAAGAAAGAGCCTCTGATCCCGGAACCGTTACAGCCAAGGCCTCAGAAAGAAAAGAAACTTGAGCCAGAACTGCCGAAAAAAGAAACGTCTGAAAAGACGGCCAAAATCGACAAGAAAACCCAAAAGGCCAAGCCTGCGAAAAAGCCCGCCGGTGGAGGCGGAGTACAGGTCGCACGCAAAAAAGCCGAGAACACCGGGGTCCTGGCATTCAAGAGTACATTCTCTGATCTCATGGACGAAGTTCCGGTCGCAAAACTTGGCACCGAAGCTCGCCTGAATAAAGATTCCAAGCAAATCCCGGGTCAAGCCCGTGCACAGCGCAATCTGGTAGCGATGCAGGCGAAGAGCGGCACCAGCGGTGGCATAGGTAATCTCGGCGTCAGCAGGAATCTTGGTAACGGCGGTACCGGTGGGGGGAGTGGTTATGGCAATGCCGGACAAATCGGTGGGGTTGGTTTCTCACGAGTAGAGAGTACCGTAGCAGGTCTGGCCGGTGAAGAAGGCCGGCCACTGAGCGGCGGACCAGGGCCGGGCCGGACAGACGAAGAAATCCAGATCGTCTTCGACCGGTACAAGGCGAGCCTCTATCGGATCTACAACAAAGAACTACGCAAGGATCCGACCCTGCGAGGGAAGCTGCTGATGCGACTCACGATCGAACCAGAAGGGGAGGTTTCCATGTGTGCGGTGGAATCAACCGATCTGGACTCCGACGAACTGGTGGCCCAGATTATCAACCGCGTCAAGAGGTTCAATTTCGGCCCGAAAGAGGACGTCCCGAGGACGACCATCCTTTATCCGATCGACTTTTTGCCGGCAACTTAAGGTTCTATCGTAGCCATGTCATCCGTATGTATCTGGTTATCCTGGTTGAATCTCACCTGGCATATTCTTCGGAGTTTGCTGCGAGTGAGACTGAAATGCCACGGTTGTGCCTGGCTGAACATGCCGAACAGTTCGTCCTTGCGTAGCTTCATAAGTTGCGTGAAAGGATGGGTAAAGTTGAAGTAATAAGTATCTGCATGTTTCTGTAATCATGCAGGTTTAGTGAAGACAGTGAGAAATGACTTTAAGTTACCCATGCCGACAGTGATGGTTTCCGTTTCGCTGATGTCAACCTCGAGGTTCGTGGCTCTGGGGCGAACGGCTTGAGGTGCCGGGTGTCGGTTAATGATATAAGGCTTTATGTGCTTTAAAGCTGTGAGGATTTTACCTTAAGGCATTATGGCTTTGTAGCCTTGCAGCACACAATCCCTCCTCTTTCTGAAAACCCTACCTTTTCACCGTTCTCACCAAATTGCTGTAATAACATACGCTTGTGTCGTCTAATGTAACCCTACATTATAGACATCTGCCGATGTATTGGCCGATGTCGAATGACAAACCCTTCGTCTACACATAGCATCGTAACCAACAATGACGATAACGATGTTAATTAAAGGAGGATGTCATGATGAAAGCAAAAGGGTTCGGGTTGGTCTTGATGTTAATGTTGGTTACAGCATGCACACCGGTCGTTCACAAGACGACTCACTATAAGCATCGAGCTCCGGTAAGGCATGTAAACGTACAAACCACGCACACACAGGTATACCGTAGTCATGTCGAGGTGACCCTGTATGCCGACAACAGTTACCGGGGTGTCTACTTTCAGCCAATTCAACTCGTGATAGCTGATGGACAATACGTAGAAATTCCGGTCAAAAACAGGAGAGGGCAGCACACCAGAATTTTCGCACACTATCATGAGGGTGATTTACACTTTGATTCCTCAAGAAGATGTAAGCGTATTCCCGGATCCAAAGGGTTTAAGTACGCAAAAAACTGGGATAATGGTCATAAATATGGGCACATCAATGCCGGCAAAGATTACGATTTGACCGGACTACGCCTCAAGGTACGTAGTGTTCCGGCAGACAGGTACCGCGTTAACAGGGGTGAACCTGGAAAAGTAGTAGAAAAATCGATCAAAACAGTAAAAACCAAAGAAAAACGATATGTTGAGAATGTCAAACCAAGACATGAAAGCAAAAAGGTCGTCGTTAAAGAGACAATCCGGGGGAAGGATCTTCAATTAACCAAAAATCATAAAAAACCCGCTATATCGAAGCAAGTACAAGTAGTCAGCACGAAGAAAAATACCATCGACAACGTGGTTAAAACTGACAAGGTTACACACAGGCCGCACATCGTGCAGAAACTCAAAACGGCCAAAAATGATCGGAAAACCACAGGTAGCGTAAAAGTAGTGAAGAACGACAGCAAGCACAATGGGGGGCATCAAGTCGTGCTTGAAAAACGCAGGGTACATCACAAAGAGAAAACAATCGTTAAGACAAACCATAAGAGCGACTCTCGGGACAACATCAAGAAAAAGGTAAAGGTCAGTTTCAAAGGTGGAACCGTTATGGTGAACGGAAAGCAGGGCAAGCTGAAGAATTCTAGTGTCACATTGAAAGACGGTGACTCACTAAGCGTCTCCCTGGTTGCCAAGAACGGACACAAGATCAACGTACCTGTCTCATATCGCAACGGTACGCTAAGCGTGACCCAACTGGGACGTAAGTTCAAACGTGATTCATCGTGGGCCAAAGGTCAAACCTACAATCTCAACACGAAAGGCAGTGCTCGCATTGAAAACGTGCAACTCACTGTAGTAACACTTTAAATTAAACCTTCACCGCTGCTAAAGGCCGCACTTCTGATTGATTGGAAGCGCGGCCTTCATATTTGCCCTGTAAGGTGTTTTCTTTGTGAGAGGAAGGCCCGAGCATGGACCTTTCTTTGACAAAATAGTCAATATGGCTTTTCAGGGGATCGATATCTTGCTCGAGGCATTTTTCACCTTTTCGTGGCTCCTCCAACAATGATCCGTTTTCCCCTATCCCAAAGTTTACATAATATATATTATGCGACGTTATGTGTGTGCTTAATGTTTTTAAGAATAGGATATTACAGATTCTACCCTGTCCTGCTTGACACAAACATTCTTGGAATTTAAGTTAAGTGAGGAAGTTTCCATCAGTAGGTACAGACAATCGTCAGAAGTCAAAGTGTTATCTCTGGAGTTAACATGAAATACATTCTCCTTCTCATTGTATGGATTGCATCAACCACAGCAGTCGAAGCAAAGATCTACAAGTGGGTCGATGAAAACGGTTCTGTTCACTTCAGTGACAAGCCCTACTCCAGTGAAGCCAAAGAGATCCAGGTGCGCGACAATACGATCCTCGTCGATAAAAAGCCGGTTTCAGAAGCAGAAAATGATGTTGGCAGCGACGTGACAAAGCAACAGCCAGCACAGGAAAAGAACATCACCCCTCAAAAGCCCAATAGCCCAGAAAAAACCAACGTTGGAAAGGAAATGATCACCGAAGAGGATTACAGAATTACATCGAGCATCGGCAAACTCGGCGCAGACATTATGAGCATTTCAGGACGCATCAGTTCGGGGCCGAAATGTAAGAACATGTCCGTAACTGCCACTGCGAGGAACGACAACGGGTTGAGTGCAACCGTGACTGACAATATAAGCAAACCTAATTCTTTCGGATCCACGATATTCAGAGGCAACGCAAAGGTGTCAGGTAGTGAAGATGATTACGGTTTCTGGGATGTTGAGTCTGTAACAGTAAGGTGCAATGATATTAGATAGTTAAACGAATATCTAAGCGGATTCTTGCCTCGTATGCCGGTTAGCTGTTAGCTTCTTCAACGTAAAGGCCATGTTTTTTCATCAGGTCGTAAAGCGTTGGACGGCTGACCCCGAGTGATTTGGCAGCTTTCAGGATGTTGCCGTCAGCGTCTGCCACTGCTTCCTCGACAAGGCTCTTTTCGACCACACTGCGTGCTTCTTTCAGCTTCAACCCTTTAATGTTCAGGCCATAATGGGGAGCATCAGCAAGGCTCTCATCTCTCTCTGGCTCAGGTTCCGGTGCAAACCCAAGATCTTCCGGCTCTATAGTCAGAGATTCCGTCATGATGACGGCCCTCTTGACCCGGTTCTCCAGTTCGCGAATATTCCCAGGCCATTCATAGCTATTCAGGTTCCTGAGGGCCGCAACGCTGAAGCATTTAACGCGACGTTTGAACTCGTGAGCGTAGCGACGCATGAACAGGTTCGCAAGCAGGGCGATATCATCGCCCCTGTCCCTTAGTGGCGGCAGGTTGGCAGTGACCACTCCGATACGGTAGTACAAGTCCTCTCTAAAGCCACCACCCTTAATGGCATCTTCGATGTCAAGATTAGTTGCAGCGACGATTCTGGCGTCCACTTCAATATCTTCTCGGCCACCCACCCTCTGGATGACTTTTTCCTGAAGGAAACGCAGGAGTTTCACCTGCAACAAAAGTGGCATGTCTCCGATTTCGTCGAGGAAGAGTGTGCCGCCATGGGCAAACTCAACCTTGCCCTGCACACGGGACTGAGCCCCGGTAAAGGAGCCCTTCTCGTGGCCAAAGAGCTCTGCCTCCAGAAGGTTTTCAGGAATAGCCCCACAGTTAATTGGAATAAAGGGACCATTTTTCCTCAGGCTGTTCTCGTGAATAGCCCGGGCAACGAGCTCTTTGCCCGTACCACTTTCGCCGAGAACCATGACCGGAACGTCAATGGTGCCGACCTTGCGCACGATGGAAAAAATCTCTCCCATCTGCGGGCATTGGCCGAAAATCCCATCCATGGAGGCTCCTCCGCTGGCTTTTTGCTCCTGCAGGCTGCGATTTTCGGCCTCAAGGTTTGCCAGGTGGAGTGCCCGGGAAAGGATAATCTTCAAGGTTTCAAGATCGATCGGTTTTTGGCAGAAATCATAAGCCCCAAGACCGATTGCGGCCAAGGCATTGTTGTGTTCCTCGTTACCGGAGACAACGATGACCTTGGTGTTCTTTCCTTGGGAGAGAATCTCTTCAAGAACACGTAAGCCCTCGCTCGCACCGTCGGCGTCAGGGGGCAAACCCAGATCGAGGGTGACGATGTTCGGCTCATGTTTATTGAACAGTTCCAGAGCCTTGCGACCATCTTCAGCAAGTAGCACCTTGTAGTCTTTGTCCAGCCCCCACTTCAGTTGCTTTCTGATACCGCTATCATCGTCCACAACAAGAAGACATTCCATTGCTTACCCCTTATGTTTAATGCCTCGCATTAAGTAATTTCAGGAAAACTTAAAAATCAGCTATAGGCAAGTGCACCTTGAAAGATGTGCCCTCGCCTTCCTTACTGAACACTTCGATTTTACCACCATGCGCCTCAATTATATGCCGGCACTGGTATAGGCCGATACCGAAGCCATGTGATTTGGTTGACTGAAACGGTTTGAACAGACGGTTTTGAATAAAATGCTCCGACATGCCACAGCCCTGGTCAGTAACTTCGAAAAAAGCCGTGTCTTTCATACCGACTTCAACTGTGACGGCCTCCATCTTTGCACCGGCCTCGCAGGCATTTAAAACCATATTATTCACCACTTTTTCAATTTCTGTAGCATCAATACAAACTGGCACTTTGTCGGCAAGAATCATCTTTGGCGACGAACCAGTTGTCTTTCCTCCCCTGCTCACAACGTCGGACAAATTACAAGGGAGGAGGTTCAACTTCTTTTTTTCCTTTATATTTTTCAGGCGATAAATCAATCCTTTCATCTTGCCAACTGTTTCGTCGAGGGTCCCCAGCATATCAACCTGAAACTCCGGGTTGTCTATATGGTCGCTGGCATTCTCCATCATCAGTGAAAGATTGGAGACATGGTTCTTCAGGTCGTGAATAACGAAAGTCGAGACCCTGCCAATGGCTGCCATCTCCTGCGCCGTTGACAACTGTTCCGCCAATTTCAGGCTGAGCACAACCGATGTTGCCTGACTCGCAAGGACCTTCATGAGGTCAAAGTCTTCATAGATGAGGGTCTCACCAGAATGTGCTGCCTCGCCAAGCATGATGAAACCTTCCAGGTTTTGCTCGTACTGTAAAGGAACGCAAAGCTCCACCTTGAAGGGTTCGAGTTGACGCTTGATGTCATCCAGTGACGGGGCATGTGTATCTACGATATTGAATACCCAGCCTTCTGTTTCGCCGAAATAGACAGGCAGAGGGTGATTTGTAAAGAAACAGGTTTGAGGAAAGTCCAGCGATCGATTGGAGACTTGTTGATAAGTCGCGGTTTCGGCATCAAGCAGGTAAAGTGCCGCACCCTTCCGGGCAAAGGTCTCACAATAAAAAGCCAGAATAGCGTCCTGAATATTGCCCATATTGTCGGCTGAGGAGAGTTGCCGGGTAAACATCAGCCATTCATTACGGTAATCGTATTTCTGTCGATAGAAATGTTTATGAAGAAATACCTTGAGCTTGCGACGGTTTTTTTCGGAAATCAAAAAAACAACCAGCAGGAGGCCGCTGATGATGGCGAATCCAATTAAGGGCAAGCGTTGATTTTGTAAACCGAAATAGCGCAAACCCTCCCCTGCTCCACCAAGCAGCAGCAGGTAGCAGCCAATAGTCAGCACGACCACCGATTGTGAAGTCACAACGCGGGACACCTGGATGTCCCTGGACGAACCGCGCATGAAGCGGGAGTAACCACACAGCACGGTTCCGGCCAATAACGCCAGCGAACGGACCGGAATGAGGTTCATATCTATCGTGCGATGCAGCAACGCCTGGCTGTAATAAATCAGCATGGCCGCCAGGATTATACCGACACCAAGAATCTCGAATAACACCAGGGACCGTTCCACTGATGACAACGCCATAAGTGCCCGCTCCAGATGGTAAAGGACCACAACCGACAGGATCAGAAGTCCCAGGTAAAACCAGTAAGAGGTACGGCTCAGGAACAGAACGTGTTCTTCGGCAAAGTCAGGAGAAAAGTAGAAATCTGCGACAGGTGCCAATAAAGCAGTCATCGGCAACAGCAGGGCAGCGGCCAGCAGCAGCCAGGTGAAAGGAGACCATCTGCGTGAAGGCTCACTCCTGATGTAGGTCAGCGCAAAGAGCAACAAGGCTATCCCGACGAAAGATTCGGCAACCAGGGTAATCCCCTTTGCGAACTCCCATACATCAGGGTTATTCAACGCGAACCGGTCGGCACCCTCAACAATGGCCATTAACAGTAGACCCGCAACGAGCAGGAGGCTATTCAAAGAGCGCTGCTTGCGAGATATCGAAATCGCTACGCCGAGAGTTAATGCGGCAAAGATCGAGAATGCCGAGACAATCATCCTGTGTATTGACTCCTGGTCAAACTCTTAAAGGGGCAGGACCGATGCTATGTGCGGGTAGATGTTGGCCATGAAACGATCGCCAATAGCCGCAGCCTCGGACGAGTCTCCTTGGAATGGCACTGAAATGCGGATAAACGCCGAGTCCCGTCGCTTGTGGAGGATTGAGTTGACGATCTCTGCGAGCTTAAGAGAGTACTCATCCGTAAGAACCCGACCCTTGACCTGAAAAAAATAGAGGAACATTTCTTTTTGATCACCTTTCTGGTAGACCGCTTCGACAATCGACAGCGACTTTTCAGAAGCCTGGATCGTGCGCTCGACTTCCGAGAGCTCAAACCAACCGCTCCCGGGCAAACAGTGCTTGGGGGAATGGATCGGACCGCTCTCCGGACCTCCATCATGGTAGCCAAGGTATAGAGTCACCCTGTTTCCAGGTTTGTCCTTGTAAACCCGGTAGAGATAGTCTGTCGGCTGCAGGTTTTGCAGAACGTCAGGGCTGAATCGCGACTGCCCGGCCATAAGCCAGTCGTCAAACTGTATGGGGATATCAGTAAGGGGCTGCCCTACGGGCACGGCAACGTTTTCATGCGTATAGATGAACAGCGCAGTCAAGCCGAGCAGCAGGTAAGTAATAATATGTCTGGTTTGATTTTTCATCGTCCCACCTTCTTCAGGATGGCACTTTCGCCGAAGAGAATCACCATCGCCAGAGCAAATACCGCCAAACCGGCAAATTCGTGGAAGAAACCCTCAGCCGCAGCCGCACCATAGCGGTTGGCAAGGACGCCGGTCGTAATAACCCGGAACATATTAGTCACAATGGCAACCGGAACGGATGAAACGATCAGGAGCGTACGCTTCAAAGTTGTTTTCTGCGTCAAAAATGCCAGAGCAACAGCCAGGGTAACCAGTGACATCAGCGAGCGCAGGCCGCTGCAGGCATCAGCGACCTCAAGTACGGTCTGCGGGAACATGATGATGTTACCTTCACTCACAACCGGAATAGTGAGGATCTTAAGGACGACAACAGAAGCCTTGGTGACCAAAAGCTTGAGAGGAAAAGCGAGGGAGTCGTAGACAATGTACGGCAATGGCACCATGAAGATCAGGAAAGCTATAGGCAGGGAGGCCAGACGTAAAACAGCCCAACCGAACCAGTAAAGAACGATGCCGGCCAACAGGAATACCAGCGAAGAGCGCATGGTGAAATATTCAGTGCCGATGAAACCGAGCGAAAGCAACAGCAGGCTGCCGATGATGACCAGAAGACCTGCATTACTTGGGCGTAGCGGCGTTGAATTCAGTTCCTGCCAGTTCTGTGATAGAAAATAAGCTGCGATCAGTGGGACAAGAAAGCCGTGCGAGTAATTCTGGTCGTTGTACCAGTCCCCTACCATACTGGGCACAATGGTTGCGTATACTGCGCTAATAGCAACCAGGACCAACAAGAGATTGACCTTCGGAAAATCTCTCAAGTATTTGCATTCATTATTCAATGTGTATAACCTCCCCCATATTTTCCGGATCACCACAAAATTTTAACTTTATTGTGTCTTTCCTGCAAAGGCAGTCAATATGCTTTCAGAATGTGATCAACAATTCTTTCAGCAGAATGGCCATCCCATTTCTCGGGAATTTGGCCGGACCTGGAAACGCCGCGTAGAATATTTTTTGCCTGCATGAGTATCTCAGCGGGCTGATTGCCGACCATGACGTTGGTGCCCACCTCACAGGTAATCGGGCGTTCCGTATTGTTGCGCATGGTAAGACAGGGCACGCCAAGCACCGTGGTCTCCTCTTGCAAGCCGCCACTGTCGGTCAGCACCATTTTGGCCTGCATGTTCAGATGCAGGAACTCCAGGTAACCGAGCGGCTCGGTGAGCCAGATGCCTTCAACAGCATCGCCTTGGTTGAAATAATGGTCCAGTTTGAACTCATTAACCATTTTCCGGGTCCGCGGGTGTATCGGGAAAACAATCGGCAGCTCAGAACTGATTTCACGCAAGACCTCAAGGATTCCTTGCAAAACCTGTTTATCATCGACGTTGGACGGCCTGTGCAGCGTCAAAGTTGCGTAATTACCAGGCTTCAGGCCCAGGGATTCACGCAGGTCAAGTTGCGAAGCCATCTGCTTATGCTTCAACAGGGTGTCGATCATGACGTTGCCGACAAAATGAATTTTCTCTTCGGCAACGCCTTCATTTGTGAGGTTTTCGTTTGCTATGCGGTCGGTGGTGTACAGGTGGTCGCACAAAACATCCGTACAAAGCCGGTTGATCTCCTCCGGCATGTTCATATCTCTGGAACGCAACCCAGCCTCGACATGGGCGACCTTGATGCCGAGCTTCTTGGCCGTGATCGTGCAGGCCATGGTCGAGTTGACATCACCAACGACAATAACCAGATCGGGCTTTTCAGCCTCACAGACCTTTTCGAACGCCATCATGGTCTTGCCGGTCTGCTCAGCCTGGGAACCGGAACCGATCTCCAGGTCAATATCCGGCTTCGGCATGCCGAGGTCGTCGAAGAAAGCCTTGCTCATCTTCTGATCGTAGTGCTGGCCGGTATGGACAAGCAGATGCTGAATCTTCTGTGGATATTTATTCATGGCCTCAATGATCGGAGCCATTTTCATGAAGTTTGGGCGAGCGCCCACGACATTGATGATTTTCACTCTTCAACTCCCCCCTTGCAAAGCGGTAGTATAACATTAATTAGCCAACGATTATAGTATGTTGTCGTCAAACACCTTGAAACGATCTCAATCGGCTCAAAGGTCTTGCGCGGGCTATCCCACAAAGGAACATAAACCAAGAGGTCAAGAAGAGAACCCGCTGCTTTCTGTTCTGCTGGTCTCTTTAGTCTTGTTGCGGCGACAGCAATCTCAATAACTTGCCAAAATGCCCCGGACGTATTCGCTTCAGCTTCGACCATCTTAATTGTGCCAGCACAGGCTTAACCGTCTGGACATAGAATTTCTCACGCCTGTAGGCTTTTTCTGTAACACCCTTGCGCAACAGTCGATTAGCTCTCTCGATATATCTACCTCCCCGCCCGGAGCTGTCCAGGGAGATTGTCACGCCATCGTCAAAGACGGGGATCTGTTCAATGTTCAAAACTCGATCAGCGGAGAGCTCGGCGAGAAGGATAATCCCCGTCCGCTCAAAACAGTTCCAGGTGAGGTGATCGCCATTTCTCCAGTAGACGTTGTTTGCCATGAAGTTCCCCAGGGAATAGGCAACAGGTGCTTCGCGGTACATTTCCAACCCTTGCATAACGTGCGGATGGTGGCCCAGGATCATTGATGCCCCGGCATCAACAAGAGCCCGGGCCTGCTCAAGCTGTTCCCGGGAGGGGATACGGAAACGTTCCCTTCCCCAATGGGGAGAGATGACAACGTGGTCGACTTTCGCCTTGACGTCTTTAATTTGCTGGCAGATATGCTCAACACTGAATGCGGCAACACCGCTCTTCGTCTCATCGGCAAAACCTTGTGGCCCGCTTGAACTGTCAACAAACCCCATGAAGGCAACCGACACCCCGTTTCGATCTACGACAACCGGGCATGCAGCCTCTCCGTAGTTAAAACCGGCACCGAAACAAGGAATTTCAAGTTCATTCAGAACATCGGTCAGCTTACGGAAGCCTTGATCAAAGCTGTCAAAAGTATGATTGTTACCCAAGGTGACGATATTGATTCCGGAACCCTTGAGAGATCGAATCTGTTTTTCCGTCGACAGGACAAGGGGTTCGGTCGGGACGCACTCTTCACCAGACAGAGTGCATTCGAGGTTGGCAAGGACAATGCCGCAAGAAGACAACAGCTCGTGCACTTCATCGGAAAGAGCCTCCAATCCCCTGGCTGTGTGGTCTCCCGGCAAGGCAGTGAGCAGCAGGTCGCCCACTGCAGCGAGACGGATTGTGTCGTGGCGAATAACAGTCATGGTGCTAACGTTCAAGTGCTCCCATGTGAGAATCAGTTGCGTGCAAACTCCGCAACCAGCGGCAGATGGTCCGATCCTAAGTCCGGCCCCAGCCATGCTTTCAGCGGTTTCAGCCGTGAGGTTGACAGGATGTGGTCAATCCTGGTTTTGTATCTGAAGACATTGATCTTGGTCTTTTTCGTCTGTCCGTAACCGAGCATGGTCCGGCTGTATGCATTCTGGTATTCGGACCAGACATTTCTATAAATAGGGCTATCGGCGGTCAAATTAAAATCTCCGGCGAGGATCTTGTTGTCTTCCGGAAAGGCCTGCACCCAATCAAATAGTTTCTCCGACTCCTGCCAGCGTTGGGCGATTCTTTCTTGCGCGTAATCAACTTGAGAAAGGTCAAAAATCGTTTCCCTGTCAAGGATTGTATTCAGGGCTCTGCGTGGTGTCAAAAGATCAATGTTGGCGAATCCTACAGGTCCCAGTGGGGTTTCGATCACACAATAAAGCCCGTTGATTTCATGTCCTCGCCGTGAAGTTTCACAGCGGGAGAGGGGGTAGCGTGAGACCACGACGCTATATCTTGCACTGTGCGTAAACCACTTGTCTGGAATCCCACGCTTGAAGCGTTTCGGCGATGCACATTCCTGTACAGCAGCAAAATCCGGCTGCACCTCTTCGAGCAGTTTTGAAAACTCATCCCCCATCACTTCCCAGCGTTGAACATTGTAGCTCAGCACCCGGAATTCCGATGGCGCACTTTCAAACAATCCGTTTATCGGGATATTCAGACCCATGATCGGCCAGACAATAACCGCTATTGTAAGCGCCAAAACCCAAAGCGATCGACGTTGCCAAATAAGTGCTGTCGGCACCAGGACAAAGAGTGGAAAAGCATAGATCCATCGTGGCCCGTACAGCAGCACGGTTCCGAACCACCAACGATCCCCCGTAAAAAAAATAGTGACCATTACCGCGAGGACAGAGACCGCATAGCCATAGATACAGAGGCTTAACAGGCCAGAGATTACGCTCAGCCCCCACGCTTTAAACCTGTTGGTCTCAAGCGCTTCTTGCTGGCTATTGTCACGACTTCTATCCAAAGCAACCAATCTTTCGCCATTGTGACTTTTTACATAGCATATGCAATGTCCTGTATACTCACAACCATCACAAAAACACTCCAAATATTATGGTATTATAATCGATAATAACTTAACAACTCCACGAAATAATGGATTTATTTCTACGGTTGACTCAACTCAAAACGAGCACCTGTCCTCATGCGTCTTATGACTTCACACTTTATTCAGCCAAGGATGCAGCTGGTTCTGATTCTGGCCTTATGGTTAACCTTCCCTCCTGCCGTAATGGGTAGCGCCATCCCGTCCCCAGAGGAGAACACCATTCGACTTCCTGTCTCCAGGGACACATGGCTCTCGGCTTTCAAAGACGAGCGTGATGCCAACCTTGGCGGCGAGAAGCGGCTAAAAGCCAAAGGGATACTGGAGTTCAGCCTTGTGGATTTGGAGCCGGAAGATCTCAAAGGGCGGGTTGTCACAAGCGCCACCCTCCATCTCCGCAGTCGTTCGCAAATTCCCTTGCGACGCGTCACCGTATCTACCCTGGCTTCAGACTGGGTCGAGGGCACCTCGACCCGCTACCGTTCCCAGACAGGCAGCTCTTCATTCAACTGGGCGGCCCAAAACGAAAGTTTTTGGGCTTGGCCAGGAAGCGATGCAACTGCCGTTATGAACGGCCTCGGCAATACAATCTGGGAGTTTGCCGACGCGAGACCACCCGGTATGGAGGGCTGGCAGGAAGTGGTCGTCGATCCTGACATTGTGGCCGCTCGAGTTGCTGGATTAAGCTACGGATTTGTGGTCTTCGATGATGTGGGCACCGAATATCAACGCAATGGTGACCGCGTCACGCATCAACCAATGATCAATCGTTTCTTTTCAAGCAGTGAAGCAGGGTCGGGCCGTGCACCGTACTTTACAATTCAACTCGGCCCGGAAGATTTATCCCCTCCAAGGACAGTAACGGGTATCCGCAGCGAATACCAGGGACTGCCCGCCGGAGAAGCACGGGTCAGCTGGACAACACCGTCAGATAAGGGCGCAGCAGGAACCCTCGGCTTTCACGTGCGCATCACGACTAAAGACACGTTCGACTGGGATTTGGCCCTGCCCGTCCCCCGTTATCTGATCCCTATGGCCGGCAAGCATGGAGAACGTGTCACTCTCCATCTACGGGACATGGACCTCAAACCTGGACAGAGTGTCATTATTGGTGTCCGCGCAGTTGACGCTACAGGCAACGTAGGCCCTGTGTTTACAAGCAAAGTTGCTCTTGCTAAAGAAGCTCCAGACATCATTCTCCCGGAACCTCCGTCAGTCCCTCAAGTCGAAGAAGCCGATCAACTACCTAGCGTAGGAGGCCTGAAGGTTTTCGTCATCGACGCTCTCGACAAGGTCGACCCTATCACGGGTGAGATGATTCCACCTCACCCTGATGAATATAAGCTGGCGAACCACCACTGGTGGGCGGCCAAGAGACAAGTCCGTCTGTTTGCTGCTCGCAATGAAACCATCAGTTTCCAGCTCGTCGCAACAGGCAAAACAAAGGGTTTACGGGCAACGGTAGATTTCGATGATTCCGTGGCAGTGACTCCAAACCCGGAACTGTTTGTCTTCCACTACGTAAAGGCTAAAGACGGACGCTTGCTGCCTGATCCACTCGTCCCACTAGACCCAGATTCTCCACCGCAGATACCCTCTGATGACGGCAGACTTTCACGTCAAACCCATGCGTCAATCATCGTCGATATCCACGTGCCGAAAAACACCCGTCCGGGTCTGCACAAGGGAACGTTAAGGGTGACATCAGGAGAAGACACCTTGGCTCTCGATATTGCCCTGCAGGTATGGAACTTCACCCTCCCCGATCAACTCTCCTTCATTCCGCAAATGAACGGTTACGGTCGTGTTCCCGAAAAAAACCATGAACTGGATTATTACCGTTTAGCTCATAAGCATCGAACCTGTCTAAACATTCTACCTTATGGCTGGACCGGACGCATTGCCGATAAGAGAGCACCTGAATGGAACGGTAAGGAGTTTGGCTGGGAAGCCTATGATCAAAGGTTTGCCCCACTACTGGACGGCTCCGCCTTCGCCGACCTGCCACGCGGCCCTATACCCGTGGAAGCATTCTACTTGCCTTTGAATGAAAATTGGCCAGTCACTCTCCACGACAAGTTTCTTGGCGGGTACTGGGTCGAAGACGCTTTCAAACCCGGATATCGCGTGCAGTTTGTCGAGGCAACTCGCAAGATTGCCGAGCATATCCAAGCCCAAGGCTGGGACCGAACTATGTTCGAGTTCTACCTGAACAACAAAGTACGCCACAAAAAAAAGAGCTGGAAAAGTTCATCTGCTCCATGGAATTTTGATGAACCGGTCAATACACAGGATTTTTGGGCATTGCGCTGGTATGGACAGGCATTTCAAGAGGGAGTGAGAGCCGAGAGCAAGCCTGCCAACCTGCTCTTTCGAGCCGACATTTCACGCCCCCAGTATCAACGGGATCTACTAGACGGGATTTTAGATGTCAACGTTGTCGGCGGCGGATATCGAAGATACCTACGCACAGTTCTTGATCGAAAATCAAAAGGTGGAGAGACAACCTATACCTATGGTTCAGCAAACCCTGTCGAACAAAGCAACTTTCAGCCAGTCGGTTGGACTCTGGAAGCCTGGGCTCATGGACTCGACGGGGTCACCCCTTGGCAGACGCTTGGGAAGTCGCGTTCTTGGGCAGGAGCAGATACAAACGCTTTGTTCTATCCTGGAGATTCAATTGGCAGACCTGGCCCCTTGCCAAGCATCCGGCTTAAGGCTTTTCGACGGGGCCAGCAGGATGTTGAATATCTCGTTCTTCTGGTGACTGCCGAGAAAAGATCACAGCAACAGATCGGCGAGATAACTCTACGGCGGCTACTTTTGGACGGGGAATTCTTGCAAGCGCAAGAAAACGATGCGGGACATATCGATTATCAGGGGTTGGATCCGCTTACCTTATGGCAGCTACGAACGTCTGCAGGGAGTTTCCTGAGTGAAAAAACAGATTAGTGTCGCGATCAAAAACATCGACCTGACTAATTTAGGGAGTATATACGGGAAGAAATCTTTGACCGGATTTCCAACTGTATCGGTTTCGCAATCTAAACGAAGTGCGAGAAACCACCTACTGATTGGCAATTGAAGATAACGAGCAGCGGCCACTGATTCCCTCGGGGATCTGACGCCTGCTGAATATCTATAAAAGAGCTTTGGAAACTCTATATACCTGCTGTAAATACTTAACGGGGAGGTTGAGTTTCAAAGGACGTGGACAGGTGCCACTTAGACCTCCATATCAACACTGCATATACAAACATACCTAGAGCGATAGTTGTCTCACGACTTTCTTCCACCCCCATTGGGATATTCGATGTCGGATGGTACAGTTTATACCACAACCAACTCAACATGAAGCATACCCCTATAACAGGATGTGGCGCGGGAAAGTGAAACTTGCCGATTAGCACGCGCCTTACAGTGGCAGAAGCGCTCAGAAGTAACGGCAGAAAGACACCGAAGAGAAGCGAAGCGACAGTCAAGAGCCTTGTCGTATTCCAGGTATCCCCATGGAGAAAAGGGAGATTGTGTAGATTGAATTCACCCTGCCTGTTAATGGCTTCAACCGCTTCAACACGATAGCCAAGGAAGCGCTGGCCCCAACTTGCCTCCTCTCCGGCTAGAATAAAAAACCCGAGAGAGAACGCAACTGCCCAGAGGCGGTTTTTCAAATTGCTTCCATACCAAAATGTGGCTGCAAAGAGGAGTGAGGCGGCAAGGTACATCAGAGCAGAGGTGTTCTCTAACCATCCATCTTCATAAGTGAGTGCAATAAGGAATTCTGGTGCAAAGTTGTGCAGAATGACAAATATTGCATGAATCAGAATAAAGCTGATTGAGAGAAGAATGATGTTTCGATTGCAGAGGAAATCGTCCCATACTCTGGTGTAGGATCTGTGCTGAGTCTCCATAACGCTATCTCCTAAAACTGGATGATACTGAATTCCATTGGGTTGAAAAGAATATGAGGATTTTAGATCCTCCCCTCTGCCACTGACGTGATTGTATTCACTGGAATTGTCTCAAGTGAAATTCTGCCTCTTCGACGGTCGGTGCAGAGCAAATCAACTTCAGATCCGTAGCGACTTCTTTGAGGACATCAAGGTTGACGCCGGCAGCCAGACAAACGGTCTTGTTGGCAACACGAAAGGCGTAGAGGGATGTATCGTCCAGACCTCACAAGCGGCCAGTTCTTGCTGAGGACGATCTCAGATTGTCCGGCGGCAAAACAATAAAATCCCGATATTGATCAGGGTTCCCGGTTTTCCCTGCCTCTGCCGCTTTAATTATATTAAAGGTTTCCCTTGTGGTTACATAATGTAATCGATTACCGCCCTTCTTAAACCTATCCTCCAGTTCGGTCCATGTTCTCTGCATATTCCCTTGAAAAAGCATATCTTGAGCATATTCAGTAGCAGAATGAGTGTGCACTACGATGAAGACCCAATTAGGTTTCCCCTTCACGTGAACATGCGATGCAAGCCAACGATCAATTCGATCAGGATGTGGTGGCTGATCAACACTCAGGTTGCCATCCTCTAACACTACTTTAGTGAAACCTGCCCACAGAGGCCCCTGAACAAGCATTAAACCATCAGCTTTGTTCTTGCCTACCGTAACGGGGGCACCTCTATCATGCGGTTTTGGCAAGCCAGTTGTTTTTGCATAAAATATAGAATTCGCCTGGCTTGGCTGGGCTGGTGTAAACAGGTTTGGAAAGGTAAAATCAGCGTAACAGCCTGCATCTTCCAAAAGATCTAACTCATCAACTATTTTACAAATTCTAGGGTCACCAGCGGCCAGACCATAAACTCCATGGACAAAAGCAAACCCGTTGGTGCAAGCCCCCATTCCCCTGAGCGCTTTAACATCTCTATCAATCTGCTCTTTTACTCTCTGGCTATCCCAGTCAGGGCGATGGTGCAAGTGATACTCAACCTCACCCCATCCACGGCCAGGCCATCTGGACAACTCAGAAATTACTTCAGGGACCGAATGGCCAATTGGGAAAATCCATGATGTTTTTGGACTTTGACCATCTGAATCCTGATGCCCTTTAATTGCTCGACGATAATTTTCCTCCCAACGCTTCATTCGAGAGAGACGCCTTTCAACAGGAAACTCTTCAGAGGATCTCCAAATTCCCGCAGGTTCAAAGTGATCAACAAAGGTAAACATAACATCCAAAGGTTTGGTCTCATCGATAGGAGACCTTTTTTCAAAAAGAAAATCACTCATCCAAATATAACCACGCCATTTGACAACTTTATAAGTTGCCCAGGAAGTTGACGTGCCGAGTAATAATGTGACTGCTAATGCGGCAAATAAAAAAACACGAGAACGTTTATTATAATACTTCACCCATGCAACTATGAAGACGAGTGTCGCCCCGATCACCAACACACACAAAGAAATAAACCTGGGCAACTCACTATATTGGCCAAAGGGCCACCTATCGAGGCCAAGCCCTAACACCCATACAGCCAATGCTACACCTGCACAAACAAAGAACATCAGATACCTGTCTAGTCGTTTCATATTAATCATCCTATCAAGCATAAATCAGGTTATAAATGTCGCAGAGAAACAGCCTGATTATCAGTTCACGGAAAGCTCAGGGCTCTTTATTCACTTTCCTTTTCGGGTGCTGTTTTTGAATGGGCGATAGAGCGGATCGCCAATCAGTACCATTCGCCAAGATCGAAATGGCACCGATTGAGCAAATGCCTCAGCGAGGGAATAACGACCATCAACCAAGAGCGAAAAGAACATTGCAGGCGGTGGGAAGGCTTGTAAATATGGCTCGCTTATCGGCCCAATCACAGCAGCAACACCATCTCGCAGCATCCCCAAACACCACCCTTTACTCTTTGCACTTTTCAGCGTTCCACACTCGCTACTGGCGATATGATAACCCACAGCACCAGGTTGCCAATCAAACGCATCATAATAGTCTCCCCGTCTATACCAACCACTGTAGAGAGCAGCATCTGGACATTCACCCGGCTGGAATAATTCATACTCGCTATTGGTGACGCTACTCATAACCCCGGAAGATTCTACTTGATCTGCTGCTATATAGAGGGAATAGTCATAATACTTTTCTGCAATCTTATCTTGCCTGGGCCGAGGTCCTTTAGCATCAAAATAGGCCTTACCAGTCAAGCCTTTCTTCTCAGCATATAGACTATCATCAATAATTCGTTTAACGATTTGGGAATTGGGACCATCAAGGCGTGCAACCATATAAGCAATTGGAACCATATCCTCCATTTCTCGTCCGCGATAAGCCAAAAATGATGGATTTAACTGCCACCCCTCCAAAGAATAATCACCGGCATCCACCAAGGCAATCTCTGAGTCCAGGGCGGCCAATTCGCTATGGTGCCCAACCGCGCCAAGCTCTTTATTTATTCTCTTGCTCTGAAGTTTCAAGGCTTGATGAGATTCATCACCCTTGGTAACCTCTAAAAGGGAAGCCGCAACTTCAGCCTTTTCTTTTTTAAGATTTTTATAACGTTTTTTTTCCTTCTGACTCATCGCTGTTGGCAGCACCTTCAAAGGCATTCCATACATCATCAACAAACAACGAATTTGCCGACCACCGTCTTCGTGATGTTTTTTCAGCCATCCGCGAATCGGCAACATTACCTGCCGATCGTAGTCTTCCCGGGAACAGGATTCTTTATCGACGACACGAAGTTTAATAAGATTTGAAGCCGGTATACCGCGTTTGGCCATGTAATATTTTGCCAAAGTGACACTGTCCGCTGCACTATTATTAGCAATCACGACCACTTCATGAGGCTCTAGAGCTGAAAACACCTTGTGCGGTACAAGCGTGGCGAAAAGGACGAAAAGATTAAATATGATCAAAACACGAATTACGCTTTGAGCTTTAACCCATCGATCAGTCGTAATTAAACTTTTTGCCATATTACCCTGCATTTTGTCTGACTATAAAAACTTCAAATGGCCGACGAGGTCTATACACCGACAAATTCAACACCTTTGAATTCAACCATGCACCCCACGAGACGTGCGGATATAGAGGTTTTTGTAACGCTTGAGCATCACCTCAAGACTGTAAGAATCACGGACATGTCTTAATCCCGCTTCTGCCAGATCTTGCCGTAGGAGTTCATCCTTTACAAGGTTCCGAATCTCTTTGCTAAGACCCTCAACATCTCCAGGTTCTATTATTTTGCCACAACGCCCATTATCCAGCAAATCCTCAACACAGCCAACACGGGTGCCGATGGAAGCGACACCACAAGCCATCGCTTCATTCAAGGCGTTTGGATGTTGCTCACTGTCACTGGACAATACGAAGATATCAAGAGCGTTCAAAAAAAACGGAATATCTGCTACCTGACCAAGGAGGCAAAGACTATCCAGGATCCCAAGATCTCCAGCAAGTTGCAAAAGAGGCTCACGCTGATCGCCCTCACCGGCAATACGAATTTCCAGATCCAACCCCTCTTTCGCCAACCGAGCACAGGCCTTGAGAATGAGAGCGTGGTTCTTTACAGTTCTCAAGTTTCCGACAGAACCTATTACAAATTTACCGCCGCTAGGCCGCTCAACAGGCGAAAACCGAGTGGTATCGACACCGTTGGGGATAACTTCAGTCCGCGTTTTCGGCCACCCCCAGTGTTCCACCATCAAATCTCGAGACTGGCGACTGACAGTAAACAGACTTGAGGTGCAATGTACCATTATTTTCGATGCTGCCCGTCGCCGCCAGGGCATATAACCGGCCTTCCCAAGCCCGTGAAAGCTAAAAATAAACGGAATTGGTGGCCAGGTAGCAAAAAAACGTCCAAGGCACATATCTGGCCAGGCACCCCAATTACGGGCATGTATCACATCAGGGCGAATTTTCCGCACGAGCGCTGCAAGCCGAAAAGGTAACTGCGGTTCATTGGGCTTAGCGTTGAAACAATGAATTCCGGTCTCTTCAGGCAATTGACCAGCTATCTCAACGTCTCCTTTCAAACAGGCGATTGAATGCCTGAACCTTTCACCACCCACACCTTTAATCACCCTCGCCATGGCCAGCTCCATGCCACCGGGACCCAATCCTGGAACAATATGGAGGATATGTATTTGTGGGAACTTCAACGGATCACCGAGCAAGTTCATCCAGTTGCCCCCCGACCTCTGAGAACTCGTTATCAATTATCCTCCTGATGCAGACGGGCAGAGTCAAAAACAACCAAAAATATTCAGAGTATAGCAGCGTCCCAGTCATTCCATAGGCAAGCACTGCCGTCAAACCAGCCATACACCCGTAACTAACCCAGAACATATCCCTGCCAACTTCAGGTAGCAATTTGGCGGAGTCTCGAATACATGCTATGAGTATACGATAGGCATTCGCGACAATCAGGAGGAGAAGCGACAATCCCGCAATGCCCAATTCTCCGGCACAACGGATGAAAGTATTGTGGGCATCCCTACCAGAATGTTTGGGTTGGTATCTGCCTATGTTTTGATGAAAATTACCGGGGCCCACACCAATCAACGGATGAGCTATCAGCATTTTCACACCACCTTCCCATATTTCGAAACGGGATAGCGAAGATTCATCGCGTTCATCTGAACTTGCAACAACCGTGCTTGAACGCTGAATAGATTGGGGGTCCATGATGCTGAAAAACCCCAAGATAACGCAAACAATTCCCACCAGGATTCTACCACGGAATTCCTTCGGCGATGCGAACACTGCCACAACCAATCCCATTACTATCCCCAGCAAGGCCCCGCGACTACGTGTTAATATCACAGCATTTGCACTGAACGCTCCAGCAAGGAAACACCAGACTCTACCTACCAAGCCAGAGCGAACAAAATGTAAACCGATCAAGAACAACATACCAGCCATGAATCCGCCAAACCGGTTGGCGTCGTGGAAATCTGTCCCACCTAGTCCCTCAAGGCGACCGCCTACAAACGCAGAACGGGGCATTTCCCAGGCTTTAAAGCCAAGATACAGACACACCGTAATCAGAGTTAAAAGCAAACCATTAAATTTAGGCCGGTCAGTAATCACGTGTGTCATCATGAACATAAAAATAACCATTTTCCCGGATTTAACCAACGGGGAGTCAAGAGTTGCCCCGAAGACTCTGGTCGTGGCTTCACCTAAGACAGATGAAAGAAACATAATTCCGAGGAAAAGGATTATTAACTGTTCGTGTTTGTGCAGGATTTGTTGACCGTATCGGAGCTTTCCCCTGTTCAAAAATATCCCTATTGCCGTTGCCAACGCGAGAGTAAATGAATAGCGTATGCCATAACCTTGAAAGGGTCTTGCCCACCACTGTGATGCTGATCCAATGCAGTAATCAGAGAGATAACCATATATCCCAAGCTGCGGCAGAAAAAGGGCGCCAATCGTGCAAGACGAAAAGAGGCCGATAAACAACAAACCTTTTAAAGACATATTATTGGCTCCTCACGTCAGTTTCATCAACAACGAGTTGTTTTAGCGCTCTTACTTCAACACGCATTCTTTCTTCCCAGGTCCAGAAGGAAGTTGCCAACTGCTTCTGAGCTCTGATGAGTTTCCCCTTTAATTCATCATCCCTGTAAATTTCTACAAGATTATTACCAAGGGCTTCAGTATCATCCCTATCGGCAAGCAAGGCATTTTCTCGATGGCGTAAAAGATCGGCCGTCGAGGAATCATGGACCGAAATAACCGGCAGGCCAGCCCAGGCAGCTTCATAAAGTGGATTGCAACGGTTGGTAACGTCATTGGTGATCATGAAAACATCGGCATTGTTCATCAAGGCCCAGATATCGTCATGGGCAACCGCACCAAGCCAAACGACATGCTCACGAATACCAAGTTTTATGGCAAGTTCATGCATGCTCATTTTTTCAGGGCCATCCCCAGCGACTATGAGTTGGCAGTCAACGCCTTTGTCCCGGCAGACGACAATAGCGTGAAGGATACGGTCAATCCTCTTCCAGTAACTGAGACG
>CAZXBD010000213.1:0-24759 GCA_964638305.1 uncultured Geobacteraceae bacterium | reverse complement strand
GCCGAGGTCGCGCAGTCGCAGCTGCCGGCCGACTTCTGCAGCGGCTTCCAGGTTGGTCTTGGTCGCGGTGGCTTCAACGCCCTGTTCTGAGGCCATCTTGCCGCTGTTGACATCGATGGCGACCAACGCTTCGGTCGGGTCGATGACGATTGATCCGCCGGAGGGCAGGGATACCTTGCTGTGGCTTAAGGTTTCAATCTGGTCTTCAATCTGGTAGCGGGAAAAGATCGGTCGACGTTCCTGGTGCAATTTGACCAGTTTGACCTGGTCGGGCATGACCTGCTGAAAGAAATCTTTGGCTTCCTTGAATACCTGCGAATCGTCGATGAGGACTTCATCCATCTCGGTGGTGAAGTAATCACGGATCGACCGGATCATCAGGTTCGATTCCTTGTAGATCAGGGCCGGAGCCTTGGACTTCTGCTCGAGTTCCTTGATGCTTTCGTAAAGGCGGATCAGGTAGCGGTAGTCACGTTCCAGCTCTTCGCGTGTCTGATCGAGGGCGGCGGTACGGACGATATAACCGATGCCCTCGGCCAGGTCGAGGGAAGACATGGCCTTCTTCAGCTCTTTACGCTGCGAGTCGCTCTCTGCCTTGCGGGAGACGCCACGGGTCTGGCTGCCGGGCATAAGCACCATGTAGCGACCGGCCAGGGACAGGTAGGTGGTCAGGGCCGCACCCTTGGTGCCGCGCTCTTCCTTGGTGATCTGTACCAGGAGCTCCTGCCCGCGGCTTAACAGATCGTTGATGCGTGGCCGGCGGCTATCTTCGGCTGGGTTATAGTCAGGCTTGACCGTAGTGTAGTTGATTTCGTCGATCTGCAGAAAGCCCATGCGCTCGGCTCCATAATCGACGAAAGCGGCCTGCAACCCGGTTTCAACCCGGACCACAACCGCTTTATAGATGTTCCCTTTGGTAGGTTCCCGTCCGGCGACCTCTATATCAAGCTCAGTGAGGATGCCGTCTTCCACGATAGCCACCCGGTTTTCTTCGGGATGGGTGGCGTTAACCATCATTTTCTTGGACATGTAAATCTTTCCGGTTGTCGCGCACGACAACCTTAATCTGTTGGGGGTATCGACCCTGTCCCGAGATCTTGGGCTCAACCGGAATTGGGAGCTCGCTCAAGGACAGGATACGTACCGAAACTGTTATATCTACAGGGTCACACTAACCCTATACGATCAAAAAAAACCTTTTAAAAAAGGTAGATACGGCAGACTATAACAAATATGGATATATTTTGCACTGAAAATAACGTATTAAGCCTTGAAAGCTTGTTCTTAACCACCGATGAACACGGATAAACACAGATTCATGAAATAATAGCACGGTTTCTGGCTGATAAAATTAAATGGTTATCTCGTTTCATCAGTGTTCATCGGTGTCCATCTGTGGTTACAAAACGTTTGGTTCTGGCTTTTGCTTTATCAGCGTTAACTCCAGATCGAACCTTGTGACTAAATGTAGTAAGTTTGCAAGCTTGTCATGAACCACAGATGAACACGGATAAACACAGATTTGTGAAGGAATGTTCCTGTTTTTGGCTCATAACACAAACGGCTTAAATCTTTTCATCAGTGTTCATCTGTGCCTATCTGTGGTTACAAAACGTTTGATTCTGTCTTTTGTTTTATCAGCGTTAACCCCAGATCGAACCTTGTGACTAAATGTATTAAGTTTGCGAGCTTGTTCTTAACCACAGATGAACACGGATAAACACAGATTCAAGAAATAATGGCCCGGTTTTTGGCTGGTAAAATTAAAGGATTATTTCGTTATTCTCAGTGTTCATCTGTGGCTATCCGTGGTTACAAATAGTGTCTTATTATAGCTTATGTTTTAACAACTTTAACCTCAGACGAACTTTACCTCTTTGTAAAATCTGCTCCCTGCCCTTGAGCAAGGTTGCTTGTCTGCAACATATGGCTTTTCATATTGAAGATTTTCGTCGTCGCGAAGATGTGTTATAACAGGCGCCATGTTACAGTTTAAAGATGTTATCAAACAGTTTTCCGACCAGGTTGTGCTGCGCCATGTCGACTGGCACGTCCGTCCTACCGATCGAATCGGTCTTTGTGGAGAGAACGGCGCCGGCAAGACCACCCTGTTGAGGTTGTTGGCCGGCCAGTCAGAGGTCGATTCAGGCAAGCTCCAGGTCGCCCGAGGGACCACTGTCGGCTACCTGCCCCAGGAAGGCCTGGAACATTCCGGCAAGGACCTCTTTAGCGAGGTGCGCTCGGCGCTTGAGGAACTCCTCTCCGTCGAGGCTGAATTGAAGGTGCTCGAAGGGCAGATCAGTCGGGATGCTGCGCAGGCGGACCTCGATCGCTACTCCGAGTTGCAGGAATTCTTTCGCCAGCGCGGCGGCTATACCATTGAAGCGGAGATCGGCCGAGTCTTGAAGGGGCTTGGTTTTGCCGAGGAGGACTGGCAGAAACCGTGTGAACATTTTTCCGGTGGCTGGCAGATGCGTATCGCCCTGGCCAAGCTGCTGCTGCAAAGGCCTAACCTTCTGCTGCTTGATGAACCGACCAACCATCTTGACCTGCCTGCCCGGGACTGGCTGGAGAGTTACCTGTCCGCCTATCCTCACGCCGTGATTCTGGTCTCCCATGACCGGTTCTTCCTCGACCAGGTGGTGTCGCGCATTGTTGAAATCTGGCATGGCAAACTGAACGATTATCCCGGCAACTACTCCCGTTACCTGGTTGCGCGGGATGAACGGGTTACGGCCTTGCGCGAAGCTAAGAGCCGTCAGGACGAGGAAATTGCACGTCTTGAGGCCTTCATAAATAAATTCCGCTACAACGCCAATAAGGCCTCTCTGGTGCAGAGCCGGGTCAAGCAGCTGGAAAAAATTGAGCGAATCGAGTTGCCGCCCGAGAGGAAAAAGATCGGTTTTTCTTTCCCGCCGCCGCCTAAAAGTGGTCGCATGTCGGTGAGCCTTTCCGGTGTGTCACACGGTTACGGCGCACTGACTGTCATCGAAGAGGTCGAACTTGCTGTCGAGCGAGGTGAACGCGTCGCCCTGGTTGGCGCAAATGGTGCCGGCAAGTCGACCATGATGCGGCTGCTGGCAGGTGTGGAGAACCCTGTTGCGGGTGAGCGTGAAGAAGGTCATAATATGATCATGGCTTATTTTGCCCAGGACCAGGCCCGGACTCTTGACTCCGCTCTGACTGTCCTTGAGCAGATCACCCGGGCAGCACCCTTTGATATGGTACCGAAAGTGCGGAACCTGCTCGGTGCCTTTCTTTTCCATGGTGATGACGTGCACAAGAAGGTTTCTGTCCTCTCCGGAGGGGAACGCAATCGCCTTGCTCTGGCGATCCTGCTGCTCAAACCGGCCAACCTGTTGTTGCTGGATGAACCAACCAATCATCTTGACCTGGCTTCAAAGGAGGTTCTTTTGCAGGCTTTGAAAGGTTACCAGGGGACCTTGGTGTTCGTTTCCCACGATCGTTACTTCGTCGATGCCCTAGCCAGCCGGGTGGTCGAGGTCGCAGCGCATCGGGCCACATCCTATCTCGGCAACTACGGTGATTTTCTTCGCACCAAGAGCAGCGAAGGGGATGGCAGTCACTCGTCATTGAGGGTCGAACAGGCGAACGGCAGGCAGATCATTTTGCCTGAACAGAAGAAGGCCTCCCGGGTGGTCTCTCATGCAGCACGCAAGGCCGCGAGACGGGAGGAGCAGAAACGACAGAAAGAGGTGGCGGAGGTCGAAGCGCGAATTCAGATACTTGAACAGGAACTTGCAGAGTTGACTGTCGAGATGCAGGATCCGGCTTTGGCTGTTGACCACTCACGCCTCGGGCCCTTGATTGACAGGCACGCCGACCTGCAGTCGGCGTTGGACGACTGCCTGGAACGTTGGGAGAACCTTCAGGAGCTGCTTGCAGCAGGAGGTGAATCATGAGCCGTCCCTTCGTAATTGCTGTTGCCAGCGAAAAGGGCGGGGTGGGCAAGACCACCATCGCCACCAACCTGGCCGTTTATCTCAAGGCCTTGCGGGAAGACCTGCCGGTAACAATCGCCTCCTTCGATAACCATTTCAGTGTCGATCAGATGTTCTCCCTCGGTTCGCGTCCGGAGGTCAGTGTCGCTGACCTGCTTGGCGACCAACCGGCCAGGGGTCTCTCTGTCATCGGCCAATACGGTGTACAATATGTGCCTTCTTCCCGTCGCTTGGCGAGCCCGTCCCATGCCCCGGCTTGGCTGTGCCAGCGTCTCTACTCTGCTGTTCCAGAAGGGGTTCTGATACTTGATACACGTCCGATTCTGGATTGGTTCACCGAGGCTGCGCTGCTCTCTGCCGACCTCGTAGTCCTGCCTGTCAAGGACCGCGCGGCGCTGGTGAATGCCGATGCCCTGCGTAATGTCCTGGCCGGTGCCGGGCGTAGCGAGCGGCTCTGGCTGCTTCCCAGCCTGATTGATACACGCGCCCGTCTCAATGCCGAAGTGCGGGTCCACGAGTTTATCCGCTATGCGGCGGCGATGCGCGATTACCAGGTCATGGAGGTCTCTATCAACAAGAGCCCCAAGGTGGAGAGCCTGGCGTCCGGTTTCTCAAGCCGTATCCAGCCGGTTCTCACGCATGCGCGTAACACCGCAGTGCACGGCCAGTTCAAGCAGCTGGCCGAGTTTGTCCTGTCTCGATTCGATGCTGAGGAAATTGACCTCTCCTCAGGCCAGAATGTGCCGCCTCAGGATATTCAGAGCGAACTGTCTGACGGTCAGCTCCGCCGTCTGGTCCTCGAATGCCCCCTCTGTTGCCGCCAGTCCCTGTCCGGGCATGGCCATTTTTACTTTGACATTCGCAGCCGTCGCCGCGGCTTCATTCATCCCGCCTGCTTCAGTAAGCTCCGTGACGGTCTCAACCTTGGCGAGGTTGACGGCCCGGAATTCTGGCTGGCCCTGACCATTGACGGTCCCGGTCTGGTTGGTCCGGATTGCCGGTTGACCGTGCACCTTTGTGGTGCCGACGGAGAGTTGATCGAGAGTGAGGAAGTAGGACTCGAGAATAATGCGACCATGGTCGAATCATTGTCGGCAATGACCGGCCGCTCGCTCGATGAGGCTTACCGGGAATTGATCCTGGTAAACTGCACGTTCATGACGCCCAGTGAACAGTTGGCGGAAGAGGCTCTTCGGAGTTTTGTGGTTAACCGGCGACAGGTTGCACGTGAACTTCACCGTGCAGGGCTGTTTGCCTGATAGAAACCGGTTCCTTCTCAGCTCTCCCCTTGTTTGAGATGGACATCCCGTTGTGGGAACGGGATCGTGATTCCGGTTTCTTGCAGTGATTTATGGATGGCCATGTTGCCACGATAAAGAGTCTGGAAATATTTCTTGGTCGGTACCCAGTAACGTACGCCCAGGTCAATGGATGATTCGCCGAAGCCCTCGATGCCGATTTGCGGCGGTGGGGTGCTGCAGATGTCATCAACGTTGCTCAGGGCTTGCTGAATGGCCTCGATGGCTTTTTCCGGATCGTCCTCGTAACTGATCCCCACCGAACTTTCAACAATTTTATTGGCAAAAGAATTACACAGAATCTCCCCGACAATATGTTTGTTGGGGATGGTAATCACTTCATCATCTTCCGTGGAGAGGATTGTGACGGCCAGATGGATTTCGTCGACAACGCCGCTGACCTCGTTGATGGTGATCGTGTTGCCTATCACGAATGGCCGTGACAGGATAATGACCAATCCGGCACCGTAATTGGAGACTGGTCCGGCAATGGCGAAGCTGGTGCCGAAGGCGATTGCCCCCAGAGCCGCTATGAACGGGGCGATTGAAATTCCGAATTTGCCGATGGCAATGATGACGACAAAGGTCAGAGTCAGTATTTTGACGACGTTGCCGAGAAAGAGCGAAAGCGTGATGTCGACATTTTTCTTTTCGCACAACCTGGTCGTCAACCTGCCCACCCAGCTGGCCAGTTTCGCGCCAATAAGCAGAATGAGTATTGCGCCGACAATCTGGAAGCTGTAGTTGATTATGAATTCAACGACGACATTGTAAATCTGCTGAATAGTTTCCAGTTCTTCTTGCATGATTCCCTCCGTGCTTCAGGTTGTAATCTACACATTCTAACAGAGACAAGCAGGCTTTCCAGACCGATTGCTGACGAAAAAACAGCGCCGGAGCTTTTTGCCTCGGCGCTGTTTGGGTTGGATTGTTTGTGTTGCGATGAATGTTTAACGTTCCTTGTTTGTCGTCAGTACAATCTGGATGCGACGATTCTGCGCTCTACCTGTAGACGTACTGTTGCTGGAAATGGGCTGGTATTCGCCGAAACCGACTGCTGAAAGACGTTCTCCGGGAATGCCGACCTTGTCATGCAGAAAGTGCAGGACGGTGGTCGCACGCGCCATGGAGAGCTCCCAGTTGGTCGGGTATTGCGGGGTGCTGATAGGCACATTGTCAGTGTGTCCCTCGACCTGAACGTTCTTGTCGACCGCTGTTTTGAGAACGTCGCCAATCTGTTGCAACACCTTGAGCCCGTTCCCTTTAAGAGTTGCCTTGCCGGAATCAAACAGAATCTTGTCTACCACGTTTACCGTCAGTTTGCCCTTCAGCTCAGAGATTTTTACTTCACCGCGCTGGATCTCCTCTTCGAGTTTGCCAACCAGTTCATCGTAGGTCCCCTGGACCTCCGCCAGTCTTGCTTCACGCGCCTGCAGTTCAGCTTCGAGCTGTTGTTGCAGTGCGTTGCCCTCTTCCGTGAGACGGTCGATGTCCTGGCGCATTTCCGTCATGGCGGCACCCGCTTCGGCGCTTCGATCGGCAAGGACCTTCTCCACGCGATCAAGATCAGAGCGGGCGCGCATGAGATCTTCCTGGAGGAGTTTGTTGCGCTCAATCGCTTCCAGGAGTCGCTGGTTGAGACTGTCGTTGCGATCCGCCATCAGGGTTTTATCTGCTTTCAGTCTTTCGTAGTCGGCCTCCAGACTCTTGATCACGGCCTTAAGGTGCTGGTTTTCGTCGAGCTTCTGCTGATGGACTGCTTCGCTGACGCATGCGGCTAGAGTTGTTGTCATGATGAGAACCAGACCGAACTTGAAGTAAATATTCACGAAGATATCTCCTTGGCAATGTGATAAATCCGGATCGTGTGAGAGTATACATTGTTGGCGATTTTGACATAAAAGTAAAGGGTGGAAATAGGCATAGTTACAGGGTTTTCAGTTGCTTGTAGTGGTGCCGCTATGCTATAAAATAGCATTTTAAACCAGTTGTCGTTGATCTTGACTACTCGGGTGTTTGTAACGAATTTTTCCTGTTTGAAGTTGTCGGAAGCTGATTATATGAACCCATTTATTCTTGACCCCATTCTGCAGCGTTTCCTTGAAGAGGATATCGGTACCGGTGACGTAACCACTCTGGCGACGATTGAACCCGGCACCCAGGCCGGTGCCGAACTGGTGGCCAAAGAAGATTTCGTCCTGGCCGGCATCAGCGTGGCTCAACGTGTTTTCCAGTTGCTCTCTCCTGACATTGCTTTTGAAAATCTTATCTCCGACGGACAACCCGTCAAGCGCGGGGAGGTGCTTGCCTGGCTTAAGGGAGAGGCCGCCGATCTTCTGCAGGGTGAACGTGTCGCTCTCAACCTGTTGCAGCGCATGAGTGGTGTCGCCACGCTTACTTCAGCTTTTGTGCGTGAAGTGGAAGGGACCCGGGCGGTTGTTGTAGATACCCGCAAAACCACCCCGGGCCTGAGGGTCATGGAAAAATATGCCGTCCGCATGGGTGGTGGAGGTAACCACCGTATGGCTCTCTATGACGCGGTACTGATTAAGGAGAACCATGTCGCTGCTGCCGGCGGGATCACTGCCGCAGTCGGTCGTGCGAAACAGCGTGTGCCGCATACCCAGAAAATTGAAGTCGAAGTTCGTAATCAGGATGAGGTCGCAGAGGCCCTTGACGCCGGTGCTGATATCTTGCTTCTCGACAATATGAATTTGTCAGAATTGGCTGCCGCGGTGGAGTTGGTTGGTGACCGGGCCATTACGGAAGCTTCCGGTGGTGTTAACCTTGAAAACGTACGTGAGATTGCTGAAACCGGTGTCCAGTTGATTTCTGTCGGTGCATTAACACACTCCTATCGCGCTGTAGATATCTCAATGCTCTTTACTTGAAAAGGTGGCACCCCTTAATTTATGAAAAAAACGGCGCCGCGCGAAACGATCTTGTCTCTTTTTCACCAGACCCCTGATGGTTTTGTCTCAGGAGAGATGATCAGTGCGGAACTGGGAATTTCACGAACGGCAGTCTGGAAGCATATTCGCAACCTGCGGCAGTCTGGATACCAGATCAAGGCGGTTCCATCACGAGGTTATCAATTGTTGCAAGCCCCGGACATCCTGATGCCCGAGTCGATTCAGGCCGACCTCGGCTGCCGACTGGTCGGATCCCGGGTCTGTTGCTTCGATGAGACCGATTCAACCAACCTCCAGGCCACTCGTCTGGGGGACCAGGGAGCAGCCGACGGCCTGGTAGTGATTGCCGACCGGCAGCTTTCCGGCAAGGGCCGGATGGGGAGGCAATGGGAGTCTCCCGGTGGTGTGAACCTCTATGCCTCCATCCTGTTGCGGCCCCCGGTCCTGCCTTTCGAAGCGCCCAAGCTGACATTCCTTTCCGCTGTGGCTGTTTGTCGGGCCATCAAAGGGTGCACCGGGCTACAACCGACGGTTAAGTGGCCCAATGATGTCCTTCTGAACGGCGCAAAAATTGCCGGACTTCTCAATGAGATGAGCTCTGAGACCGATCAGGTCCACTACGTGGTCCTTGGTATTGGCGTTAATCTGAATATGCGCTCCGAGCAGTTTCCGGAAGACCTGCGTTATCCGGCCACCTCGCTGGCCATGGTTACTGGACGGCCTGTCTCCCGACTTGAATTTACCCGCACTCTGCTACAGCAAATCGATGTTCTGTATCAGATCTACCTTGAACAGGGTAGCACACCGATTCTCTCGGCCTGGGAAGACCTTTGTGATCTGAACGGCAAAACAGTGCACGTGGATTGCAGTGGGTCGCAAATTGAAGGAACCATGATCGGTCTTGGTGAGGATGGAGCATTGCAGGTACGTACTGCGACTGGTAAGATGGAAAGCGTTTATGCCGGTGATGTGCGTCCGGTTTAAGCTTTGGGAGGCGCGAGACGCGAAATGCGAGACGCGAAAACCCCAAACCAGACCTGTTTTGTTTGTTTGGATCTAACAATGTTGTTAATAGCCTTAGATTTTCGCGCCTCGCGCTTCGGGTTCTTATGCTACTCGTTATAGATGTCGGTAACACCAATACGGTCCTCGGTCTGTACCAGGAAGATGAGCTCGTGCGCAGCTGGCGCCTGACGACTGACAAGGCCCGTACTTCTGATGAATGGGCCATGGTGATCCATGAGCTGTTCGGTTTGAGCGGAAGGCATTTCCCCGACGTAGACAATGTGATTCTTTCCTGCGTTGTGCCGCCGCTGCTGAACACCCTGGAGACCCTTTGCACGACGTATTTCAAGTTGCAGCCGTTGGTGGTCGGCCCGGGAATCAAGACCGGCATGCCGATCCTGTATGACAACCCTCGTGAAGTTGGTGCGGACCGTATTGTCAATGCGGTAGCTGCCTATGCCAGGAAGCAGACCAGCCTTATTGTCGTGGATTTCGGCACAGCGACAACGTTTGATTGCATCTCGGTGCGCGGGGAATACCTGGGAGGGGCAATTGCACCGGGTCTGAATATCTCTGCCGAGGCTCTTTACGAACGGGCAAGCAAGCTGCCAAGGGTTGAGATCAGCTGCCCGCCACAGGTTATTGCCAAGAACACGGTTCACAGCATGCAGTCCGGCCTGTTCTACGGTTATGTCGGCCTGGTTGATGGAATCGTTGGCCGCATGAAGCAGGAATCGCGGGAAAGCCCGCATGTGGTTGCAACCGGTGGCTTGGCGACCCTGATTGCACCCCATAGCCAGACCATTGATGAAGTTGACAATTGTCTCACTCTGGAAGGGTTGCGAATTATCTTTGCGCGCAATCATGTTGCTTAGTGGCTGACAATAAGTAAATAATCGTTGCGATTGTTCGACTATTGGAATTTATGAGGAACACCGAAAGGAGAGATCATGGCAAAGTTCGAAACTGAAAAGTTGCGGAACCTGGGCATTATCGGGCAAGGGGATGCAGGCAAAACCTCCCTGGTTGAAGCTATTCTGTTCAACACCGGTATGACCGATCGCCTGGGCAAGGTTGACGATGGCTCGTCCAACATGGACTTTGAGCCCGAAGAGACCAAGCGCAAGATCACGATTTCCTCGAAGCTTCATCATTGCGAATGGAACGATCATGAGCTGCATATTGTTGACACTCCCGGTTATACCAACTTTTTGCATGACACCCGCGGCTGCATGCGCGTGCTTGGCGGCGTCGTCATGCTGGTTTCTGCTGTAGACGGAGTCAAGGCACAGACCCAGACCCTCTGGAAGTGGGCGGACGAATTTGAGGTGCCGCGTATTGCGTTTGTAAACAAGCTTGACCGTGAGCGCTCTGATTATCTCAAGGCTGTTGATGACATGGAGACCTCTCTGGGCTGTCGTCCGGTAGCTGTTAACATGCCGATCGGTGAGGAAGAGGATTTCAAAGGTGTTATCGATCTGATCACCATGAAAGCCCGACTTTTCAAGTTTGATGAGAAGGGCACTTACGACGAAGTCGATATCCCTGAAGAATATCAGCTTGAGGCTGAGCGGCTGCATGTGATGTTAATGGAAGCCTGCGCCGAAGCCGACGACGAGTTGATGGAAAAATATCTCGAAACAGAGGAGCTCTCTGACGAGGAGATTCTACGTGGCCTGCGTGAGGGAACGCTGACCGGTGTTTTTATCCCGGTTTTCTGTGGCAGTGCTACCGCTAATATCGGTATTCGCCAGCTCCTCGATTACATCGTTCTCTGCATGCCTTCACCGATTGATAAAGGTGTCCAGTACGGCACCAATCCCAAAAACGGTGAGGCAGAAGAGCGTCGTCCTGATCCTAAAGAGCCCTTTTCGGCGATGGTTTTCAAAACGGTCAGTGACCCTTTTACCGGTAAACTGAACCTCTTCAGGGTCTATTCCGGAACAGTCAAGTCAGACAGCTCGGTTTTCAACCCCAACAAGGACTGCAACGAGCGTCTCGGTCAAATCCTGCTGCCGGAAGGAAAGAAGCAGAAGGCGGTCAGTGAAGCGGTGGCTGGAGATATCGTGGCCATAGCCAAGCTGAAGGAAACCACCACCGGTGATACCTTGTGCGATGCCGGGAAACCGATCGTCTACGAGTGCCCGATGTCGATGAAGCCGGTTATCTCTTTCGCTCTGGAACCGAAAACCAAAGGAGATGAAGAGAAAATATTCACCGGTCTGCTACGTTTGACTGAAGAAGACCCTGCACTGCAGCTTCAGCGTGATGCCGAAACCAAGGAGATGATCATCTCGGGCATGGGGCAGGTCCACGTCGAGGTTGCGATCGAGAGACTCAAACGCAAGTTCGGTGCTGAAGTTCTCCTTAAGGAGCCGAAGGTCCCTTATCGTGAGACAATCAAGAAATCAGTCGAGCAGGCCTACCGACACAAGAAACAGTCGGGAGGTAAGGGTCAGTTTGCTGACGTGGCTATCAAACTCAAGCCGTTGGAGCGGGGCGCCGGTTACGAGTTTGTCGATAAGATAGTCGGGGGAGTGATTCCGCGCCAGTTCATCCCAGCAGTCAATAAAGGTATTGAAGAAACGTTGAAAAAAGGGGTTCTGGCTGGTTTCCCGGTTCAAGATTTCCAGGTTACCCTGTTTGACGGCTCTCACCATTCGGTCGACTCCTCAGAGATGGCCTTCAAGATTGCCGGCGCGATGGCATTCAAGAAGGCCCTGGAAGCAGCCACTCCGATCCTTCTCGAGCCGGTCGTGGAAATGGAAATCAACGTTCCTGATGATTGTGTTGGAGAGGTGATCGGTGACATGAACTCTCGTCGAGGAAAAGTTCTCGGCATGGATCCCCAGAGCAACAGCCAGATCGTTAAAGCACAGGTGCCGATGTCCGAAGTTCTGAAATACGCACCCGAGCTCCGTTCAATGACCTCTGATCGTGGTCTTTTTACCATGGAATTTTCTCATTACGAAGAAGTCCCTTCCCATTTTATGGCGAAGTTGCTTAAAGAGCTTAATAAGGAAGACGAATAGATTTCTGATATAAATCAAAGATAGCTCGAAAATGATTGTATAATCAGAACGGAGGATTTACATGGCAGACAAGGACCAGTTCACTTTTGAAGACAATGACGAATTTCCGGAAACTGACTTGAGTTCCGCATTTTCAGATGGTGAACATGAAGCTGAGAGGCCAGTCCCGGACGAGTCTGAAGCAAAGCCTGCAGCAAAGCCAGAAAGTGGCAGCGGTTCGAGGACGAGGATTCTTTTGGTCGTGCTGCTGTTGGTTGTGGCAGGTGGTGCAGGTGCCTACTATTTTATGGGCCTCGGGGGCACGTCTCCATCAGTTCCATCTGTCCCTGTGCTTGCACAGAAAACTGCCAAGTCGGTGCCTCTGCCGCCACAGCCGGTCAAAGCTCCGGCAGCCAAAGAAACAACGAACGTGGTACCGGCACCAAAGCCTGTTACCGTAGCGGTGCCACCGCCACCGCCAGCTGAAAAGCCGGCAACTAAAGATGCACCGGCCAAAAAACAGGTCGTTCAGGTAAAACAAGAGGCCGCAACCGTGGCCGAGACTGGAAATAAGGCTGTAGCCGAAAAATCGGAACCGGTAGCACAGGTTGCTGTCCCGGCCTCAAAGCCCGCACCTGCTCCGCAGCCGCAAGCGAAGGTTGCGTCAGAAAAACCAGTTGTAAAGCCGGTGCCCGCCGCTCCGCAAAAGGCTGCTGTAATCCCGCCGCCAAGCAAACCTGTAGCGCAGACCAAGGCTGCAGACAAGCTCATGCCGGTGTCTGGAGCTGCTTACACACTGGATGCCGGTTCTTACCTGCTCGAAGCGAACCAGAAGGCGCTGGTGGAAAAAATCAAGCAACTCGGGTATGAGCCGTTTATATCGCCGGTCAAAGCAACGCTAGACATGACGCGCCTGCGCCTGGGAACCTTCGGCAAGAACGAGGTCCAGGAAGCCCTGAACTTTGCCCGAACGATTGAACCGGGAGCTTACAGTGCTCCGGCCGGTGACCAGTATGTGGTTTATGCCGGAACCTTCCTGATGAAGAGCAATGTTGATAAACTGTCCCAGCGTTTCCAGGTCGAAGGCATGAAGGTACGTCCTGAGCCGGTTCAGGTGGTGAGAACCTTGAGCCGGGTTCGTTTCGGCAGCTTCGCGACAAAAGAAGATGCTGCCGCCGCTGCCAGCGAAGTTGCTGCCGCCGGTTTGCAGGCCTCGGTGGTCAAGTTCAAGTAGCAACGGAGAGTTGCAGTCTTATGGTTTCGTCTGAATCTGCCAATGTGCGCATAAAGGTTTCACCTGAGATCGCACGTATCGTTAAACCAGGGGCCCCCCGCGATGTCCAGCTAGAGGCAGCGCGGGGGGCTCTTCCCCTTGCCGGCAGAGATCTACTGACGGTGCTTTTCTTTTTATGCAATAGCCGGGATGTCGAAATAAAAAAGGTTGCCGTGAGAACTTTACGTGAACTTCCGGCCACAATCCTGAGCCCGGTCCTCAAGGACGATTCGTTGCCTCCTCAGCTGCTTGAGCTCCTGGTTCGGGCAAAAATGGCGGATGCAGAACTGATGGACGCTGTTATCAGGCATCCGGCCGCTGCACAGAAGACCCTTCTCGCTCTCGCTGGCAAGGCCCCCAATGATGTACTGGAGTGCCTTGCCGGTCATCAGGAGTTGTTACATCAAAGCCCCGGGTTGGTTGAGGCTATTGTCGCCAATCCTGCCGCAGGAAAAGCTTTGAAACTCAAGTTGGGCTGGCAGGACCCGGACCAAGCAGTCGAGCCAGATCTGGAGGAGGATCATCAGCAGACGGATTCAACCGGCGACGGCGAATGCGAAGAGGTCGATGAAGAGCGGAGTCAGACAGAGATAGAGTCTTTACTGGAAGAGGCGGAAGAAGAAGGCTTGTCAAAATACCAGATCGCAATGGATCTCAAGGTGTCGGAAAAGATCAAAATGGGACTTACCGGCGATAAAGAATGGCGCGCCCTGATGCTGAAGCAAGCGAACAAACTGATTCAGGGCGCAGTTATGAAAAACCCGAGGATCACCGATGGTGAGGTCCTCATGGTGGCTAAGAACAAGACCGCCAGTGATGATCTGATCCGTATGATTCTGCTCAACAAGGACTGGGTCAAAAACTACGAAATAAAAAAAGCTCTTCTGGTTCATCCGAAGACACCTCCCCCGAAAGCCTTGCGTTTTGTCAGCTTCATGACGACTAAGGATATCAAGGATTTAGCCAAGAGTCGTCAAGTCACTAGCATCGTTTCGACAGCTGCACGCAAGGAGCTTGAAAAACGTCTGAAGAAGGCAGGTTGATCTATGTCCGTGGCCGCACAAGAAATCATAGCCGTCTGTATCAGCAAATCGAAGGGTGAACGCAAAACCGATGTTGGCAAGGCGGAGATGCAAAAAGGCTTTGGTTTGTCCGGTGATGCCCATGGTGGTGACTGGCACCGCCAGGTCAGCCTGTTGGCTATTGAGAGTATCGAGAAGATGCGGGCTGCCGGACTCGATGTTGGCCCAGGTGATTTTGCTGAAAACCTTACGACCTGCGGGGTCGATCTCTATTCATTGCCCATCGGGACGAGATTGCAGGTCGGCGATTCAGCTCTGTTGGAAATTACCCAGATTGGCAAGGTCTGTCATGACCGGTGCGCCATCTATCACCAGGCTGGTGATTGCGTCATGCCACGGGAAGGTGTTTTCGCCATCGTTCTTGAAGGCGGTATGGTGAAGACCGGTGATGATGTTGAGATACTGGAAAAAGTCGTTGTAGCAGGTGACCGATGAAAAAGGCGGGTGTTTATCGTATCGGTGTTCTGACACTCTCGGACAAAGGCTCGCAAGGCCGGAGAGTTGATGAGAGCGGTCCGGTTGTGCGGACAATGCTCGATGTCGTCGGGTCGGTGACTCATGCCTCTGTTCTTCCGGATGACCTGGAGGCGATTGTTGCTATCCTGACTTCCTGGGCAGACCAGGAGCATCTCGATTTGATTGTAACTACGGGAGGCACCGGTCTGACACCTAGAGATGTTACCCCTCAGGCGACGCTACAGGTGATCGACTATGAAGTACCGGGAATGGCGGAGGTGATGCGCATGCGAAGTCTCGAGAAAACGCCGCATGCCATGTTGTCACGGGCTGTTGCCGGTGTCAGGCGCCAGACAATGATCATCAATCTTCCCGGCAGTCCCAAGGCCGCCAGGGAGAACCTGGAAGCAGTTTTACCTGCGCTACCTCATGCTTTGGCCAAGCTGGCTGGAGACCCATCTGATTGCGCTGAGAAATAAACAGGCGACAACCTCTTTCTCAATCAACTTGCCCCCTTTTTCACTTCACCTTTTACCACTCTCAATGTGCCATCTGCCCAGCGGTCCAGGCGAGCAGGATGCCGCAACAAAGAGCTATCGTTGCCGAAAGGCCGCGGCTGCGATGAGATTCCGGGATCAGGTCTGAGGCCGCGATGTAAATGAAGGATCCCCCGGCAACAGCAAGCAGATTGCCAAGGATGGGCTTTGACAGATTGTTGACCAGAGCATAAGTCAGGATAGCAGCACCTGGTGTTGCCAGGGCGACGAAGGATGTCAGCTGCACTGCTTTTTTGCGTTGCCAGCCATAGTGCAGAAGGATGGCGATCATGGCGATCCCTTCGGGGACTTCATGGGCAATAACGCCGAGAGCTGCCAGAAAACCGAGGTCGTATCCGACCTCAAAGCCGGTGCCGATAATCATCCCGTCTATGATCGAATGCAGTCCCATGCCGAGAAAAGCCACCCAACCCATGGGGTGAGGTCGCAAACAGCAGTCGTCGTGGCAGTCGGCAACCTCGAGGTTGACATGGTGCTGCTCTTCATGGCCTGCGTGGATCAACAGGTGATGTTCAAGGAAATAAAAGAGGACAAAAGCGAGGACGATGAAGAGGGGAGCGCTGGTCGTCAACTCCATTGCTTCGGGGAGGATATGGAGAACCCCGACGCCTAGAAGAACCCCGGCCGAGAAGGAGACCAGGACCGCCGAATAACGACGGCTCCAACTCTCTCGGGCCAGGACCAATGACATGCCGGCGAAGGTCGCAGCTCCCGCAAAACTCCCGGCAAATAGTACGTGTAACCACTGTTCAGACATTATCAGTTCTCCAGATTCTGTGCAGTATAGATTCGAAGTCTGTTCAGGGCAAGAAATCTGAAGCAGTTGTAATGATTTGGCTAATTAAGGCCCCCGCACAAGGTAACGGGGTTGTGTTTTATGTTTTTAAACACGGGTAGGCGATCCGGGCTTTTTTGTCACTGTAATTTGACTTGCGTCAAGTATTTATTTTTATTCATCCCTTAATGTTGAGAAACTTTTCATTTAAGGTATCTTCTAATCTGTTGGGCAATTCAATGTGAACGATATGTTTACTGTTTTGTCGATAGGTTTCAAAATCACCGGTCATTTATGACCAAATATTTATGGAGGTTATGGGTATGAAAAAGTATTTCGTTCTATCGGGGTTCTTGATGGTTGCTCTCATGCTGTTCGCAACTGTTGCGACGGCAGCGATGGAGAGACTCTCAGATGAAACAAAGGAATGTCTCGGCTGTCACACTGATATGCCTGGTATCGTCAGCCAGTGGGAAGACAGTGCACACTGGAACGCAGGTGTTGGCTGTTATGAATGTCATAAGGCTGAAAAAGGCGATGCGGACGCGATGGATCACAATGGTTTCTCGGTTGCGATTATCGTTTCCCCACGTGACTGTGGTCAGTGTCACCCCAGGGAGACTGCAGAGCAGGAAGCCAGCCATCATGCTCAGGCTGGCGATATCCTGAATACCAAAGACGGCATGCTTGGTCAGACGATCGGTGGCGAGCCGGCAGTCGCCGTTGGTTGCCGCCAGTGCCACGGTTCTCTCGTTAAGGTAAATGCTGATGGCTCTCTCGATAGCAACACCTGGCCCAATACAGGCATCGGTCGTGTCAACCCGGACGGTTCCAAGGGGACCTGTTCTGCTTGCCACACCCGTCACCGCTTCAGTAAAGCACAAGCTCGTAAGCCCGAGACCTGCGGCAAGTGCCATCTCGGTCCGGACCATCCTCAGAAAGAGGTTTACGAAGAGTCCAAACATGGCATCCTCTATCGCGCTTTTGAAGACGAAATGAACATGGATAGCCCGAAGTGGATTGCTGGTGAGGACTACTATGATGCAGCGACTTGTGCTACCTGTCACATGAGCGGCACGCCCAATCAGCCTGCAACTCATGATGTTGGTACCCGTCTGGCGTGGAACCTGCGCGCACCGGTTTCGAAGCGTACAGATAATTGGGAAAAGAAACTGGCAGATATGCAGGACGTCTGTGCTGCTTGCCACAGCTCCTCGTTCGTTGAGGGTTTTTACATACAACTTGACAGCTTTGTTGCTCTCTACAACGACAAGTTTGGTATCCCCGCAAAAGAGATTCGTGAAATTCTGATGGATAAAGGGGTTATCTCCAAAGGTAATTTTGACGATAAGATAGACTGGATCTACTGGGAGCTCTGGCATCATGAAGGTCGTCGTGCTCGTCATGGCGCTGCCATGAGCGGACCTGACTATGCCTGGTGGCACGGTATCTATGATGTGGCCAAGCACTTCTACACGGAACTCCTCCCAGAAGCGAAAGAGGCTTGTGAGAAGGCTGGTAAGCCGGAGGTGTACGAAGAGATCATTGCCAAATATATTGATGGCCGCAAAGAGCACGAATGGTACACCAAGGGTTTCGACCCTAACAAGGTTGAGGAAATGAAAGCGTACTACAGGGAGCGTTATAATCAGGAAGTGAAGTAACTCTTCCTATGCTCTAGAAGCACAACCGGCCGGGCAATTGCCCGGCCGGTTTTTTTGTGAGATTATTGTGCGAAGATCACGAGTCCACAGTTACCTGTGGATAGATATGTGGAAAGAGGGCCGGAGGGCAATTAAAACTCCCGAGAGGTATACATTTTTAGCATTTTGCACATAAATCAATCATGACTTTTATAGTTCATGTGCACATTAGATCTTCGCAATAAAGGCACATGCCAAACAGCTCAACATGTCTCAAATCTGTTACAGACACCTCTGGTTTGGTTTGATATGATACAAATAATGTGGTATCTAGAAATACTCCATTATATCAGTAGTTTATTGGTTCTCTGTTGACGGTCATAATGTTGGCGGTGTTTCTTGAAAACTCCCTAACAACAGCGCCTTTATGTAAAAATACAACCATAAATCAAGGGTTTTTGCGGTTAAAATTGAGGCAAGTTTTAACCCTTGGTTCCAGGATCTTTTCATTCGCTTACCGGGAGAACAGGGCATGCGTATTACACCAACGCCAGAGTTGAAAAGTCGTATCGAAAAATTACAAAAAGAGATGGCTATCCACAGCCTGGATGCGGTTCTTCTGCTTCAGAATGCCGATCTTTTTTATTTCACCGGTTCAGTTCAGCAGGGCGCCCTTTATGTCCCGCTGGAAGGTGAAGCCCTCTACATGGTACGTAAGGATTATGGTCGTGCCCGTATGGAATCGGGTTTGAAAGAAGTGGTCCCATTCAAAAGCCCGCGCGATATCCAGGGTATCCTTAACGATTTCGGCTATGTCATGCCGAGAACAGTTGGCATGGAACTGGATGTTGTACCGGTGGCGGTGATGAATAGATTCCAGAAAGGGCTTGGTGATTGTGTCATCAGTGATGCTACGCCTCTGATCCGCAACGTGCGTGCCGTTAAATCAGATTACGAACTCAGTATCCTGAAAGATGCAGCACTCATTGTCGACAAAGTTTGTAAAAGAGTTCCCGAAGTTCTCAAGGAAGGAATGACCGACCTTGAGCTGTCGGCAGAACTGGAATTTGTCGCCAGGAAGGCTGGTCATCAGGGTATGGTCCGTATGCGTGGTTTCAATAGTGAACTTTTTTACGGGCATGTTTTTTCCGGACCTGACAGTGCTGTCCCGACCTACTCAGACACCCCCCTGGGCGGCGTTGGCCTCAGTCCCTCTTTTCCACAGGGGGCGAGTTATAAAACAATCAGCGGGAACGAGCCGATTACTGTCGATTTCTCCGGCATCTTTGATGGTTATATCGTTGACCAGACGCGTATGTTCAGCATCGGTGATGTCCCGGAAAAACTGGCAAAGGCTTATGTCGATATGGTCCTTATCCTGGAGCATGCCAAAAAGATCGCCAGGCCCGGTGCGAGCTGGGGAGGGGTCTATGATGAATGTCTACAGATGGCTGCCGATATGGGCTACCGGGACCATTTTATGGGGTCAAAAGGAGCTCAGGTCTCCTTTATCGGCCATGGTGTTGGGGTAGAGCTCGATGAGTACCCGTTTATCGCTCGTGGTTTTAATGATTACGAGCTGCAGGAAAATATGACCTTCGCTTTTGAGCCGAAAGCGGTCTTCCCCGGATTGGGCGCGGTTGGTGTTGAAGATACTTTCTGGGTTGGTGCGGACGGATTGAAGCACCTGACCTTTTCAAACCATGAGTTGATTATTATTTAAGTGGTGCCGACATGGATTCGTTTGAGGGCCTGTCACGAATGTGTCAGGCCCTTCTTGTTGGTGAAGAATAATCGTCTTTTGCCTGTGCAATATTCCACAAAATATCTTGATGTTTTTTACAATCCGCCTGCCCTGTATTTCTTGTCCTAATGATTTCAGATAGTTGATGAATTGGTTTTGTCTTGGCACGAATGTTGATCTATTCAGTAATCATTGTCAGCCCGGTTGCTAACGTAAACCCTCAACAAAAACGAGTCGAATCCCATGATAAAGAGACCAAAGATTTACGCATTGCTTTGTTTGGGCCTTGTTGTGCTGCTCTGCGCGTGGTTGCTTGTCCCGTCGGCGACCAACCCTGCCAATGCTGCACTGGCTGAATATCAGATCGAAAAACTGACTTGTGGCTCCTGCGTCAGCAACATCGAAAAAGCACTGTCCGATGTCGATGGTGTCAGCTCGGTTGAAGTCAACCTGACCAGTAATCGGGGGCGTGTCACCTATGACCCGGAAGAAGTGGATAGCGTCCTTATTGCAGAGACAATCAGCGATGCCGGTTATCCTGCCAGCCTTCGATTGGAGCTTGATGCTCAGGAATATGCGGCGCTCCAGCAGGAGCAATCGCAGTTGGGACAGGACTATCTGGCAAAAATCGGTGATCGTTTGCTCGCCCGCAGTGATTTTGAGCAACTCGTTCAACAACGCTCCAGTGGTGATCTTACCGCTGACAAGAGCGATCAGCTCTTGCAGGCGGTCTGGAAAGATGTGTTGCAGCGTGAGCTACTGCTCTCTGCAGCGGAACAGAATCAGATTATCATTCAGGAAGGTGAAGTTGATCTCCGCCTCGATGAACTGAGGCAAAAGCATGAGGGTCTTGAACAGATAGTTACACAACGTTATGGCAGCATGGATAATTTTCGCAAGCAGCTTCGTGATGACATGATTATCGATCGCAACATAGATGATCACGTTTATGCAGGTGCCAAGAACCAGGGCGAACGACAGGCTAAATTACAAGGGTGGTACGCCGAGCTACAGAAAAACACTGAAGTTATTATTTACGACCCGCGACTCAAATCAATGAGTGCCAGCGGTGGTTGTGCCTGCTGTAACAGCTAGGACTTGTAGAAACAGAAAGTCGTCTAGAGGAGAAGAAAACATGTCTGAACGCAATGTAAAACGTGAACAATTTACTGATCAACCCACTTCAGGGAAAAAGCTTCTGCTCCCCATTATCATAGTGGTTCTGGCTTTTTCCGCTATTGGTGGCTGGTTCCTTTTTGGCTCCAGCACAGTCGGCGGACCAGAGTCGGTCTTCGCCGGGCAAGATGGAAAGGTCCGTTTTGCTGCAGCAGACTTCAAAGATGGTAAAGCTAAATTTTATCGTTTCAAGGGGCAAACCGGTCCCATCGATTTTTTTGTCGTTCGCAGTGATGATGGCGTGATCCGTAGCGCTTTTGATACCTGTGATGTCTGTTACAAAGCTCTCAAGGGCTACCGTCAGGAAGGCGATGATATGGTCTGCAACAACTGCGACCAGCGCTTTAAAACAAACATGATCAACGTGGTCAAGGGAGGCTGCAATCCTGCGCCTCTGAAACGTCAACACGCTGGTGAGAAGATTGTCATCTCAGCAAATGATATTGAGAATGGTGCCCGGTATTTCAAGGGTGCCACGAATTAGGAGAAGGGGCTTCCCGTGCGCTTGGAGCATATCGTTGTTCACAATCTTAGACGTCGCAAAGGCCGTGCAGTCTTTCTGGTAATCGGCCTGATGATCGGTGTCGCGACAGTTGTTACATTGTTGTCCCTGACTGATGCACTGGGTCAACGCGCCCAGCACGAGCTGGAAAACTTTGGCGCCAATATCATCATTACGCCCCGTAATGACGAACTTGCTCTGAACTATGGCGGTATTCAGCTTGGCGGCGTGAACCTGATTGCCCGGGAGATTGAACAGGCAGGACTTGATCGTATTGACGAGATCCCCAATCGCCGCAATGTGGCTACCATCGGGCCAAAAGTGCTCGGCACTGTCGAGATTCAAGGTCAGCGCGTCATGATGATGGGGGTTGATCCTGCAGCAGAATTCAAGCTGAAGCGTTGGTGGTCCATAACTGGCCGCCCGATCGAACAAGGCTATGAATTGCTGGTCGGCGACGCGGTTGCCAAACGGTTTGGTCTTGAAATGGGTAACACTCTTCAGGTTAGCGGCCAGAACTACACAGTGGTTGGCATACTGGCCAAAACCGGATCTCAGGATGATCAGTTGCTGATCGCACCTTTGTCGGTTGCCCAGGAAACACTTGGCAAACAGGGGCAGGTCAGCATGGTTGAGATCGCCGCGCTCTGTCATGATTGCCCGGTGGACGACATGGTCAGTCAGCTGCAGCAGGTTTTGCCCGGTACGACAGTCCAGGCGGTTCAGCAGGTCGTTAAAACTCGTATGCACGCCCTTGGTCAGTTCCGACTCTTTGCCTGGGGTGTTGCTGTGACGGTCGTAATTATCGGTGCGCTTTTGGTTTTCGTAACCATGATGGGTGCCATCAGTGAGAGGACCCGGGAAATAGGGATTTTCCGGGCGATCGGTTATCGCCGTCGTCATGTACTGCACCTGGTCCTGGTTGAAGCAGCCATTGTCAGTGCCCTGGGCGGTGTCTTTGGATATTTGACGGGAGTGGCGGCAACCCTGGCTGCACTGCCACTCCTTGAAGGTGGCAAGGCTGTCTGGCAATGGAACCCGACCCTTGCTGCTGTCTCTGTAGTCGCTGCTGTTCTGGTTGGCCTGGTTGCCTCGTTGCAGCCAGCCCTGCGCGCCAGTCGCCTTGAACCGAGCGAAGCCCTTCGGGCCCTTTGATAAGGAAACGATATGAGTCTGATTAATTTAAAACAGGTGACCAAGCGCTACATGAATGGTGTTGATTGTGTCACTGCCCTTCAGGAGCTGTCGCTTGTCGTGAAAGAAGGGACCTTCCTTGGTGTTATGGGGCCCTCCGGGAGCGGCAAAAGCACCCTGTTGAGCGTTCTGGGCGGCTTGACCAGCCCCTCCTCTGGCGAGGTCAATATTGACGGTATCGACGTCTACGCCCTTGCACAGGAAAAACAGGCTGATTTTCGTCGGGAATATCTCGGTTTCATCTTTCAGTCCCACAACCTGATCCCTTATCTGAACGCTTTGGAAAATGTCATGCTGCCGTTGGCTGTAGCAAAATTGTCCACGACAGAAAAGCACCAGCGCGCCAGAGATATGCTGGAACGAGTCGGCTTGCCTAACCGCATGCTGCATTTGCCGCAACAGCTATCCGGGGGCGAGCAGGAGCGGGTTGCGATTGCCAGGGCTCTGGTCAATAACCCGCCTCTGCTGCTGGCAGACGAACCGACCGGGAGCCTCGATTCGACGACCAGTCACCAGGTGATGGCCCTGCTGGCAGAACTGCACCAGGAGGGCCAGACAATCATCATGGTGACCCATAATCGGGATAACATTGAATGGTTCGATCGTACTGTCTGCCTGAGTGATGGAATGATTGAAAATGATTCTACGCGTGGAAACGGCAATTTTTCACAGGCAATGTGAGGCAACATGTTTCTGCTTTTTATTATCAGTCTCTCGATTCTCTTCTACTTCATCTGCATGGAGTTCGACAAGCCGTCGTCTCCCGACATTCCCTTGACCGGCGAGTGTCCAGATTGTTCAGAGAAGGTCGTGACCGGTTGGCTGGTTTGTCCGAACTGCAAGAGCGTGTTGCGGGACAGCTGTCCTGGTTGCGGCAAGGTCCACGATGTCTGGGTCAATTTCTGCCCGTGGTGCAGACAAAAGAGTGACGCGGTCAAAGTATGAACACAACATTTCGTAAATATGAGTGTTCCTGGTTTGTCGCATTCTGTCTGGCAGCCATTCTGGCGATTATCGCCTGCAACCTGTGGTCGCTTTTTCACGGTCATTGCGTTGTCAGTGATTTCCTGCGTATTCCACCGATTGGCTGGATGTTGATCCTTGCCAACATTGTTGCCTGTCTTGTTCTGTATCTTGTCAAACATCGCAAAGAGGCAAGGTCAGGCGGTGCTTTTTGTGCCATTTGTCATACAGGTCTGCGTGACAGATGGTCCTATTGTCCGAATTGTGGTGGTGAATGCTGTGACTGATCGCCTCTCTCTCTTTGCATTGCAACATTTTGTTCTCCCATGCTATCTTCCGACATCATGAGATTACTGATACCTTTAAGAATACTGACTGTCCTGCTCTTGTCTGCATTCCTGCTGACAAGTGTGGGTAATGTTTTTGGCTATGCCTGGTGTGTGGGTGAGGACGGGCATGTCGAAGTTAATTACGTCAATGATGAGGGTTGTTGTGACGATGATTACAATGATCGTCTTTCCAACAAGCCCGGCATGACCGCAATCAGCTCGTTTGACGGTGAACTTTGTGGTTTGTGTCTCGACTTTTCTACACAACCTGGCGAAGCCGTTTTTTTCAAGCGACTGAAAAGAACTCCGACGGTTTCGATAGCGTCTTTTCCTTTAAGCGGTTTGCCCTCAACGCTTATTAAGGGGCCCAAACGTTCTGTTGGCGGAGTTTCACCTCAAACACCGCCGAGAGTTTCAATGGCCATTCTTGCCCACCGTACAGTTGTTCTTCTGAATTGATTCCATCCCTCATCGAGCTCGGCTGAAATTTGGAGTTTCATCTGACCTCACCCTGCGTCCTTTATTTAACCAAAAACGAAACGATCAACATCCTTTCCAGCACAACATTGGAAGAGTGTCTGGAGAATTGCTCCGACCTCCTCAATAGAGGTAACGTCTTGATCGTTTATGACTACAAGCTCAGGAGAAAACGCATTGAGTAAAGAGAAGAGTTTTAACGACCAGTTGTGGGATTTTTTCTGTTCCCTGAAACTGGCGATAATCACCTTGATTCTGTTGGCGACGACCTCGATCATCGGTACGGTCATCGAGCAGAACAAGTCCCCCCAGGAGTACATGCAGAATTACGGCATGAGCGAGTCGACCTACAAGGCGCTTGATACCCTGCAGTTTTTCGACATGTACCACTCTTATTGGT
>CAZXBD010000212.1:0-2722 GCA_964638305.1 uncultured Geobacteraceae bacterium | reverse complement strand
CAGCTCGTCGTGCACCACCTGGTAGGCATGGCGCGGGTCGTGCTCTTTCTGCGGCATCTTGTATTTCGGCATGCTGACCGACAGGTCCGTGGATGCAAACACATCATCCAAAAGGTTTTCTCTGACTTTGTTTTTTTCATGCAATGGCATTTTTTTCTCCTTTCTCTTTCGTTAATAAGCAGAACTTCCAACATCCACCGTTCAACTTCCATGTGTGCTGGTGGGTCTGGCCAAAACAGGAATTGCGTTCCGGGGTGGACCCGGTCGTGGCCATGCGGGCCGTATCGATAAACAACGGCAAGTGCAGTAAGAAACCGATTCATTTTGACGTTTCACGTTCACACCTCCTTATCCTGTTTCAGGGTTTTTCCACGGAAATCGCGATCGCCTCGGTAAAGCGTGCATGGATCGAATCTCCCTTCTTCAGTTTGTCGAAGGTCTTCACCGATTTGTCGACCTTTGTAGTGACCAGTTTCCCGTCCGGCCCTTTCAGGGTCACGGTGCGTTTCTTTTTGTCAATGGCATTCACCGTAGCGGAAACATCGACCGTCTCGACAACGACTCCACCCGGCTTCTCACCTTTTTTTGAACGTGCAGCAACCAGACCCGCTGATGCTCCGGGCTTCTGTCCGTGTTTCCCGAGATACAGGGCAACCGATTCGTAGTACTCGACCTTGACCTGGTCCCCGATCTCGATCTGACCAAAGTTCCGTGCCCCGTGCCCCACCTCGATGTCGACGACATTGCCCCCGGGCCCGAGAAGCGTCAGGGTGCGGTCGACCTTATCAATACCGACAACCTTGGCAGTGATGACCACGGCATCACCCACCTCAACCCCCTGGGCCTTGACAGTCGTTGCGATACCAAAGGTGAGGGCAGCGACCATGCTCAAGGTAATTAGAATACGAGATAGTCTCGTTTTCATCATTTTCCTCCTTTCATAAATATATGGTTAAACAGCTCCTCACTCTAATCACCCTTCCCCTTCATACCGTCGCAGCTGCGACTTTTACTTTTCTTAACTTTCTATTGAATAGGAAATTTCTTTATACTGACAGCCCCAAAAGTGGTAATTTTGCTTGCAGGGGCATATTGCAGTACCCTCCTCTAGCTGCGGCCCGCTGACGTTGACACATTTCTCTTATTCAGGGTATGAATCCCGCCTCCTTCATTTTACCGCCAGTGCTTCTCGACCGCAGCGCCCAGTCGATTGCATCGAGAAGCGCCGCTCCGTCAACGGGTTTACGAAAAAATCCTGCCGCCTTCATCTTATGTGCTCTCGACCTCGTTTCCTGATCGTCATCAGCCGAAACAACGATGATCGGCAGGTCTATACCACGAGTTTTGAGTTCCGCCTCCAGTTCCTCACCCGATCGTCCGGGCATTCTTGCATCCAGCACTACACATCCGGATACCCCTCTGAAAAGAGCGTTAAGGAACTCGTTTACAGAAGCAAAGTCGCGGACTTCATGGCCAGCTGTACGCAACAGCCGTGCAAGCCCATTCCTGGCTGACGGGTCATCATCCACCACAAATATACAGTTCGCCTTGGGCATACTGAAATCGTACTCCCCAAAGCAGAAGAGCGCAATAACATCTTAGTGGTATACGGAAAAGGAGAGGAAAGAGGCCAGTTGATGCTGGCTGGTGGCTCGGTTACTGGCGGGGTTCGGCGGGGGCAATACCGGCTTTCTCGCATAGGCGTACGAGTTCGGCAACGGAGACGATCTCCAGTTTCTGCATTACCCGACCGCGATGGATCTTGACCGTCTCCTCGGAAATATCCAGTTCAAAAGCAATCTGCTTGTTCAGCATGCCGGTAATCACATAGGTCATGACTTCGTGCTCGCGCCGAGTAAGCTTCTTTATCTGCTCATTAATAAAGCTGTTCTCGGCCCGTTGAGCGTTGTTTTTTGCGTCTTTGGCCAGCGACACACGAATAGCCTCAAGCAGGTCATCTCGGTCAACGGGCTTCGTCAGAAAATCAACAGCGCCCTTCTTCATGGCACGGGCCGTAGTGGGCACATCTGCGTGTGCAGAAAGGAAAATGATCGGCATGTGGTCCCCGGTCTTGCCCAGCTCTTCCTGGAGCTCCGGCCCGGTCATGTCCGGCATTCTGACGTCCAGCACAATGCAGCCCGGCCCGCCACACCTTTCTGATGCAAGGAAGTCTCCGGCGGAAGCGAAGGATTCCACATTCATGCCCGATGCGCGCACAAGACGCGTAAGTCCCCGACGGGCGGACGGATCATCGTCAATGATAAAGACAGTTGGTTCGCTTATGATTGTTTACCACCTTTTAGCACGGGGATTGCAAAGCCAAGACGGGCACCTCCCTCGGGCCTGTTCTCCGCCATCATTTTTCCGCCATGCGCTTCGATGATCGAATTGCTGATCGCAAGGCCCATGCCTGTGCCACCGGGTTTCCAGGTTGACAGCGGCTCAAAGATGCTATCAATCTTATCAGCATCGATGCCCGGGCCACAGTCCTCTACCCAGGCCTTGACCTCGTTTGCATCAAAGGACGTCACGATATGGAGTAGGCGATCATTTCGCACCATGTCACTCATAGCCTGGATGCCATTCATGATGAGGTTGACCAGGACCTGTTGGATCTGTATCCTGTTCCCATCAATCATAGGAATAGATGAGGTTAACTCTGTCGTAAGCACAATATTCTGCAGGACAAGCTCGCTATGGAGCAATTTTATTGTTTCGTCGA
>CAZXBD010000211.1:0-15249 GCA_964638305.1 uncultured Geobacteraceae bacterium | reverse complement strand
CGAAGTTACTTTTCTTCTTTTTTCTCTTCAGCAGGTGCTTCTTCAGCAGGTGCTTCTTCAGCAGGTGCTTCTTCAGCAGGTGCTTCTTCAGCAGGTGCTTCTTCAGCAGGTGCTTCTTCAGCAGGGGCCTCTTCAGCAGGGGCCTCTTTGACTGGTGCCGCTACCTTTTTAGCTGCTTTCTTGGCAGGAGCCTTTTTCTTCTTCGGCTTTGCAACAATCTCTTCCTCGACCAGTTCGATCATTGAAAGAGCTGCATTATCACCGGCGCGGTGCCCAAGCTTGATAATTCTTGTATAACCACCGGGGCGGTCAGTATAACGAGGTGCAATCACTTCAAAGAGCTTGGCAACTATCTTCTTGTCGCGAATGACCTGCATCGCCAGGCGGCGGGAATGAAGGTCGCCGCGCCGGGCCATGGTGATCAGCTTCTCGGCCATTTTACGTAGTTCCTTGGCACGAGCATCAGTCGTTGTGATTTTTTCGCAATCAAAAAAAGACGTCACCATGTTACGCATCATGGCTTTACGGTGGCTGGTGTTACGACCCAGTTTCTTGCCGGACATTCTATGGCGCATTGCTATCTGTTCCTTTCTCCGGGCAGCATCCCGTCAAGGGTTACCCTAGAGCTCTTCTTCGCTCTTTTCGAGCATCTTCAGATATTCCGGGTCCGGGAAGCCCTCGATCGACAGCCCCAGGGTCAAACCCATCTCGGAAAGAATATCTTTGATTTCGTTAAGTGACTTGCGACCGAAATTCTGTGTTTTCAACATTTCCGCTTCGGACTTCTGAACGAGTTCTCCGATCAGGCGGATGTTCGCGTTCTTCAGACAATTCGCGCTACGTACGGACAACTCAAGCTCATCAACACGACGATAGAGATTCTCGTTGATGGGCTGCCTGGTGCTTTCGGTCTCATCAGTGATTTCAGGTTCGAGCGCTTCATCAAAGTTGATGAACAGCTGGATCTGCTCCTTGACAATCTTGGCGGCATAAGCGAGCGCATCATCGGGCTTGACACTGGCGTCTGTATGGATCTCAAGAACCAGCTTGTCGTAATCGGTCACCTGACCAACACGGGCATTGCTGACGTTGAAATTCACCTTTTTGATCGGTGAGAACAGGGCATCGATAGGGACTGTCCCTACAGGGGCCTTTTCGTCTCTGTTCCGCTCTGCCGGCCCATAACCTTTACCCATGGCAACGACCATATCCATTTCGATATCGGCCTCTTTCCCGCAGGTTGCAATAAAGTGGTCAGGGTTAAGTATTTCGACGTTGGAGTCAGTGATAATATCACCTGCTTTGATAACTCCCGCACCTTTTTTAACGATACGGATGTTGCGAGGCTCGTGGCCATGCAGGTTGATCAGGACACCCTTAAGGTTGAGGATGATATCGGTCACATCCTGTGTTACACCCGGAACAGTGGAAAATTCATGCAAAACACCTTTAATACGAACTGAGGTGATTGCCGCCCCCTGTAGCGAGGAGAGCAAAACCCGGCGCAATGCATTACCCATGGTTGTACCAAAACCGCGTTCGAATGGTTCCGCTGTAAACTTGCCGTAGGTGGCAGTCAGCGTTTCGGCATCAACCTGGAGACGCTTGGGTTTGATCAGTTCTCTCCAGTTTTTAAACATGCGAATCCTCCGTTATGAGGTTGCTTTATAAAGGTTTAAACCGTCAGGATGACTCTGTCGGTTACTTCGAGTAAAGCTCGACGATCAGATGTTCCTGGAAGCTCGGCGTCGTCATTTCCTCACGTACGGGCAGAGTCTTGACCGTACCCTGGAATGACTCACGAGTCAGCTCAACCCATGATGGTATACCACGACGCATTACACCATCGAGAGCTTCGTTGATACGGACTATCTTGCGGCTCTTCTCGCGTAACTCGACTACATCACCAGGACGCACGAGGTACGACGGAATGTTTACCTTCCGCCCATTGACCATAAAATGACTATGGCGCACCATCTGACGGGCTTCGCTACGTGACGTCGCAAACCCCATCCGATAGACCATGCTGTCCAGTCGGCGTTCAAGCAGAACCAACAGGTTCTCGCCTGTCACACCCTTCATGCGGTCAGCCCTTTTGAAATAATCACGGAATTGCTTTTCAAGCAGACCATAGGTGCGCTTGACTCTTTGCTTTTCACGTAACTGAGTGCCGTAATTGGAAACCTTAATACGACCCTGACCGTGTTGGCCCGGAGCATAGTTACGGCGTTCCAGAGCGCATTTATCGGTATAGCAACGGTCACCCTTGAGGAACAGCTTCATATTTTCCCGCCGGCACATGCGGCAAACGGGTCCAGTGTGTCTCGCCAACGTTCGTCCTCCTTATGTCTGGTTAGACTCTTCTACGCTTGGGTGGACGGCACCCATTATGCGGTATCGGAGTGACATCCTTGATCATGGTGATGGTCAGGCCAACAGCTTGCAAAGCCCGCAGCGCAGACTCACGGCCGGAGCCGGGGCCTTTGACCCAGACTTCAACACTACGCAGGCCGTGTTCCTTGGCTTTATTCGCAGCATCTTCGGCAGCCATCTGAGCGGCAAAAGGAGTACTCTTGCGACTCCCTCTGAAACCTTTGGAACCGGAGGTGCACCAGGAAATCACATTGCCGGCCACATCGGTGATCGTAATGATCGTATTATTGAACGTCGCCTGGATATGAGCAATTCCGTTGGGGACGTTCTTCTTTTCTACCTTTTTGCGTACACGTTTACCAGGCTTAGCCATGGTTCCTCCTGTTACTTCTTCTTACCGGCGACAGTCTTGCGCGGACCTTTACGGGTTCTGGCATTCGTCTTGGTTTTCTGTCCACGCACCGGCAAACCTCTACGGTGCCGCAGACCACGATAGCAGCCAAGGTCCATGAGTCGTTTGATGTTCATTGTTACATCACGACGCAGGTCACCCTCAACCTTGAATTCGTTGTCAATAACCTTACGGATTTTGGCTACTTCATCCTCGGTCAAATTGTCTGAGCGGGTGTCAAAATCGACACCGGCCTTCGACAGGATTTGTTGAGAAGCAGAGCGCCCGACTCCAAAAATGTATGTAAGGGCGACTTCAATCCGTTTGTTTCTGGGTAAATCGATACCAGCAATACGAGCCAATGTCCGATCCTCCTGAGATCCTTAGCCTTGTCTCTGTTTATGCTTGGGATTTTCGCAGATGACTCTGAGAACACCCTTGCGCTTGATTACTTTACACTTGTCACAAATTGTTTTAACTGATGCTCGGACTTTCATGATTATTTCCTTTAAACCGTGTCGGTATCAATCCGATGAATTTCGCCTTCACAGCTATATCCGGGTCAGCACTTCCGGGCCATTGTCTGTGATGGCTACTGTATGTTCAAAATGGGCAGAATGCTTACCATCCAGCGTTACCGCTGTCCACCCGTCTTCCAGTATTTTCACACCGGGAACGCCGGCATTGATCATCGGTTCTATTGCCAGCGTCATTCCGACCTTAAGTCGTGCTCCCTCGCCCGCCTGGCCGAAGTTTGGTATCTGCGGAGCCTCATGCAGATTGCGTCCTATACCGTGTCCCACGAATTCACGAACAACACTGAACCCTTTTGGCTCGACCCAGGATTGAACGGCATATGAAATATCCGAAATCCTGCCATTCGGTACTGCTTTTTCTATGGCTCGATCGAGTGATTCGCTTGTAGCCTTAACCAACCGATCTGTCTCATCGTCCAACTTGCCAACAGCAACAGTGATTGCAGAGTCGCCGTAGAACCCTTTATAAAGAACACCAAAATCAATGCTCAGTATATCGCCGTCAAGTAAAGGAACGTCGTCAGCGAAACCATGTACTATCCGATCATTCGGAGAAGAACAAATTGCATAAGGGAAACCACCATACCCCTTGAATGCCGGTTTTGCACCCTGGCGCTTACACTCGTTTTCAGCCAGTCGGTTCAATTCGTTGGTTGTGACACCAGGACCGATCCGGCTTTTGAGCAGGGCCAGTGTTTCAGCGACGATCTTCCCTGCAGCACGCATTTTATCAAGTTCTGCGGGGCTCTTTAAAATAATCACTCTAACTTGCCTGCAACAACGACAACATCTTCTCTTGTACTTGCGGAATCTGTTGCATACCGTCAAGCTCGATCAACACATCAGCCTTCCGGTAGTAACTGATTAATGGAGAAGTCTGGTCGGCATAAACCTGCAGTCGTTTACGAATGGTTTCTTCCTTATCATCATCCCGCTGAATCAGTTCGCCGGAACAAGCGTCGCATTTACCCTCTTCGTGTGCCGGATCAAATTTTATGTGATATCCGCGCCCACATTCCTTGCAGGTACGTCGACCGGTCAGACGTTCTACCAGAGCTTCTGTATCGACATCAAGGGAAATAACCTTATCGAGTTCTTTTCCCATGTTCTTCAGGCTGGACTGAAGTGCATCTGCCTGCGCGACAGTACGAGGGAAGCCGTCAAGGATAAAACCGTTAACACAGTCTGCTTCCTGCAATCGCTCCTGTACGATACCAACAACAACTTCATCAGGGACCAACCCGCCAGCGTCCATGTAGGCTTTAGCTTTCAAACCCATTGGAGTAGCGTCTTTGACAGCAGCACGAAGAATGTCGCCAGTGGAGATCTGCGGAATCTTGAATTTCTCCGTCAGCATCTTGGCCTGTGTGCCTTTACCGGCTCCAGGCGGTCCAAGTAAAATCAGCTTCATCAGTACTACCCTCGATTATCCCCGCCGGCTCTTGATGCTTACGCCCTTCATAAATCCTTCATATGAGCGTGAAATCAAGTGAGCTTCGATTTGAGAAGCCGTATCCATGCCAACACCTACAACAATCAGTAATGATGTCCCGCCAAAGAAGAAGGGAACATTGAACTGACCAATCAGCAGAGTCGGCAGAACACAAACGGCTGAGATATAAATTGCGCCGGCGAAAGTCAGTCGGCCCAGAACAGTATCAAGATAGTCAGACGTGGCCTTGCCGGGTCTTACACCAGGGACATAACCTCCCTGACGCTTAATATTATCTGCGACATCAACCGGGTTGAATGTTACAGCCGTGTAGAAGTAGCAGAAGAAGACTATAAAAGCGACATAAAAAACGTTATACAGCCAGTGTGCAGGAGTCATCATCGAAGCAAAAGTCTGAACCCATGGGACATCGACAAAGTTTGCTACCGTGCTGGGGAACATGATGATCGAGCTGGCGAAAATTGGCGGGATTACACCGCTCATATTTATTTTAAGAGGCAGATGGCTGCTCTGACCACCCGCGTTGCGGGCTCCGACTACACGTTTGGCATAGTGAATAGGGACGCGGCGTTGGCCGCGTTCCATGAAGATAATTGCCCAGATAACTGCAATCATTACAGCAAGAATGAGTAACAGGACGGTCAGTGTCATGGCGCCAGTCTTGAGCAGCCTGATGCTGTTGATCAATGCGGAAGGCATGTTGGCAACAATGCCGGCAAAGATAATCAGAGAGATGCCATTGCCGATGCCGCGTTCGGTAATCTGCTCACCCAGCCACATGATAAAAGCAGTACCAGCGGTCAGGGTAATAACGGTCAGGACAACAAAACCGATACCTTGCATGGCGACGACAGGCTCGCCTGCAGGACCACGCATAGTCTGTAGCCCAACTGCAATTCCGGCTCCCTGAACGATTGACAAGCCGACCGTACCATATCGAGTCCACTTGGTCATGGTCTTGCGACCCTGTTCGCCCTCTTTGGACAAGCGCTCGACCGGTTCAAAAACAACGGTCAACAGCTGCATGATAATCGAGGCGCTGATGTAAGGCATAATACCGAGAGCAAAAACCGTCATGCGCTCCAAAGCACCACCAGTAAAAGCACTGACAAGACCGAGCAACGTTCCCTGGGTTCCCTCGAAGAACTGAGCAAGGACAGCGCCGTCAACACCAGGTATCGGCACGTGACAACCAACCCGGTAGACAACAAGCATACCAAGCGTGAAGAGAATGCGGCGACGCAGCTCAGGGATACTGAAGATATTCTGAATACTGGCAAACAACTTAAATAACCTCGACCGTACCGCCGGCAGCTTCAATCTTGGCCTGGGCGGACTTGCTGAATTTGTGAGCCTTAACAGTCAGGGACTTGGTAAGCTCACCATCTCCCAGAATTTTGATGCCATCTTTCAGCTGACCGATCAAGCCGGCTTTACCGAGGGCCTCAAGATCCACGACACTCCCCGCATCAAACAACTCCAGATCGCGAAGATTGACAAGAGTATAGATAGTACGGCTCAACGGCGTAAATCCGCGCTTGGGCAGACGTCTCTGCAGCGGCATCTGCCCGCCTTCGAAACCAGGCTTAACGCCTCCGCCGGAACGGGAGTTCTGGCCTTTGTGACCCTTGCCGGAAGTTTTTCCCGTTCCAGAGCCGTGACCACGTCCAATACGCTTTTTGCTATGAGTAGAACCGTATGACGGTTGCAGATTACTTAAATCCATGGTTGTTATCCTTGCGCTTATTCCTCAACAGTGACCATGTGGCTGACCTTGTTGATCATGCCGCGAATTTCGGGAGTGTCCTTGAGTACAACCGTCTGATGAAGACGACGCAGACCCATCCCATTGAGTACCTTGGTGAAGTATTTGTTGCGGCCAATGCCGCTACGCTTGAGGGTTATCTTGATGTCAGCCATTATTCGCTCCCGTCTCAGGCTTTCTGTTCCGAGCTGTCTTTCCCAAGACCACGTCTGGCAAGAATCTCTTCCGGGCTGTGCAGCATTTGTAATGCCCGAATAGTCGCCTTGACCACATTGTGTGGGTTATTAGAACCAAGACACTTGGAAAGGATGTCGCTGATGCCAGCAACCTCCAGAATCGCACGTGCCGCACCACCAGCAATAACTCCCGTACCTTGGGATGCTGGCCTTAACATAACCTTACCTGCGCCAAACTTGCCAATGACATCGTAGGGTATGGTTGTTCCCTGTATAGGCACAGATATCATACTTTTCTTAGCCTTTTCGACACCCTTACGGATTGCCTCGGGGACCTCTTTAGCTTTACCAAGGCCATATCCAACATTGCCGCTACCATCACCAACCACAACCAGTGCAGAGAAGCTGAATCGTCGTCCACCCTTCACAACCTTGGAAGTACGATTGATGTGGATAACGCGATCGATTAGATTTGTTTCGTTTTTGTCAACGCGTTGCAACGTTTTTCTCCTTTGCCGCTCAGAAAGTCAGGCCAGCTTCACGAGCCGCGTCAGCGAGAGCCTTGACACGGCCATGATACAAAAAGCCGTTACGGTCGAAAACTACCTGTTTAATGTCCTTTGCCAGAGCCTTTTCAGCAATCTGTTTACCGATCACTTTGGCCGCTTCAACGTTGCCAGTGTATTTGACGCTGTCACCTGACCCTTTGGTGGTGGTCGAGGCCGTCACCAGAGTATTGCCAGTAACATCTTCGATTATCTGGGCATAAATATGTTTCGAAGTACGGAATACGCACAAACGGGGGCGCTCAACACTCCCGGTAATCTTATTCCGCACTCTGGACTGACGCTTTTTGCGGGCAACCCGCCGCTCTTTAGAAATATTCACAGTCTTCACCTTGTCCTAGTCAGCTTACTTGGCTCCGGTCTTGCCGGCCTTGCGCATGATCCGCTCATCAAGATACTTGATGCCTTTTCCTTTATAAGGCTCAGGCTTCCGAAATGACCGAATTTTCGCTGCCGTTGCACCGACCAACTCTTTATCAATGCCTGAAACGGTAATGCGGTTGGCTTTGGTATCAACCTCGGCGCTGATTCCTTTAGGTAGCGGATAGTCAATCGGGTGTGAGTAACCAAGCGACAGGTTCAGGTTAGAGCCTTTCACCTCGGCACGATAACCAACACCGTTGATCTCCAGTACTTTGGAGTAACCCTGAACTACGCCATCCACCATGTTTGCTACCAGAGAGCGTGTAAGCCCCTGCAATGCGGTGTTGGGCTGCTCTGATCGGGCAGAGACCACGAGCTGGTCCGCCTCCATTTTAACCTCGATCTGATCATGAATAGTCCGCTCAAGGTTGCCCTTGGGGCCCTCTACCTTAATATTTTGACCATCCAGGGTGATTTTAACACCCGGGACGATACTTATTGGTTTTTTGCCGATGCGCGACATCTTTAATCGACTCCTTAAAAATCAGCAGTTTGCTAAAGTTACCAGATTGTGCAGAGAACTTCGCCGCCAATCGCGGCTTCACGAGCAGTGACATCATCCATAACGCCCTTAGAGGTCGACAGGATTGCAGCACCCAGGCCATTTTTGACGCGGGGGATGTCGGCACTACCAACATAAACCCGGCGACCAGGCTTAGACACACGAGTAATCTCGTGGATTACAGCGTTGCTCTGCTCATCATATTTAAGGTAAACACGTAGAATTCCCTGCAGGTCATCGCTGATCATCTTGAAATTCTTGATGTAACCAAGTTCTTTTAAAACTTCAGCAATGGCAACCTTCACATTGGACGAAGGAATGTCCAATTTGGAATGCCCTGCCATGCCTGCATTGCGGATGCGTGTGAGAAGGTCCGCGATCGGATCCGTCATAGCCATGAATACTGCTCCTTATTGCCTGATTACCAGCTGGACTTGGTTACGCCCGGAAGCTTGCCTTCAGACGCCAGCTTGCGCAGACAGATTCTGCACATATCAAATTTACGATAGTACGCACGAGGCCGACCACAGAGAGGACAGCGGTTATGCTGTCTGACGTTAAACTTTTTAGGCCCTGCGGCCTTAATGCGCATTGATTTTTTTGCCACTAGTTTCCTCCGCTATGCTGCTACATTCTGTTTCCGGAAAGGCATGCCCATTCCGGTAAGCAGGGCACGACCCTCTTCATCAGTACGCGCAGAGGTGACGATCGTCACGTTCATGCCCTTGATCTTGTCAATTTCCTCAATATCAATCTCAGGGAAAATCAACTGCTCACGAATACCAAGAGTGTAATTACCTCGGCCATCAAAAGCTTTCGCCGAAACACCCTTAAAATCCCTTACACGTGGCAGAGCGACGTTAATAAGCCGATCGAGGAATTCGTAAGCCCGGTCGCGGCGTAACGTTACCATAACTCCAATAGGCATCTCTTCCCGTAGTTTAAACTGGGCAATCGATTTCTTGGCGCGAGTAATAACCGCCTTCTGACCGGTAATACGGGACATCTCTTCAACAGCGGATTCAAGAATTTTGACATTCTGAATTGCTTCGCCGAGCCCCATATTAACGACAACTTTTTCAACGTGAGGGACTTCCATCACGTTATCAAGCTGCAGTTCCTCTTTCAACTTGGGAACCAGCTCGTTCTGATATATTTCCTTGAGCCTTGCCATGAAAAACTCCGTTAATTGTTCACAATCTCGTTGCACTTCTTGCAGAAACGAACCTTGCTGCCATCTTCGAGAACTTTGTTGCCAGTCCGCGCCGGCTTATTGCAGCCCTGGCACAAGAACTGGACATTGGAGATAGCAATCGGCGCTTCCTTCTCGATGATCCCACCCTCATTGTTAGACTGAGTAGGACGTGTATGCCGCTTGATCAGGTTGAGATTCTCAACAAGAACACGGCCTTTATCAGGCATAACGCGCAGTACTTTGCCGCTTTTGCCTTTGTCTTTCCCGGCAACAATCATTACCAGGTCATCTTTTTTCACATGGAGTTTTGTGACTGCCATGACTTTTTACTCCCAGCTTTTAAAGGACCTCAGGGGCCAGTGAAACGATTTTCATAAACCGCTTGGCACGCAACTCTCGAGCAACAGGACCGAAGATACGAGTACCGACAGGCTCTCCGCCAGCGGAAACAACCACTGCAGAGTTAACATCAAAACGAATATAAGAACCGTCCGGGCGGTTCACCTCTTTTGCGGTACGCACAATGACCGCACGGACAATATCACCCTTCTTCACTTTTGAATTGGGCATCGCCTCTCTTACGGAGCAGACGATAATATCGCCGATACCGGCATACTTGCGCTTGGACCCGCCAAGAACCTTAATGCAACAGAGCTTCCGGGCACCGGAGTTATCTGCAACAGAAAGTGTAGACTGCATCTGAATCATGACCAGTATCTCCTAAACGCTGACGTGCTTTTCGAGAATTTCACGAACCCGCCACCGCTTGTCTTTAGACAGGGGACGAGATTCAACAATCAGCACTTTGTCACCCGCAGCACACTCATTATTCTCATCATGTGCTTTGTAGGTGGTGTCGCGCTTCATGTATTTCTTATAGACTGCATGTTTGACAATGCTGTCAACCTTTACGACGACAGTCTTGTCCATCTTGTCGCTTACGACGACCCCTATCTGTTCTTTTCTACTACCGCGTTCTTTAGTCATTGCCGTCCTCGTCCGATCGGATTAGCTGCGTTTCTCTGTAAGCACAGTTTGAATCCTGGCTATTTCCTTGCGCACTTCAGGGATGCGCGAGGTGTTTTCCAGGTGTCCGGTGTGCAGCTGAAACTTCAGGTTGAATAACTCCTGGTTCAGGTCTGCGACCTCTGCGTTAAGTTCTTCGACTGTTTTGTTGCGCAGTTCCTCAGGCTTCATGACCGGCCTCCTCACGAACCACGATCTTGGTTTTCATTGGCAGTTTGTGGGCCGCAAGGCGGAACGCCTCAAGCGCGACCTCCTCAGTGACACCCTGCATTTCATAAAGAATCATTCCCGGACGCACGACACAAACCCAGCTGTCCGGAGAACCCTTACCTTTACCCATACGGGTTTCTGCGGGCTTGCGGGTCAATGATTTGTCGGGGAAGGCACGAATCCAAATCTGCCCGCCACGCTTGATATAGCGTGTCATAGCTCGACGCGCAGCCTCAATCTGTCGGGAAGAAAGCCATCCACAATCGATTGCCTGCAGACCATAATCTCCAAAGTTCAAGTCCGTACCGCCGCGGGCGGCACCTTTCATACGACCTTTGAACTGTTTTCTATGCTTAACCTTTTTAGGCATCAACATGACAATTAAACTCCTGATCCGTTACTTATTGCTGCTGATCTTTGTTGCCAAGGATCTCGCCCTTGAAAATAAGGACCTTAACACCGATGATGCCATAAGTGGTCTTGGCTTCGGCGAACCCGTAATCAATATCGGCACGCAGGGTGTGTAGTGGCACGCGACCTTCACGATACCATTCACGACGACTCATCTCGGCGCCACCAAGACGACCAGAGCATTCAATTTTGATGCCTTGGGCGCCGAACTTCATAGACTGCGTGACCGCCTTCTTCATAGCGCGACGGAAAGCAACTCGCCGAACCAATTGCAAGGCGACATTCTCAGCAACCAGTTGGGCGTCAACTTCAGGCTTGCGGACTTCCTGAATATTGATGAAGACCTCTTTATCGGTCAACCTGGCAAGTTCCTTCTTGAGGCTTTCTACTTCGGAACCCTTTTTGCCGATAATGATACCGGGACGGGCGGCAAATATATTGATCTTGGCTTTGCCGGCAGCACGCTCAATCTCTACTTTAGAGATGCCAGCATGGTGCAGGCGCTCTTTCAAGTAATCACGGAGTTTGAGATCCTCATGCAGAAGCTGGGCATAATCCTTCTCAGCGTACCAGTGAGATTGCCATGTGCGAATAATGCCTAAGCGAAATCCTATTGGATGAACTTTCTGACCCAAAACTACACCTCCTCAGGTGGTTACTTCTCGTCCAGAATCACGGTAATGTGGCTGGTCGGCTTACGAATTTTTGTTGCACGGCCTTGCGCTCGCGGCATAAAGCGTTTGAGAACAGGGCCCTGGTCTACGAGCACCGATTTGACAAAGAGCCGATCGACATCCGAAATGCCCTTCTGCTCAGCATTGGCGATAGCAGAACGTACCAGCTTGGCAACGATGTCTGCTGGACGCTGAGGCGAGAACTTCAGGATATTAAGGGCTTCCTGTACAGCCTTACCGCGGACCATATCCACAACAAGGCGAGTCTTTTGCGGTGACATGCGAGCAAATTTTAATTTCGCACTGGTTTCCATGTGCCGGTACTCCCTCAGCTAATGATTACTTCTTCTTTTTTCTATCCGAACCATGACCGTAGTAGGTCCTGGTCGGCGAAAATTCACCAAGTTTGTGACCTACCATATTTTCGGACACGAACACCGGGATGAATTTTTTGCCATTATGCACGGCAAACGTCATACCTACAAAATCAGGCAGGATAGTAGAGCGACGTGACCAGGTTTTGATCACTTTATGAGCACTACCATCACTGATGTTTTCGACTTTACGCATCAGGCTCTCTTGAATATAAGGGCCTTTTTTAATTGATCTTGCCACGGTCGTCTCCTATTCCTGTTACTTGGTCCGACGGCGGACAATAAAGCGATCCGTCCGCTTGTTAGAACGCGTCTTGTAACCCTTGGTCGGAACACCCCACGGGGTTACAGGGTGACGGCCACCCGAACTCTTACCTTCACCACCACCATGTGGATGATCGACCGGGTTCATGGCAACACCTCGAGACTGGGGACGCTTACCTAACCAGCGGTTACGACCAGCTTTACCAATCTTGACGTTTTCATGATCCGTATTGCCAACCTGGCCAATCGTCGCGCAACAGTCCTGAAGAACCAGACGAACTTCGCCTGAAGGCAGTCTCAGTTGGGCGTATTTACCGTCTTTGGCAGCGAGCATCGCATAAGTACCGGCGCTGCGTGCTAATTGACCGCCCTTACCAATCTTGAGCTCTACATTGTGAACCCAGGTACCCAAAGGAATCGAACGAATCGGCAAAGCGTTGCCGGGTACGATGTCAGCACTCTCGCTGGCAATGATCACATCACCAACATTGATACCGACAGGTGCCAGGATGTAGCGCTTTTCTCCGTCGACGTAGTGCAGCAAGGCAATTCGTGCAGAACGGTTCGGGTCGTATTCGATCGTTGCAACCTTGGCAGAAATCTCACGCTTGTCGCGCTTGAAATCTATGACCCGGTACTTGCGCTTGTGCCCGCCACCGGTGTGCCGCTTTGTTATACGACCTGTGTTATTACGACCGCCGGATTTCGAGAGCGGTGCCAACAATGACTTTTCCGGGGTTGACGTCGTGACTTCCTCGAATGTCGAGGCAGTCATGTGACGGCGTCCCGCAGATGTCGGTTTAAACTTTTTGATCCCCATTATTACTACTCCGTCAGATGGATATCAATCTTACTAAACACCGAAAAAATCGATGGTGCCTTCAGCCAAGGTCACATATGCTTTTTTGACATTAGAACGTTTACCAAAGCTACGACCCACACGTTTGGTTTTGCCGGCAACAATCATGGTACGAACCTCCTGCACCTTGACGTTGAAAGCCCGTTCAATCGCCTGTTTGATTTCAACCTTGTTGCTGCTCATTGCAACTTCAAAAGCAACGACATTACCGGTTTCCTTCATCAAGTTCGATTTTTCAGTAACCAGAGGTTTCTTGAGAATCTGATGTAAAGGCTTCATTTTGTCAGGACTCCTTCAATCTGGTCGACTGCAGCTTCAGTCATCACCAGGTTAGGGTACTTCAGGATGTCGTAAACATTGACACCTTCGGCACGCAGAACTTTGACAAAAGGCAGGTTGCGCGCAGACAGCTCAAGTTTCGTGTTTTCGCCGTCCACTACAATCAGAGTTTTTTTCAACTCAAAACGATCGAGAACTTCAGCGAAACCTTTGGTGCTGATCTTTTCAAGGTCAAAATCATTGACCACGGTCATGCATTCGTCTTTGTAGCGAGCCGAGAGCGCACTACGCAAAGCAGACTGCTTGACCTTGCGATTCAGCTTGAACTTGTAATCGCGTGGCGTGGGGCCAAAAACGACACCACCACCAACATGGTTGGGCGCGGTCGTCGTACCCTGACGGGCGTTACCGGTACCCTTCTGGCGAAAAGGCTTTTTGCCGCCGCCACGAACTTCGCTGCGGCCCTTAACCTTGGCAGTTCCCTGACGACGAGCCGCTAACTGGTAGCGAACCATGTCGTGCAGCAGGTATTCCTTGATGTCAGTGTTGAACACTTCGTCAACTAGTTCCCGCTCAGAAACTTGTTTGCGGTCCATATCAAATACAGCAATCTTTGCCATAACTAAACTCCGGCACTCACACTATTATTAATCACTTAAGACTTGACGCCCTTACGAAGCATCACAATACCCTGGTTCGGCCCGGGGATCGCACCCTTGACCAGAATAAGGTTCTGATCGGCACGAACTTCAACGATTTCCAGATTCTGCAGGGTGACACGAGCGTTACCCATCTGCCCTGGCATCTTCTTACCTCTATGGACACGCGCCGGCGTAGCACTCATACCAATCGAGCCAGGGGCACGATGGAATCTAGAGCCATGAGTAGCACGACCACCGGAAAAGCCCCAACGTTTGATGACGCCCTGGAAACCCTTACCTTTACTGGTTCCCGTCACATCGATGATATCTCCGGCTTTGAAAACCGAGTCACAGGTAATCTGGTCACCGACCTGATAATCATCAACATTCTCTGCATCAAGCTCACGTAGACAGACAAATGCACCCTGATCAGCTTTCTTGAAATGACCCATCATTGGCTTATTGACCCGATGAGTTTTCTTGGCAGAAAAACCGACCTGCAAAGCATTATAGCCATCAGTGGATTCCGTTTTTTTTTGCAAAACGGTACAGGGGCCCGCCTCCACCACAGTCACCGGAATACGGCGGCCATCGGCTACGAAGACCTGGGTCATGCCCAGTTTTTTTCCCAAAATTCCCTGAATCATTACTTTACCTTTACTTCGCTATTACAGCTTGATCTCAACATCGACACCGGCGGACAGGTCAAGCTTCATCAAAGCATCAACTGTCTGCTGGGTCGGCTCGACGATATCAAGCAGACGCTTATGTGTACGCATCTCAAACTGCTCGCGGCTCTTCTTGTCAACATGAGGTCCACGCAGCACACAATACTTGTTGATCACTGTCGGCAGCGGGATAGGTCCGGCAACCCGGGCACCCGTCCGCTTGGCGGTATCGACAATTTCATTGACCGATTGGTCCAGCAGCTTGTGATCATACGCCTTAAGGCGAATACGGATCTTTTGGTTCTGCATGATCTCGTCCTTTTTATTCGACAATATCGCTGACGACACCGGCGCCAACAGTACGACCACCTTCGCGGATTGCGAAGCGCAGCTCTTTATCCATGGCGATCGGGGTGATCAGGTCTACAGTGATAGCAATGTTATCACCAGGCATGACCATCTC
>CAZXBD010000210.1:0-5725 GCA_964638305.1 uncultured Geobacteraceae bacterium | reverse complement strand
TCGTAAGCACTTGAAATTGCAGGGGGGGTACACCGGTGACCTACCGTTGGGGGAGTCATGATGCATGCTAAGTACTTGATTTTAATAGTATTTTTTCGTGGCGGTGGCTGGACTCGAACCAGCGACCATTCCCTGTTCATGCGGGTTTGCGAGGGGGGTGACCCACCGGGGGTATACCGGGGGGATTCCGGATAGCGCAATCGTTCTCGGAGCAAACGAGACAGTTTGAACACCCAGGTGGGGGGAATAGACCTCAAAGGGAGAGCGCCGGACCAAGGAAGAGAACAAGGTGTCAGTACGGAAGTACAAGACGGCGTCGAAATGCGGAATCGTAAGAGACTACAGGACAGGTTTCTCATTCAAGACTGTACTTGACCGAATTATAGCGCATGACCCTATAGAGCTTGCTAGTCTTTTTTTTCTGTATTTAACTCTTCTCACTCTAGTGGTTCTTGTCTGGTAAATGTTCAAGATTCTGTATTAATAATGCTATAATTTGACCAATGTCATGGACCTGTCCCCTGAGAATTTTATAATTTTATGGACGTCCCCAAGAGACCCTCGTATACCTTGACGGTTGTTTATGCCGCGAACGGTCCGACCAACTCTGAGGATACGGTGTTTCCACAGTATCAAACTGTTTCGCCAGCAGGAAAACCGATAATTGTCTGACCTGCGGAAACAGGACCTGTCACTCCCGTTCGGGCGATTCGGGGGCCGGGTCAGGATCCCGGTCATCACGCCGGATGCGGATGTCAAGCGGACGGCTGGTATCCAGGTGGACATCCCGCTGCGGGAAGGCGATCACCAGGCCCGCGTCATTGAATTTCTGATTAATCGCCGCATGCAGTTCTGTGATTGTGACCAAACGAAAGTCCAACGAATCGAGATAGCAGCGCAGGTTCAATGCCAACGCATTATCGCCGAAACCCTCGAAGGTCACGAAGGGCATTGGATCCGAAAGGACACGTTCGTTTTCTTCAGCGGCCTCGGCCATGAGGACCATCGCCTTCTGCACATCGCTGCCGTAGGCCACACCGGCGGGAATCAGGATGCGGGTGGTCTGATCGGAAAGTGACCAGTTAAGCAACCGGCCGGTAATGAATTCCTTGTTGGGGACGAGCAGTTCCTTTCTATCCCAGTTGCGAATCGTCGTGGCTCGAATCCGGATGCGCGTCACAACGCCATCGGTATCCCCCACGGTCACAACATCGCCGACCCGAATGGGACGCTCGAAAAGGATAATCAGGCCGCTGATAAAATTGGCGACAATTTCCTGAAGTCCGAAACCGATGCCGACACCCAGGGCGGCCACCAGCCACTGAAGCTTCGACCAGTCGAAACCTACGATACTGAAGGCGGTAATGGCACCGATGCCCACAATGAAGTAGCTCGACAGCGTCGTTACCGCGTAGCGGCCACCCGAACTCATGTCGAGGCGCTGCAGCAACGCAATTTCCAGTAAGGCTGGAAAACGCCTGGCGGCGACCACGGTCACAATTACAACCAGTATGCCAAGCCCGATGTCGGCCAGTGTGGTGGGCACCATCCTCTCCTGACCCCCGACCACCTTGGTCTGGTGCCAGAGCGATACTTTATCGAGAATGCCGAACGCCGGCAATACCTCCGACCAGATCAGCCATACACCCACGATGCCGGAGATAACCAGTCCCATGGTGAGTAACTGGCGACCCTCTTCGCTGAGGGCGACCAGGTCGACCTCCGGCTTCTCAACCATCTCATCGGGAATTTCACCGGCCACCGGCTCGGACTCGATTTGACCCGATGTCTCGGCCTCCCTGGCAGCCTGTGCCGCTCTGCGACGCTCGAGGGCTGCCTCGAATGCAAGCCGGCGCCTTGTCAGCAACAACCAGCGCGCCGCCAACTGATGGACAACCACGAGACCGAAAATGAACCACATGGTCTCGAAAAGGCGGGCCGTCAGCTTGCCCGCCGTGTACGTGTACCCGTATAGCGTCAGACCAGCCAGTGCGGCTGGAATCCCTACAGCCAGCGTAAGCCACAAATATCGTAGCCGCGCCAGTGTCCCCCGTGGGTGCTTAGTCATGACGGGTTCCAATGTCCCCTCTCTGGGATCGAAAAGCCGGTACAAAAACATGCCCAGCGCGATCAGCGCGACAACCAGGGCGAGCCGTCCGAGACCGCTACCCAGGGCCGCGGCGTCACTGGTAATGATGACCAGCGCAATGAAACCAACGGGCGGCAACACGATGGTCAAACGGAGAAGTGCGTGACGCAGACGTTCGAGGCTCGCTTTCGGCCAGCGAAAGTGAACCGCCGCCAGCCCGCCCGGCTCACACAGCACGCGAAAACCCAGCAAGTAAAACAGCGCTGGTGAGACCGCGAGCAGTGCGGCGGAGACTGCCTTGGAGAACGCTGTCATATCCAGTGCCTGGGCCAACTGCCAGCCAAGCGTTGCCATCAACAATGGCCAGGGGGCGGCCAGGAGCAGACTCAAGAGCAGAGCGCCAGACGTGTCAGTGAACCGGTCTGTTCTCGGTTTACCGACGGCCTTGCCTGCTTCCTGCAGAGCGCTACGAAATTGCCTCGTTTTCCAGAACAAAAAGCCCACTGCCGCGACCGCTAACAGCAGGACCGGTGAGGCCAATGCCCGCGCGACCAGGGCCTTGCCGACCTCAAACCACTGCACCGGTGATAACAGTGAGACAATCTGCTGCGGCAGTGCGCCCAGCGTTGACAGGCCGATCGCAGGTCCACTGCGGATCCAAAGCAGGTGCTCGGCTAGAAAATCGTCATAGGCCTGTGCGGTTTCCTGAAGTTGGCTTTGCGCAAAATCGAGTTCCCCCAGCGCACGCAGGTACGCATCGTTCGTGGCGATCCCCCTGTCCAGCAGGGTTTGCCGACTGGCGGCAAGGTTCAGGAGTTCGGCAGAGATCTGCTCAGCACCTTCGGGAGGGAGGTCGACCATCAGATTCGCCACGTAGACGTCGCGGTCGCGCAGCTGTCGGCTTTCTTGAGCGTAGTGGATCTGGGCCAGGCTACTCTCGGCGATGGTGCTTTCTCTTTCCTTTGCCTCTTTGCGGAAGCGACGCAGGTTTGGCAAGGACCGGCGCTGATCCTGAAGCACCTGACCTAATGCCTGGCTCAGGCCGGAAATCTGGAGTTTCTGCTGGGCACTGCGGAAATCATCCGCGATGCGCTTGGTCTCTTTCGTGGCCAAACCATCTTCTCCTGACACCCGGTCAAGCTTGGCTGCCAATGCAGTGAATTCCTCGCTCAGTGCGGCGTTGTCCGCCGCCAGACGCTGAACCAGCGGATGCTTGCCCCGTGCCTCACGCTCGGCCTCCGCGGCTCGTACCATGGATTCTTCGGCCTCAGCGAGCCGCCGCTCGCTGCCCATTTCCTCGAGCCGTGCTGTCCCCGTACGGATGCGCGCTACGTTCTTTGCGTGTTCGTCCCGCTGCGCCTCCAACAATGCGACGCGTATCGGCTGGCTGAGGAGTTCTTCGTCGAGCATTCGGATCTGAGTTCTCAGGGCCAGGTTCTCGCTTTCGAGTAACCAGCGGCTTGCCTCGATGACCGCGGGTAGCTCGCCTTCAGGTGTCGGCAGCTTGAGTTCAGCGGCGAGTTGTTCTTGACGCTGTTTGGCCTCAGTGAGTTGTTTTCGAGCAGCTGTTGGCCGCTCGGCCTCTCCAGACAACAGCTTCTCCAGATCAGCGAGTTCTGATTCAGCCGCTGCCAGGCTTGCCTTTTCCGCGGCCAGTAGTTGTTCTATATCGGTGAGCCGTGTCTGTTCGGTCACGTTCACTATGACAGAAGGGGGAGTATCGGGTATCTGTTCGAGCTGATTGCGCAGCGCTTCCGTCTTGGCGGGCGCGGTCTCTCTGGCCTGGCGAAAGGCTTCCGTCGCCTTTTCGTTGGAACGCACCGCTTCCAGGAAACTAAGGGCTTTTCGATAAAGTTCTGTTAGCCTGACCTTGGTGGTTTCGTCCAATCCCGCCGTTGCCTCGACCTCATTGATTTTGGCATTGAGCGTTTCCGGCGTCACCGTAGCCGTAGGATCGGCCGCCTGGGCACTGTGTGACAGGATGAAGAGGACAAGCAGCAGCGTCAGCCAAAGTGAGTAGCGATCAGAATTCATATCGTGCATCGGGGTGAACATCCATTTCTCGGGCAGAATACCATCCGGACATCGCTGATGTCGGGACACGGGTATACACTACAGACCTGAGCATACACAAGTTGGGCCGGAAGATCCACCATCAGTCGAGAATGGCCGAGTAAAGCCAAGCCGGCGCATCTACGGCTCTGTCCGTGTCCGACGAATCTGCACGTGGCTTGTAATTTGGAGAACCCTTCGGCGGGTAGTCGAGGATGTCTTCCATCTGCTCGCGCTCTTCCTCCTCGAACTCGGGAAACGGGTGCTTGCCGATGAACCTGCGACGCTCGACCTGAGTTTCGGCTTCTTCTCTTTGCTCGGCGTCCACGCCCTGAATGATCGGAATTCGCTTTCACAAGAATATCAGGAAAATACCCTAGAAATGGTAATTGTCAAGTACCATCATGGATGTCATATATTTTTTGTGGCAAGTTATTGTCCTCTTCTGTTATTGCATGCATGGGAGAGACTGTATCGAACCAGCATCCATCCCCTGTTCATAAGGGTTTGCGGGCAGGGTGATACACGAGGGGGGGTACACCGCGCTCTCGTAGGCGGATCGGCAGAGTTTGCTAAAAGTCGACGGTCATACTTGAAGTCGAAACGGAGCAGGATTGGCAGGGTGAAGACAGTTTGGCGATGCGGGACCGGGTAGAGAATGGACTGGCCAAGGCGGTCCCCAAACTCAATCACCTTTTTTGCATGGCAGGAAGGGCAGAACCATCTGGCTTTGAAAGGTTCATTGACCGGCATATGGCACGTTAGGCCCGTTCATTCTGGACGCAGCGGTAGAACTCACACTTCCTGCAATCTTCATGCTTCTGTGCAAAGGTCCCCTGCACCTTTCCTTCACAGAATGTGCCGGCCACAACCCAACATTTTCGGCCAAAATGCGGGTAGGCAGGGCATTTGATGGCCGTATCCTTATCTCTTCCGCACTTCATATATTCCCAGCAGGGTGTCTTTGCCAGGTCTTCTTCCCCCTGGTACGGGAAATAGAGGCTCACTCTCAGACCTCCTTCGGGCCCGTTTTCCGCCTTGATCAGACCGCCGTGCTCCTCAATGATCTTCCTGCTGATGGAGAGGCCGAGCCCCGTGCCATGGCCGATCTCTTTGGTGGTGTGAAAAGGCTCAAAGATAAGGTCGAGGTCATCTTCGGGGACGCCGGGACCTGTATCAGAAATATGAACCGCCACGTATGTGATATCGTTCATCTCTTCGGCCCCAGTAAAGATATTCAGCAGCCCCCCTTTCGGCATGGCATCCATGGCGTTTGCAATCAGATTGGTGATCGCCTGGCGAATCTGTTGCCGATCGATCAAGGCGGACAGCTCTGTGCCGAAGTCGGTCTCAATCCTTATGGAAGACTCCTCGCACATATCGCTGAAAAGGGATATGGCCTCCTGCACGGTCCCGGTGACAGGTATCCTTTCGAAATGAAACTTCGGCTCTCGGGAGAAGGTCAAGACATCTCTGAGGATATTTTCCAGCCGGTCTACTTCCGACACAACGATGCCGGCATATTCTTTTTCCTTTTCATTGGTCGCCAACTTATACAGTCTGCGGCCAAATCCACCCAACGCC
>CAZXBD010000209.1:0-10683 GCA_964638305.1 uncultured Geobacteraceae bacterium | reverse complement strand
TCTTTCAAGCCGCTTCCTGGCAGGGCACTGAGCATGTCATGCTTTTGCTGTTTCAACTGCTCAACCTCCTGCGTTGCATGACGCCTGTTCACCTCAAGGTCCTCACTATGGCTCCTTCGAAGCGCGTCCCGGTAGCGTTCTACCAGGCCGCTGGCATCATCCTGCCAAGGCGTAACCTCCTGCGCCACGGGGGCGGCCTCTCCTTCATCTCTAAGCGGCGGGCTCTCTACAGCAGTCTCTTTGTTACTCGGCACGATGTTGAAGCTGCCCGACCCTTTTGGCGCATCTACCGGCTTGCAATCAGCCGGGATTTTTGTCTCATTATCAGTCATGACTAACTCGCCATTGGGCGTCCTGCAACGAAAAATCTCTGCAGCAGCACAAGTCGCGAACAACAAGGAAAGTCCAACCATCAGCCACAGTACCTTTTGCATGACGACCTCCGGGATTATCTGACTTTTCTTCGACTGCAGCACTGGCACCTACTTCAACAGATGCCCGCCATAGCCCTTCATGTACTCCTCCATCTTGGCACCGAAATGCTCAATAAACTTATCCATCTTCTGGCCTTCAGCATCCATAAACTTGTCAGCAATACTGGAGGCCTCGGAATACGCTTCGTCAAAAGCGTGGTCATCCAGACCGCTGATCTCTTTCGCTTCATCTTTAGAGATATGCCCTGCATGGGCGAAAACAGAGGCGAATATTCCGGACATTTTTCGAATCTTTTCCTTTGCCATAGTTCTTTCTCCTGTTTGTTAAAAATTTTCCAGACACTTAATGGGTCGTTTACTTCAGAACGCACCCATTCATTTTACCATCTATCGAAGATCTTTACAGGCTCTCCATTCAACCTCAACATTTGCTACCCATCATCTTACGCCATGCCAGAGAATCACCAAATCACAGCACGGGGCCGAACATGGCGATGGCATTATTACAGAGCCGGTGCTGCCAACTCCAGTTCTCCACCATCTCTATGGTAACCGGACTGGAACTGGCAATATAGCTATCCTGTCGCTGACGCATATCATTCGTCAAGGACTGGTCGTAGAACAGGATATTGTTCTCGTAATTGAGCTCGAAGCTGCGGCGATCCATGTTGGCCGAGCCGATCAGGGTGACCTCGCCGTCAATAGTAAGGGACTTGGTATGCAACAATCCGCCTTCGTATTCGAAGATGCTGACTCCGGCAGCAAGAAGATCAGCATAATAGCTACGGCTTGCTGCACCGACAACCCATGAATCGTTTCTTGCCGGGAAGATGATGGTCGTAGCAACGCCACGGCGAGCACTCGAACAGAGGGCCGCCTGCATCGACTCGTCGGGGACATAATAGGGCGTCGTGATAACCAGTTCGCGCCGTGCGGAATAGATCAACGTCTCGAACATTTCAGGCATGGCAGAATAACGGACGGTCGGTCCGGTTCCGATGACCTGTGCCGGCAGTCCGGTTTGTGTTGATGAAATAGGCTGTCTGAGCAGAGCGCTGATATCTTCATCCGTTTCGGCCATCCAGTCGCTGGTAAACAGGTACTGGTTCTGACGGGCAATCGGCCCCTCAAAGCGAATCATGGCATCCACCCAGGGAGCATACCTGGTCTTGACGCGAAATTCCGGGTCGGCACAGTTCTGGCTGCCGCAATAGGTAATTTGATTGTCAATAACGACGATCTTACGGTGATTGCGAAGGTCAATACGGCCCTTCAGGGGGCGCAACAACAGGTTTCCGATCGGCAAGGCAACGGCCAGAAGGACTCCGGCCTCACGCATAGCCTGCCAATGTTTCGAACCGATCATGCTGCGTGAGCCCAGGCCATCCGCCATGGCCCGGCAGGTCACACCGCGAGCAGCAGCTCGCTTGAGAGCTTCGACGACCTTGCAACCATTGTTATCCGTCAACCAGATGTAGAACAACAGGTGCACGTGCTCTTTGGCCGCATCGATGTCAGCCACTATGGAGTCGATCGACGCGTTCGAGTCCGGCATCAACTGCGCCTGATTGCCACCCACCGGGTCGAAGCCATTGACCGTCTTCCCCGTTTGAAACAGGTGCAGGTAGCGTTCCGGCAGATCGTCCTGTAACGGCATCACATCCGCGGCGGCAGCATCCGCCCAAAGCGGTAGCCGGGCAATGCTCTGACGCAGCCTCTCGACACGGCGGCGTCCGATGTTTGTCTCACCGAATAACAGGTAAGCCAGAATACCGAATAGCGGCACGGCGACAACGACAACGACCCAGGCGATCCGCGAAGCCGGCTCCCGGTGGGGCCGCAACAGGACCCTCACGACGAACGCAACCTGAAGGGTAACGTCCAAGGCCAGCAGGATCGCCCCGAGAAGTGATTCGTGACTCATGAATTAATTTCTCTCTCCATCAAAACAGAGCCTCTGCCAAGTCCGGTCCGGGTTGGGACATGCTCGTAAATATTTTGTTTCATTTTAACAAACTCAGGGGCTTTACATTTGAATCGATCGGTGACAACCAACCTGGAGCGGAGACCCGACTCAGATGAGGATCGGGGCAGATGTGAAATCATCAAAGCTATCACCAGAATGCGGAGAATCCTACCGCAACAGTGTCCGAATCAATTCCGGTAGACTCCTGGGTACGGGTGCCGATGTAAGCGACCTTGGCACCCAAGTGCCTGCTGATGGGGAAACCAAAGCTGAAGGCCCAGGCCAAAAACTCCTTCCGATCATCCTTTTCCACCCCGTCAACAGTGGACTGTTTGCCATAGCTATAACCACCACTCGCGCTCCCCCAGACTCCCGGACGAAACGTATAAATAAGATGGCTTTGTAGTGTATAGAGTGGATCCTGCTCAAGCTTCTTGCCGTTATAAAAGTCGGTATTATCTGTGTGGATAGCCATCGTTCCGGTTGTTTCCAAAGACCATTTCCCGCGCGAGTGAATAACCCCTAACTGTGGCCGGAAAGTGTACCGGTTCGTGCCAAGGTTGATCAGCTTGTCATCCATGTAATCACCGGTAGGTAACTGTACGGAGAATCCCGCTCCAACGATAGTTTCGACTTTTTGTGCCGCCCGATACGCAGCGTACTCTTTGCCCTGCAGCGGCGGGGCGCCGTACAGGTTGATCGCGAAGCGTACAAAAGTATCAGACCAACCGTTTCTATTGACAGTCTTGGGAACTCCGTCGAGAAGACCTGACCACTCCCCCTCCTGGTAAGCTTGCAAAACACCAATCCGCGCCGTTTTATTGAGCAGGGAAAACGTTCGGATGTATTTTAAAGCCCAGGTGTGCAGCTCCATATCTACATCTTCGATCTTGAGCAACGGGTCAAAGCCGATATCCGCCTCGGTGTAGGCGTAAGCCGTGCCGCCAAAGTTTGTATTGATCGGCAGATGGGCCCAACGCCTGGGTTCCAACTCATCGGCAAAGCAGGGAGAAGTCAGCAACAGGAAGAGTTGGACGAGGAGACCCCCGCGAGCAAAGCTACAGACACATTTCAATAGGAAAGGCATTCAATAATTTACTTATCATCTCTCTCGGAGAAAAGTGAGTGGCTCACTTTACCAGAAAACAGGACAAGGAAAAATGGCTTTTAAATCAATAAAAATCCAAACGACTTCAAGGTGACAATGATTATTTGTGCTACATCCAGAAAACCAGGGCGTTCAAAGAGCCTTGCCGGTTTTCACTTTTCAACATAAACAAGAATAGTATCCGGGTATTTGTCCGTTGCCAGGAGAAAGCCGTCATTGAAGCGGACGAGACCTTCCCATTTACGGGCAACGTCGCTGATCAGCTCCAGATAGAGCGGTGGGGTATCGGTGAGACTGATGCCTGCGTCGGTTATCTGCATCTCAACGAGACGTTCCACCTGATTATAATTGGAATGGGTGCTGCCCCGGCCAAACCTGGCAAGGATAGCATCGCTATCAGTCCGCAGATTTTCGTCTCTGGGATCGAAGAAGTTGATCACCCAGAAACGGCCCTTTTCGTCAACAGCGGTTGCATCGGTCACCCTGTACTCGATGTTTGGAAAGGGCAACGGCTCCCGGGGTTTTAAATCAAAGTCAAAGCGGTGAGCGACCGGGCTTTCATTGACACTTGTCCCATTGACTTCATAAAGGGTGATGAGGGAGTCACCATAGACGAACAAGGTTTCGTCAGTTCTATTCTCTTGCCTGGCCTGTGGCAGGATTTCGGTGATAACAGCCGTGTCCATCACCAGCTCACTTAAATTGGGCATCATCTGCCCCGCGACCAGAGAACCTCGCATACCTTCATTCAACTCCGCCTCAACCGTCAGATAAGCTCTATCCCCGGCAAACGCAATGGCCTCAAGCCCCTGAAAGCCGTTGATGAGAGAAATTATTCCTGAGTCGATAAAGGGAACAGCCCGAGGCCTTAACGGGACGGGATTATCCGTAGCGAGATAATCTTCTATCTCGGTTTTGGACAAGGAATAGAGCTGATTAGTGCCGTCAAAACCTGGGTATTGAGGCAGCAGAATTAAGGTATCGCCATACCATGCAAGGCTTGATATCTCCGCATCCTTTTTGGCCAAGGACCCCGCCAAGACAATTTCCGTGACATGGGCCTCGGGTAAATATTTACCATTTGATTTCGACGTTTGTGCTTTGGCCTGCTGACCACAAGCCGCCAGAAGAATCAGCACAAACAACCATATATATTTTCGACGCATCTCACCTTTAACCTTGTCGTTAGGAAAGTGCATTGCGTTCATATCCAATATGGTTAGAGTTGGACACTGAAACGCTTGGACAACCGCTAAAGCTTACCTTAACTATGTAAGAAATTCAAACAGATACATCAACAAACAACACATAACACAACGTAGTTACGTGATTCAGATCAGTGTACGACTTAAATGAAGTGTTCATCAAGACGATCTGATTTTACCTCGAAAATGGTCCTTGTCGACAACCATAGGACGGTGATGTAAAGCTGTTTGGTGTAGAGCCGAAAACAAAGTCCCAGAGCAGGGGAAGATACCCCAGAGACAGCGATTGAAGGAAAAGGCCTAATTGCGCGTTCGAGAATAGCTGGTTAAATAATTCAATCATTGGTTATCAAAAACAACCCAGACTTTTATTGAAGACCTTCTTGCGTACAGGGTCGAATCATTAAAATCACAAGAGACCAAAACGTCACGCAAAAACAAACTGAGTTGACTGAGAGAATTATTTACCAGGAGCGCCACAGATTCTTTGGTTTGCGCCACCCGGCAAGCCTTGCGTTCCTTCCTGGCCGATCGCAAATCATCATGATCTTATGCAGCAACTCATCCACTGTTTTTCGTCAAAACATCGAAACAATAGGGTCGCAACTTACAGTGATACCCTGAACACTCCAAGGTAGAAAGGTCTGGACATTTTGAACTCTCGTTGATTAAACTTCTCTCAACCGGACAGCAGTGGTCCCGTAATCACGGAGCAAGTACGGAATGAACATCAACGTCAAGCTGGTTGGCCTCTTCCAGACGGGGCGGTTCAAGCAGAGCGATCAAGATTACCCCTCCGCGGCAACCGTTCAGGATGTAATCGAAGACCTCGACCTCCCACGGCAACACTTCGGTATTGTCCTGATCAATGAAGTGCACGCTGATGTTGATACTGTTCTTAACGAGGGGGATCGCCTGGTGCTCATGCCTGTGGTGGATGGAGGTTAACTCTTTTAATGTGTCCCCTCGCGGGGTTGAAAGTACAGGAGGCCTATCATGAAATTTGAGACGACAGATCCTGCTTCGAATTCGTCGGCAGTTTTCTACAAACGCTGCACCGTGGATTTAAACTGCGGTGAAGTGACCTTCGCGGAGGTGCCGTGTCGCAACCTCGAAGATGTGCTGGGTGGCTTCGGTCGTTCTTTTCAGGATCTGGCCGAGCGCAGAATCGAGAACGCCTACTGCGACCAGAACCCTCTGATCATCAACACCGGCCTCCTTACCGGCAGTAATGTCATGACCGGTTTGCGCATCTATTTCTCAGGCTACAGCCCGATCAAGGGTTCTCAGGCGGGACTGCCGGCGGCAATGTGGTCGGCCGGCAGCGGCAAGTTCGGCGCCAAGTTCAAGTGGACAGGGCTTGATGAGCTGATCTTCGAAAATCGTTCGGACAAGCGGGTCTACGTGGTGATCAGGGAAACGGAGTCAGGGCCAATTGTCGAGCTGAAACCCGCCGAACACCTGCTCGGCCTTTCGACCCACGACAAGATCATGGCCCTGCAAAAGGATTACGACAACGCGCACTTTGCCGCGATTGGGCCGGCCGGTGAAAACTGGCAGGACAACTACATGGGGGCGGTGGCGCTCTCAACCGAGAATCAGCTCAAATCGCAGGAAGACAAGTGCCGGTTTGCAGGACGCGGCGGCATGGGCAGCCTGATGGGGTACAAGAACGTCCTGGCCCTGGTTGCCCAGAGTCGGGACAAGATCGGAAAACTCAGTGAAGCGGTGAAGCAGGTCCACCTCAACGTCATCAAGGGTGGCGGCTCAGCCCGGATTCAGCCCTTGAGCCGTGGCGGTGGCGGCGGGACCTGGGCGGCCTATGATGTCCTGCAGGAATTTCACGCCGTGCCGGTGAACAACTTTCGACCACAAGGTAATGCGATTCCGGAAAAGCTGTTTCGCGAGAATGTTGAGAAAGAGTACGACATAAAGTCCGAGTCCTGTTTCCGCTGCGGCATCACCTGCCACAATAATGTCTCGGAGAAAAAGAGCGACGGCAGCAAAGGCGAGTTCCTGGCCAAATTCGATTATGAGCCGCTCAACCTGCTCGGCACCAATATCGGCATCCACGACGCCGGTCAGGCGGGCCACCTGATTCAGCTCAGCGACAACTACGGTATGGACGCCATCTCTCTTGGCGTCACCATCTCTTACGCGCTCTCTTATAACGAGCGCCACCCCGAGAAGACCATCCTCAACGGCGCCAACTTCGGCGACTTCGAAAAGATCTGCGAACTGATCGTACAGGCTGGAGAGGGGAAGCTACCGGAGATCGGCAAGGGCTCCATGCGTCTTTCGGCAAGCATGGGCGAAACGGGCTACGCCTACCACGTCAAGGGCCTGGAGATCGCGGCCTACCAACCGGAGACCAATCCCGGTTACGCCTGGGCCATCGCCGGCGGCCACATGTCGATGGGGACATACGGTCTGCTGACCCGTGAAGGGAAATCCGATCTGGAGTCATGGGTAAAAGGCATTACCGAAGACAAGCTGCACATCGTTGGCTTCGACATGATCGGGCTGTGTAAATTTTTCGACATCACCAAAGGTGTTGGCACCCAGATGGTGGTTGATTGTCTGAAGAGCGAGCTCAACCTGGATGTGAGCGCCGCGGATATCCGTGCGGCGGTGGAGCGTGCCTTTTTACGAGGCCTGGCCCTGGAATTGCGCCAGGGCTACACTAAAGCCGAATTCTGCCTGCCTGCCGAGGTCTCGGAGACTCCGAATCTGAACATCAAGCTACCGAACATCACCAGCACCGAATTTTTCGCAGAGTTGGAAAAGCGGGTTTGGTCGATCTTTGAGCCGAAGCTTGCAGGGCTGCTTGACTAGGAGGCTTTCGGGCTATCCATGATCGGGCTGCAAAAAAAAGCCCCACAGCCAGGAGGAGGCTGCGGGGCAACGGGTTCTATGGGTTTTTAGGAGGTAGAACATGAAGAACTATGTTCTGGTTGATATCTTACCTATTTTGTCAGGTATGTCAACCATTAAATGAAAAAAGTTACGGCCACCTGGAATCAACCCGGGTGGCCGTAACTTTTCATACTCAACAAGCCTGCGGCTGATGCCGTGTGAAAGGGCTTTCAGACAGTACTGGCAGCCTGCGGGTTAGATGCTGTCTCAACGATAAAATCCCACAGACTCGCGCGAACGCTTTCATCTAAATCGATGAAATTTACACCGACATTGTAATATTGAGTGGCGGCACCCCTTACCGACTTTCTGACCCAGACAACCTTTGCAAGCAAAGTCAACACCTCGGAGACTTCGGGCAGCGTCAGTTTAAGTTCAATCGTCTTCTTGGTCTGGGGCGGATTCTCAAGCATCGCGCACTCGATAGAAGCTCCCTCCGAGCTTAAGTTGATCAATTCTCCCCTGTTTTTGTCGTCAGGACCAATTTGCACCGATAAGCCAGAAGTCATTTCCAACCGGAAGTGGCTTCTCGCTCCTGCCAACAACTCCTGCAGGGTCTGGTAGAACTGCTCAACGCTCTTTATGGTCTTTTCCGATGCCGTGTCGTCCTGAGTCAGTAAAGCCCGTTCTTTTTCGACTTCCTTTAACAGCCTCTGGAAACGAGTAATTCTATTAAGAAGGTCTTCCCGATGAATGGTGAACGCACTGGTCGCGACAAAGACATCATCAACCGTGACCAGTTCTTTGCATTTATCGCACTCAATCGTCGACAGGTCGTTGAGGTAAGGAGATCGAATGACACCCTTGCACTGTGGGCAGTTTGTCTGCAGCATGTTGCACAGCTCCCTGAAGGAAAAACATCAATATACAAAAAGTAGTATATACCCTTGAACCAGCTGACAGGTAAAGTTTTTTTCTTATCGTGTCATTTCAACTCAGTGGCGATGGGTATTCACTGTCAGCAAAAGCTGAGTCGTATGGTAGCATTCACCTATGCAGAAGCTTACAGCGTCCCAGGTCTTTCTGACCTTTCTGAAGCTTGGGCTGACATCCTTCGGTGGGCCCGTTGCGCACCTTGGTTACTTCCGCGATGAGTTCGTCGTAAGAAGGCGGGCCATGCAGGAAGAGAGCTACGCTGACCTTGTTGCCCTGTGTCAGTTTCTCCCGGGCCCTGCCAGCAGTCAGGTTGGCATTGGCATCGGGATCTCCCAGGCGGGTCTCCGAGGGGGGATCGCCGCCTGGTGTGGTTTCACCCTGCCTTCGGCCCTCACCCTGATTCTTTTTGCCTACGCCGTTGCCACACTTGATGAATCGGTGGTTCAGACAGGTTGGCTGCACGGGTTGAAAGTCGCAGCCGTTGCCGTTGTGGCTCAGGCGGTGTTGGGAATGGCCAGGGCACTCTGCCCGGATTGGCCGCGCAGGACCATAGCGCTCCTTGTGGCCATGCTAACCCTGTTCTGGCCGGGTGTCCCCGGTCAGATAACAGCAATCATCGCCGGCGCAATCCTCGGATTATCTTTTCTGCATTCTGATCAACCAACAAAACCTGTCTCCGCGCTCTTTTCCCCCGGCAAGAGAGTATCGATGATCTGTCTCGGACTTTTCTTCGCGCTACTGATGGCCTTACCCCTGCTTGCCCGGGAAGGCCCCCAGGCCCTGGCCATCGCTGACAGCTTCTATCGTTCCGGCGCACTGGTATTCGGTGGCGGGCATGTCGTTCTGCCGCTGCTACAGGCAGAGGTGGTCAACCCGGGCTGGATCAGCGAGGACATGTTCCTGGCCGGATACGGAGCCGCCCAGGCGGTGCCGGGCCCGCTCTTCACTTTTTCCGCATACCTCGGCACTGCCCTGAATATTTCTCCCAACGGCTGGGCTGGCGGTCTGCTCTGCCTGCTGGCTATATTCCTGCCGTCCTTCCTGCTTGTCGCCGGTGTTCTTCCGCTCTGGGAGAGCTTACGCAAAAACCATAAGGTCAGGACGGCGCTGGTCGGTGTCAACGCTGCCGTTGTCGGACTTTTACTCGCGGCTTTCTGCAATCCGGTCTGGAGCAGCGGGATCCTTTCGCTTGGAGACTTCATGCTTGCCCTGGCAGCTTTCGGATTGCTGGTCTTACGACAAACACCCCCCTGGATAGTTGTCGGAGCCACCGGGCTTGGCGGGGCACTCCTGGTCTTGCTGGTTGGTGGCTGAGTGGACTGCTTTGGCAGTCCAGGCAATTGGACAACATATCGTAACTTATTATGTTTTTGTAACCAGCCGGGTACGACTCTCCGCAATATCATGGCCGCCAGTGAGTCTTCTGGCGGCCATGATATTGCGGATTAAAGTTGGTCTGCCGGAAACGATCAATAAAACATCCGCGCCCTTTTTTGTAGTGGTTCCTCGGGTGGTCATCTCAGGTGTGGTTAAACTCGACCTTGACATCCTGACGATGCTCGGGGTCGATCTGCCACAGTGTGCGCTTGGCAAAATTGAAGATGCGGGCGATGATCACATCCGGGAACTGCTCGACCCGTATATTGTAGATATTGACCGACTCATTAAGGAACTCACGACGGTCGGCAATCTGGTCTTCGAGCTCGGTAATCCGGTAGCCAAGCTGCTGGAAGGATTTGTCGGCCTTGAGGTCCGGATATCTTTCCACCACCATAAAGAGAGACTTCAGGGTGTCGGTCAACATGTTCTGGGCCTGCATCTTCTGCTCATCTGTCCGCGCTTGACCGGCCATGGAGCGAGCCTTGATGACAGCTTCCAGAGTCTTCTGTTCGTGTTGCATGTAGCCTTCACAAACCTTAATCAACTTCGGCAGTTCATCGTAACGCTGCTTGAGCAGGACATCGATATTGCTCCAGTTGCGTTCGATATTATTTTTGAGAGCAACAAAGCCGTTGTAGATGGTGATCACGTAGAGCACCAGGGCAACGAGGATGAAAACCAGAACACCGAGAATGATCCAACCTATCATAATCAAACCTCCTTAAGCACCAACGAACCCAAGAAAAAAGTAGAGAGCAAAACCCGCGACGATCAAACCAAAAACAAGTAACGGGACAC
>CAZXBD010000208.1:0-2491 GCA_964638305.1 uncultured Geobacteraceae bacterium | reverse complement strand
GAGCCTTGAGGAAAAATGCCGAATCATTGTCAAAGAAGAGGGCGAAACCAGAAAATATATTGTCAAAAAGAACGGTCAACACCAGCACAGCGTCTCTTATCGAAATTTCACTCCGGGCAAAGCTTTTAAATAATTACCAAGCGACAATGGATAAAACAATCTTTCGCCACAGGGGCACAGAGGACACAGAGAGGATCAAAAGAATTCCAGCTTTTCTCTGTGGCCTCTGTGGCTCGAGTAAGAGAAGCAAAGTCTTTTAATGTTTTAAACATACATTATCTATACTTTTCAGCAGTCCCTTACTTTCCTCAACACAGCTGTAAGGAATCTTCAGATTCCCCCGACCGGAGCCCATGACGACGCCGTCTTTAATCGGCTGATGAAAATCCGAACCACCGGTAACAATCAGATTCTTCCTGCGCGCCATAGTGACAAAGCGATCGATTCCGTCGTTGCCAACTCCGGATTTATGAACCCCATAACATCAAGACATGTGACGATAAAATCATCGGGCAGCTCCGATAATGGCTTGCCCGTTCTGGTTTGGGTCTATTCTCATAAGTCACGACAAATAGGAAAACCTCAAAGCCACTAGAACTGATTCCTATAAATCCTGATATGGCTGACAGTTGTCAACAGGCGACACTCTTCCTGCCCACTGCTTTTCTGTGGTTTGGTTTTATTATGATTCCAGGGCAATGTCAGAGACGGAACCTATGTTGCGACGGTTGATCACTCTGATATTCGCGGGTTGGTTACCGCCTGACTTGGCTTCGTCGCGGAGCTGCCTCTTTCTCTACCGCACGTGAGTTCGACCTATGGTCTTATCAATGAGGATTTTCGAGGGTTCTCCAGACCGTGGTTGCGCCTCTGGTACTACCTTGGAATATTTTGGTTAATTATTTATCTGTTCCTCCTGCCTGGTACTTTATCAAGCCCTTTCATATTGATTAGTCAAGCTGTCGGAGTTTCCACTTCATTGGCAATCGCCCACATGAACCCACAAAGCTCTCGAGCAATTGCTGTGATAATCAATTGATTTGCCTTTCCCTTTGCTAACAGTCTTTTGTAGCGGCTGCACAAACGGAGTTGTGCCTTCCACGATATTGCGCAAATGTTTTGCGGCATCCCTTCTTGCCGTAAATGGAGCTTTGTGCTGATACGAGCTGGTAAACGATAAGCCCAAGCAGCTTCTACCAGGACACGACGAACATGACCGTTGCCGGTCTTGGTAATAGATCCACGCTTTGTCTGTTCTCCGCTGGAATGCTCAGAGGGGACCAGTCCGAGATACGACATCAACTCAACCGGACTGGCAAAGCGGGTTAAGTCACCAAGTTCAGCAATAGTGGTGGTTGAAACAATCAAAGAGACGCCACGCAATGTTTGTAATGCCTGGGCGACCGGAAACATGCGCCATTGTGGTAGAAGACTCTGGATTTGTTCCGTTAGACGATTAACCCGTTCTGTGCATTCGGACAGGGCATCAAGGGACTCTTGCAAAACGATCTGCTGGGCGGGGTGTGGCATTTTGAGGAGGGCAATCCAGCGGAAATGGGCTCTACTCCAAGGCGTTTTTCCAGAATAGCGATACCCATGGCGAAGGAGAAATGCCAAGATGCGTTGCTTCGCTTTTCTCTCAACCGCCCTGGCGTCTTCTCTGGCCCGTGTTAGGTCCCGCATCGCCTCATCTTCCAAAGCGGGCACGTAGATACTTGTCAATTCGCCAGCCCGGTGCAACCGCGCCAGCATCTGTGCGTCTCGCCGATCAGTTTTAATACGATTGCCACTCTGACGAGGAATCATTGAAGGAGCGACGACAATACAGTCGTATCCATTGTTACTGAGGTGACGATAAATCTCATAACCGCAGGGTCCGGCTTCATAGGCGAAATGTAACTCAGACCCTTTCGCTTCCAGCTTCCGGATCACCTTGCCAAGAGCGGTGAGGTTGCCGTCAATCTTGCCGTAGTTTCTCACTTCGCTATGACGACCAGCGTCGGCAAAGGCGACTTCGATAGAGTTTTTGTGGACGTCTAAACCGACATACATGATAGACTTTTTCATGACCTGCCTCCTTGGTTTTGGCTCTGTGTTGGATTCTCTACGAGAATCCCAACATAACCCACGTTGCAAGGGGCAGGTCTCTTTTTGTCCTCAACTGTCAGCCATTATGTCTCTCGCATTGTTTTGGGGGTGTGGAATTGATCAAAATGTAAAATTCTCGCAAACCCTGATATATGAGAAAACTTAAGTGTGTATTCGAGTCCAGCACAGTTCCCCATGCCAGACTCGAACCAGAAACAAAAAACCGCTAATCAGCGCAAGCTGACATAGCGGTTATCGGGTCGGCACCCTCGATTCATACCATCCCCCTCGAAAGCAACAATAAGACACTGATATCACTACAACTTTACAACAATAGATGTCAAGGATGGTGTTTGAATCTGGGGAGGTAATACCTAATCTAATGTCAATCGTCGTTCCTTTG
>CAZXBD010000207.1:0-14473 GCA_964638305.1 uncultured Geobacteraceae bacterium | reverse complement strand
AAACGTTCATAGCCGGAGTAGGGCATCTTTTTACGCAGGTCCCAATCGATCCCACACGCCCTCAGGTTGGCCCCGGACATGCCCCAGTCAATCGCCTCGTCAAGGGTAGTGACGCCGATACCCTCGGTGCGCGCCCTGAAGATCGGGCCGTCGGTCAACATGCGATCAAGTTCGTCGATGCGCTTATCGAAATCGCGGGTGAAGATATCGACCGTATCTTTCCAGCCGTCAGGCAGGTCCATCGGCAGACCGCCAATACGGAACCACGCCGGGTGCATACGTCCACCGGTAATCTGTTCGATGATATCGAAGATTTTTTCGCGAGATTCGAAAGTATAAAAGACCGGGGTCATCGCACCAACATCGTGGGCGAAAGTGCCAAGCCAGACCAGGTGGTTGGAGAGCCGGAACAATTCACAGAGCATGACCCGGATAACCTGGGCGCGCTCCGGAACCTCGACACCAAGCATGGTCTCCAGCGGCAGCAGGTAGGCCAGGTTGTTCTGTACTCCGGAAAGGTAATCTATGCGATCGGTATAGGGGATGAACTGATTCCAGTGCTGGCGCTCGGCAATTTTTTCTGCGCCACGATGGTGATAACCAAGATCAACATCGACGTCTTCGACCTCTTCACCGTTAAGCTTGGCAACCAGACGCAAAACACCATGAGTGCCGGGGTGATGCGGGCCGAGGTTGAGCACCATGGTTTCATCGTCGATGCGTTCTATCTCTTTGCCACTGAAAAAGCTTTCCGCATCGCGCGGCACCATCTGCATGGCGGCTTCCGGCGTAAAAGGCTCCATCTCCGTAGCGCGGCAGACGTGCTCTTTACGTAACGGATGGCCCTGCCAGTCATGGGGCATGAGGATCCGTCGCAGATCGGGATGTCTCTTGAAGTCAATACCGAACATGTCAAAAGCTTCGCGCTCGTACCAGTTGGCAGTCGTCCAGACATCGGTGATGGTCGGCGCGACAGGCGTCTCACCCTGAAGCGGCACCTTGACCCGCAGGTAGCCGGGATCATCAAAGGACAAGAGATGATAGACGAGGGTAAAATCGTGGTCGGGACGCTTTTGCCGGGCGCGTTCATCGATGGCCGTCAGGTCTTCGAGGCGACGATACCTGGTCGGTGCCTGCTCCTTGAGAAAGCGGAGCAGATCAGGCGCGGTTTCCGTATCGGTCCAGAAGGTCGGCATATCGGCGCCCTTGGCGTCCTCACGCACTCGGTCACCAAAATGTTCGTGCAGGGTTTTGCGCAGGTCAGAGGTTGAAGCGACAAACTCGATGCGCGGCTGCGCCGGCCTCCACATCTCTGCAACACGACTACCCCAAAAACCGGGAGCCTGTGCGGAAGAACCACGATTCGGGCTGTTGCCGAAACCGGGACCGCGTGTATCGCGGCTCTTGCTGACACCGTCGACCAACAGCGGCAGGCTGGTTCCTTCACTGCCTCCCTGCATACCGAGCACCTTGCGGGCGGACTGCTCTTCTGCAGCGATCTTTTCCTGAAGCATGATCAGACCCTGCAGAAACGCTTCAGGGCGCGGCGGACAGCCGGGCACATAAACATCAACCGGCAACACCTGGTTGACCCCCTGCATGACACTGTAGACATCGTACATGCCGCCGGAGTTGGCGCAGCTACCCATGGCCATGACCCATTTGGGGTTGGCCATCTGCTCGTATACGCGCAGCATGCTCGCACCCATCTTCTTGAAAGGCGTTCCGGAAATAATCATCAGGTCGGCTTCGCGCGGCGTACTGCGCAACACCTCCGCACCGAAACGGGCGATATCAAATCGGGGAGTCATGCTGGTCATCATCTCGACAAAACAACAGGACAGGCCGAAGAACATCGGCCAGAGGCTGTTTTTGCGACCCCAGTTGATGGCATCGTCCAGAGTGGTCAGAATGACATTAGGTGGCAACTGTTCGTTCATGTTGCGCTCCCCTGCGCCCGGCGCTTATCAATCTGCGCCTTGCGACTCTCACGTTGAGCCCGCGGGCCCCAGTCAAGGCCTCCGGTCTTCCAGAGATGAACCAGACCGAGAAAAAGAATGAAGATAAAGAAACAGACGTGTGCAAAGCCTGGCCAGCCAAGCCGGTCGGAAGCGACCGCCCAGGAGGCAACAAAAATCACCTCGACATCGAAGATAATAAAAAAGATCGCGACCAGGTAAAAGGGAACCGGCCCTTTGAGACGGGCATTATCGAGAGGCAGAATCCCGGACTCGTAGGGCTCCTGCTTCTGACGGGAACGGGTTTTATGACCAAGCCCCCAGGAAAGCAGCAGCAGGACTGCAATCAGAAAAATTGCTATACCGCTATAGATCCCAAGTGCCAAATACGACTCGAAATCCGGAGGTGTTGTCATCAGTTGTGAAGGGTTCGTCGCGGGAGACATATGCAATTAATGACTCTTCCAGAATTAATCCTTGAGCCGCACCAGTTACGAACAGGCTCAAAGGTACCATAGACCTAATTTTATCTTCCCGAAGTCCTGAATTATACTAGCAGAAAAACCTGCCAAGTCCATCATTCTCAGAGCGCCTGATTCAGAATCTTCCGGTCTCAATGGCTGCTCTAGCCAGAGCATCACAGCGCTCGTTTTCAGTATGCCCATCATGACCACGCACCCAATGCCATTCGACCTGATGTGGAGCAGTCAGTTCCAGCAGCCGCTCCCAAAGATCGCGATTGGCAACAGGCTTTTTCTGGGAGTTTTTCCAGCCACGCTTGACCCAGCCTTCAATCCATTCAGTCATGCCTTTTTTGACGTACTGCGAATCAGTGGTCATACGGACCTGACAAGGACGCTTCAACTCTTCAAGGCCTGCAATGGCACCGAGCAATTCCATGCGATTGTTGGTCGTCTCCGGATCATACCCGGAGAGCTCTTTTTCTTTATCTCCGCAACGAAGAAGGGTACCCCAACCACCCGGGCCAGGGTTTCCGGAACACGCTCCATCGGAGAAAATTTCCACAAGTGTCTCTTCTGGTTTACTCATTATTTTTGATACACCTAATCTCTGGACTAACAATAAAATTCTTTAGGCATCCTAACACAGCTCTTTTTGCAATTCAGCCCAGATAAAAGTGTATACAAATTAAAATCATTCCAACAATTATGAGCCATGATTTCTACAGGCTCCTATCACAATAGGGAGTGGGAACAATCACCAAAGAAATGGATAGAAAAAGCCCCACTGTAATATACAGAAGGGCCAACGTCTTTGGGGCGTGCCGGTTCAGACTTCTTTGTCCAAACCGAACGTCGGAAATGTAAACCAATTTCTGGCACGCCACAAAACGAAAGCACTCCAATAAAACATTTTTCCTATTTTATCTGGTCAAGACACACTAACTCTCGCGGGAAAAATCTGATGCCCCTCATATCCGCCCAGACCAGTAGCAAACCATCTTTTGAGAAACGACATCACCCAGAAGCAACAACTCTTCCTCTTTGATGTCAACAACCTTAACCACCGGCTTGAAGCGACTACTGCTCGGCATCAGTGCTTCCAGTAAATTGCTGCGCTGATAGAGCCATTCACTGTTGAGTGAGCAGGGGAAGGTGTCGGGAAACAGTGCCAGGTAAAAGATGTCTGCCTCGACCAGATCCTGAAAAAAGTGTGAGCCAAAAGAAAGTTCCGGCATCAACTCTCCTTCAGCAAAAGCAACTTCACCGATCGCGGCCATATTGTTTATCTCGGAAAACTTGACCGGAACGCCCAATGAAGGTGTCGAAGTACCCCATCGGCCCGGACCCAGCAATAATGTCGGTTGCTCTTCCCGACTACTAATACGTCGATTCAAACGGCCAATCAGACGGGCGACCTCATGTTTATCGCTCAACGACAACTGGATGTAATGCTTGGCATCAACCCAGATCACCCGCTTGATCGGCAGGGCAGTATTTCCACCCATAAAACCACCTTCTGCACTGAGAAAAACCTTGTCTTCGGGGATCTGCTTCGGAATATTTACACGTTTTTTTAATCCTTTGGTCTGTAGCGGCCGACATTGCAGAAGATTGATTTTTGCCGCCCCTTCGCTTGTTCTGTTTACAGTGAATTCGATATCTACTGGATACTGATACGCATCTTCTATCGTTTTGAGCAATTTTTGCATTGTTGCAGGAAAGGCGGTTTTCGTCAGTAAGTGCTCAAAGGTCAGTAACCAAAGGTCCTCAGGGGCCTTGCCTCGCTCACGCAACCGGTCAATGGCCTCGCGGTCCAGGGTTCCGTACTTGTCCAGGCTCAGGTCAATACCTTCCTTATTGAGTTGGTACAGCGATTGTGACTGCAAGTCATTATCAGTGATGTTGACTAGGTCGACATCTTTTTGAGAAAAACGACGGATGTCTTCATACCCCTTGAGTGGCAACTTCATCGGTTCATCGAGGGCCACAATTCTTGGATAATCCCCCTCAACCCGATCGACCGCACGGGTACCAAGCCCCAGAACCAGACGCAGCATGCCCGCTTTCGGATCCATATGCTTGTCCCAGACAAAGGTGTTGTAAGAGATGCCGACACCAGCCAGTTCCGGAAAATAGTATTGATTATGATAGGAACCGGAAACCCGCTGTACCAGTAACCCCATCTGTTCTACATGTTTATCGAGTCCGCGCTGCTTGCGATAAGTTAAAGCCTCTTCGCTCATGGTGCTTGCAAAGATCTTGCGCACAGCATCTTCAAAAGCAGCGAAGCGGTCTTCCGGCGAGCCCTGGTTAGCACAGAAGAAACTATCGTATTTACCAGCAAAAGCACTGCCGAAACTATCTTCCAGTAATGAACTTGAGCGGACGATTATCGGGTACTGTCCGTAATAATCGAGCATGTTCTGGATATCTTCCCGCAACTGCTCCGGAAATGACCCTTCCAACATTTTCTGGTGCAGTTCTGCACCAGCCTTGAAGTAGCCCTCCGACGTTTTTTGCTCAGCATAGAGCTCCCACCAGTCGTTACCCACAATGTAGGAATAGTAGACATTTGAACCGATGAAAAAAGAATCGTGCTGTTCAAGCTGTTCGCTCCAGTCAGCCCCCTGCTGTGCCTCAAGAATCCGACGGGCGAGCATCATGCCAACAGCCTTGCCACCGATAAAGCCAGTGCCAATCATGCGGTTCTTTATCGACAGAAGGTCTTCAAGAGAAAAATACTGGCGGGCCAACTTAAGAATTTTGTTTTCTCGTCCGATCAGATGTCGGCAGAGATGGTGAACCATTTTTTTCCGCTCATCTTGTGGCGTTTCTGCCACATCCAATTCCCTGGCCTGCAAAAAAAGGCGATGCCAATGATCGAGACGACGACTGCCTGCGGCGAGGTCTTCTCTCTGAACATTAGCAAGCAGGTCCGTTGCTTCGAGACTGTTGGCCATCGGCACAAAACTGTCTCCGATCCGACTGTGTGGCAGGAACATGGTCGGTGAATGCCGCTCCCAAACCTTAAGAGGATGAATAATTTGCTGGCCGTTGCGTTTATGCAGTTCAAGCAAAACCTGGGTAGTCTCACGGATCCGGGTAATGGTCTTGTGGGCATGCCGGTTACGCAACAAGGCAAAATAGGCGACTGTATCAAGGCGAAACAGGTAGGGACAAGTCACCTGGAAGAAATTAGCGATCATGTGGTCCGTTGCCCAGGCTGACAGCAGATCTGACAGGCAATCGAACACATAGAAAGTACCGATACCCTTCTCTGTGGCTATTTCATGAATTTTACAGGCAAAGGGCTCAAAACCATCGCGCGGATCGAGTTCATACGTTTCGACCTTCAGTTCAGGATCGAGCAGAGGCGGGTGCTGCCCGAAGCGAAAGTAGATGACTTCTCGCTCTTCAGCAAGAGCCTGGTGAACATAAGGAACGACAAAATCACGATAGTCATCGATAGTGTCGACTTTCCATACAACATTGTCACCAATGCGCAGACCATCAAGAATCTCATCGAGACCCTTGAATCCTGTAGTCACCCATCTGCTCTCACTTGTCATGACTTTACCTTCCTGTTTATTGCTGCCAGAAGCATCACTGCTACATCAAAACAAAAAAATCAGTCTACGTCTGTTTAACGAAACTTACTACCTCTGATCCCCAGGCAAAAAAGAAGGGCCGGGGATTATTGCCCCGGCCCTTAATGGAACTACAATCTGTGAATTAAACCACGCCGAAAGCTACCATGGCTTTAGCGACACGGATGAAACCCGCGATATTGGCACCATTAACATAGTTGCCAGGAGTACCATACTCAATCGATGTTTCGTAGCAGAGCTCATGAATATTACGCATAATTTCCTGCAGACGCTTCTCAGTGTGATCAAACGTCCAGGAATTACGCTCAGCGTTCTGCTGCATTTCCAGAGCGGAAGTTGCGACACCACCAGCGTTTGCAGCTTTACCTGGGCCATATGCGATCTGCGCATCGAGGAAAATTTTGACTCCTTCCGGAGTGGTCGGCATGTTGGCGCCTTCGCCAACTGCGATACAGCCATTCTTGACCAGCATTGCAGCATCAGCACCGTTGATCTCGTTCTGGGTCGCTGAAGGCATGGCCACCTGGCAGGGGACTTCCCAGATGTTGCCTTTGGCCACGTACTTGGCGTGCTTGCGATACTGGGTGTAATCCTTGATACGACGACGCTCAATCTCTTTGAGTTGCTGCAGCAAGGCCAGGTCGATACCTTTCTCATCGTAGATGTAACCATTGGAGTCAGAGCAGGTCACAACCTTACCGCCGAGCTGGTTGATTTTTTCAGTCGTATAGATTGCAACATTACCAGACCCGGAAACCGAGCAGGTCTTGCCCTCGAAGGTGTCTTTGCGGGCCTTCAGCATTTCGTCGACAAAAAAGACCGCACCGTAACCGGTCGCCTCAGTGCGAACCAGAGAGCCGCCCCAGTCCAGACCTTTACCGGTGAGTACGCCTGCTTCCCAACGGTTGGTGATGCGCTTGTATTGGCCGAACATGAAACCGATCTCGCGACCACCAACGCCGATGTCGCCAGCCGGGACGTCGGTGTGCTCGCCAATGTGGCGATAGAGCTCAGTCATGAAGCTCTGGCAGAAGCTCATGATCTCGTCGTCGGACTTGCCTTTAGGGTCGAAGTCGGAACCACCTTTACCGCCGCCGATAGGCAGGCCAGTCAGAGCATTCTTGAAGATCTGTTCAAAACCGAGAAACTTGATAATGCCAAGATAGACCGAGGGGTGAAAACGGAGGCCACCTTTGTAAGGACCAAGAGCGCTGTTAAACTCCACCCTAAAGCCACGGTTAATTTGTACTTCACCCTTGTCATCCCGCCAAGGCACCCGGAAGATAATCTGACGTTCCGGCTCACAGATGCGCTCAATAATTTTGTGTTGTGCAAATTCAGGATGTTTGACCAGAACCGGTCCGAGCGATTCCAGAACCTCACGAGCCGCCTGATGGAATTCAGTCTCACCAGGATTGCGAGCCAACACCTCTTGAAAGATCGGTTCTACCTTTTCGTCTAATGGATTTGACATGGTGCCTCCTTTTTGTGCAGTTTAGTGTATAATTTTTATACATACAGTTTTTTTATAACGGAAAAGGCTTAGGCAATCAAGACAAAACACGCTGTGCTCAAAAAATAAGCACGCCGTTTACATGCCAGACTAAGGAGCAGTTGCGACCAAAGCTCCCTGGTCAACACTATCAGACAGAGAGCACCGACCACATTGAAGCATGCGGAGAACATCGCTTTTTGAATGAGAAACTGAACGTGGATTATTAAGGTGGCGAGAACGCAACAGGTCTTGAATCTCTCGAGGAATCTGCAATGAAGAGAAGTGCCATATTTCAGGCCTGCAGGGAGGCCGAAAAACCGTGAATCGCAAGCTCAACAAAAAAGCTATTCACAATAATTGTTTTTCAGTGGGACCTTTTCGTCAGCGCTATGTCTGGGCAGGTCTTCACCCATCTCTGCGAGGACCTTGAGAAAGTTGGCGGTGAGATCAGGGTTCAGATTCTTGCCCGCCAGCTTGAGCATCAAACCACTTGTTTTCGGAAAATCCCAGGGGTCTTTATAGGCCCTCCTGGTACGTAAGGCATCAAAAGTGTCGGAGATCATGGTCATCTGGCTGCAGAGATTAAGTTTCCATTTGGCAGGGACCGAAGGGTAACCTGCTAAATCGTAACGCATATGATGTTCGTAAGCGGTAAGAACAGCAACCGTTGGAATCCCTTTCTGACCCATCAAATACTGTGCTCCCCGTGAAGGGTGGCATTTCATGATGGCCCATTCTTCTTCAGTAAGGTCCCCTGCTTTCTGGATAAGCTCCCGGTCCACAAAAATCTTGCCGGCGTCATGCAACATACCTGCGATTCCGAGGTCGTGAAGCATCTGGCCCTCGACACCCAGAGACATCCCCTGGGCGATATTCAAAATCCCCACATTGATGGAGTGGGTGAAAGTATAGTCATCGATATTACGTATCGGGACCAGGGCCAGCAAAGGGTTTGCTTCCCTTTTGAATGCGGCAATAAAACCACCGACCAGAACCGCAATATTCTGGACCTCCAGTTGGTCCTTTTCACCTATCGATGAATAGGCATTCTGCAAACCCTCAAGCTGTGCGGAGGTCAGCTGGTCAAATGATTCTATCGGAGTGAAATCATCATGGTCTTCATCGTTCAGAGCCTCTACGCCACCAAGACGAATCCTTGATTGCTCGGTTTTCAGAGCATCAAGGTTCTGGGCGCCGACCATGCACCGGACCAGGAGACGTAGATCTGAGACATCAATCCCGGGCAGGAAGCGAATATGCCCAATATTGAGCTGCGTGCAGACCTTGCTCAACCGTTCGATGTTGGGATCCTTCTCCAACGGTTTTCCCTGGTAAAGGACTTCCCCCTTCATCAGCACAAGAGTCAGCTCAGACCTGTCGCGCAGAAGTTGCCGCAAAGGATCCAGAACGGAAGGCAAGCGTTTGACGACCTGGGCATGTTCAGGGGTATAAAGCAATGCCGTGGCAATCGCGTTGGAAAGTTGTCGTAAAATTTCCTTGATGCCACTTCGCTCCCGCTCGACGGTCATTCCTGTCTCCCTTCCAGCTTTCTCAAGATCATGCTCGCCTTATGGGCCAGTTCGGAGTTTTTCGACCGGGCCTGCGTGCGCACCAGTTCGATGACATCGTTAAGCGGATATTTATCCAGGAAGGAAATAATTTCGAGCTTGAGCTCATTCTGCTTCTGGGGGTGCAGCAGGCTCCTGGAGTTGAGAACCTCTGACAGAACTGGCACGGCGGCCCGACTGGCTCTGACGGCCAGGGCCCTGACAGCAGCTTTACGAATATTCAGGTGATCACCACCGAGAGCAGATTCTCCAAGCAGACGTAAAAGATTTTCCAGAACAACCTTGCTGTCAGAGGCTCCCGCAAGGGCAATGGCACCGATGGCCTGACCGGCGTCATTCGAAGCCATTAGGGCGACCAGATGTTCCTCGGCGATTTTATCGTTGAACAGCACGCCGATTTTTAGTGCTTCCTGATAAACCTTTGGGTGTTGATGTTTAAGGGCCTTGCGAACCTGTGGCAGTACAACCGGGTCACCAAGCTCGCGCAGAAGGTAGAGTATATTCCTGGTCACATACCAGTGAGGACTTTCAAGCCTTTTCACCGCATCCTCGATGCACAGTGAACCGATTCCCTTTAAACACTGCAAGTAGAACATTCGCATGGTCCGGTTTGATTCAACCGACAACCGATCCAGCAGGGGAGGAACAAACGGTTCCTTGACGAAACAAACCAGCTCACGCAGCTCCTCAAGCCCTTCCCTGTTGAGCCGACCGCTCGCATTCAGAGCTTTGTCGGTAAATTGTTTTGAAGAGACATATTTGACGACATATGCAAACTGTTCCTGCGCACCCGACCCCATCATGCACCTTTGATAAAGCTGTAATCCCTTACGGAAATTGTCGGTACTGATGTAGGAATCGATACTGTTAACCAGGTTTTTAGCCAGGCCGGTAACGGAATCCGGATCGGGGGCGTTCCTGAGGATGTCGAAGAGCACGATGCCCAGATGGTCATCGAGCATGTCCTGTTCCAGGGTCTGTTTCAGAACATCAATGTTCTGCAGGGCACCGGTCGGGATTTTATCGTTTTCCAGAATGCTTAACAGAACTTTCTGATAATTATCCGGAACATATTTTTTAAAATCATCCGGTTTGAAGAGGTCTTTTATCTTACCGGCCTTGACCTGTAATTCGCTATCCGTTGAGAGAGCACTGTCAGCGACATCGAGATCGCGGGACTGAGCCAGTTTGCCAAGAAGTTTGGTGACGACTGGTGGGACATAGTTCCCTTGATTTGCCGCATCATTCAGAGCCTGCATGATGACATCATCGGACAGGCCAATCAGAAACTTTTCGAGCATTTCAGGATCAATGTTCAGGTTACAGGCGTTGTTCAAAAACATCGCGCGCAGAGCGGGGGACAGATGATTGACATATGTCGCCAGTCGCTTCAGTGCGAGATCTCGATAATCGATGATCGACTCATGCTTGAGAGAGAGAAGGTAGCGGCTGGCGTCACGGGTAAAGTTCGACTGTCGTAAAGAATTCTGCTCTTGCAGAATTTCATTGGTCGCCGTCGCCAGGGCCTGTGGTGTTGTATCCTCGGGCAGATCAGAACTTTCCCCGTCCTTGATATGCAGCGCCTGAAAAACAGAGAGAGCAAACTTGTCCCAGAGCCTTGACCGCCCTTTCAGCAGCTGCTCATCATCAAGTTCCGAGAGCTCATCACTGAGCAGGATATCCTGGGCGGCCATCTCCCTGACAAGGATCTGGCTGATGTGGCGAGCGTTGAGACAGGCAACAATCCCACCTTCATCCCAGGTCTCTGACGGTTTGCGATTGATCAGCAGCAGAAAGGATTGCAGTGATTGTGGAGGAACGTCTTTTTTAAAGGTGAGGGCGGCAACCCCGTGCTGAAAGAGTCGATAGGCCAGCTTTGCAATATTGTTATTTTTGCGATCAACAAAATTGTTTCTGTAAAGCACACCATGCCTGGCGATATGCAGGGTCAGCACGTCTTCTTCAACAAAATATTTCTGCAGGAAGAGACAGAGCCTGGAAGTGGTCAACTCTACATTTTTATTGTCACTGCCATAGAGGCTGAGATGGCTCTGCAGAACTATGAGAGTATTGAGGATGTTCTGAACAAGAGTGGTTTTCTTGGATGTGTTTTCCTGAGTCGCGATTGACTCCATATCGATCACCCTGGATGCTTAGCCAAAAAGGTAGAATCGAAATATAGCAATATTTTTAAAGCCTTGCAAACACTCGCTTGTCAGATTTTACGCCCAACGATATTAATCTGCGCTTCGCGCAACACCGCCAAGCAAAAAGCCCTTCTGCTGAAAGCGAAAGGGCTTTTTGCTTGAAGCGTCCCCAGGGGCGCTTATACCCCTGTTGCCTCCACAAAAGCTAGTTTTCTACCAATCTGCGTTGAGGGCATTTTTTGCGATGTATTCCTGTATGGCAATCATTTCATCAAGACCGATATCAACAAATTCCAGCCCCATACCGACTGGGAGATCGCGCTTTAAGGGGTCACTGGCTTCATTGACCCAAGCGATCCGGGCCTGGCAGGAGATGACCTTATCGACCCCCGGCAGGCTGAATTCAACGAAAAGTTGCGTATCGACCGGCAACGGTCTCGGCGAGGAGATAAACAAACCTCCGCCATTGATGTTAACCGTATAGTCGACCAATAAATTATCCCTCTGCCGGCCAAACTTAATTTTTATATGAGACGCATATCTGGGTTCTTTTCTTTCGTGAACATCGAGATATTTTTTTGCAAAAGAGAGAAAAAGGGAACGATTGATCGGTTTGGTCATGATCTCATCGCAGCCTGCAGCGAAACAGCTGGCCCTGACCTCCTCGCTGCCAGCAGACGTGACCATGACGACCGGGATGTCTTTGCCACTCTCTGATTCCTTGATTAAGCGACAGCATTGATCGCCATTCATACCCGGCATATGCAAGTCCAGGTAAATGAGGTCGGGCCGTTCGGCTTCGACAATCTCGAGGGCCTCTTTGCCACTTCCCGCAGTCAGAACCTCGAATACTTCCTTACGCTGCAAAAAGGTTTTCTCAAGCTCAATGAACAATTTTACATCGTCAACCAGAAGAATTTTTTTCTTTGACCCGTCACATGCAACGGTCGGTTCCGACAAACTTGTTGAAGGTTCCACGCTCTGACACTCAGCCATATCATTATCCTTAAGACAAAAGGGGCATTTAATTGTGAAAGATAAAAGCAGAAACCACGCCAAAAAAAGTCCAAGCTCAAAAATTGTCAAAAACCCTTGAAGATCAGCTTCTTAAATTTGTTTACCATTATTGTTAGCATTGTCCCTCAAGTGTGCCTTAATGAAAAAATGTGACATTTGTGCGAATTGACCACCATTTGAGCCAAATGACGGCGACCGCCAAGAGGCGTTCTCTCTTGCTGAAAGCAGCCCTTTTGCGGATCTCCCTGGCTCAAAATCAATCCTGCTCAACCTTTCACTCAATCGGCTCCCCTCTCGATACTAAAGTAAAAAAGCCCTCCACTTATGTCGTATAAGGTCCGTAATGCTTTTTACCCACTAAAAGCAATGCCCTGGCAATCAACTGCAGACCCCAACGCCCCTTAACTAGCATTACAAGGCAAAGAGGCAAGTAACTGTTTGGCACAAATCAACGGTCGATGAGGGTGTCCTAGAAGTCCTAAGGTAATATAGGAATTGTTGCTGGCACAACTTCTGAGACAGGCTGTAATGGGTGTGTCAGGAGCGGGGTTTCTAAGAATTTTGCAGGAATGCGAAGTTGGTTGCTAACTGGACGGTGATACTGCTTTGAAGTGTGTCAGGAGAGTGCAACTGACACAATCACCATTGAGACACCGTAGCGTAATTAATAAGCCAACCTACTATCGCAACTATGGCTAACAACGCAATGACGATTATTATCGTAAGGCCCATGTCAAAATTCGTAACTTCTCTCTTAGGGCCACCCCACTCAAAATATCTTTTAAGTTTTTTAGAGAAATCGTCTGACTTTTTCACGAGCGTTCCTTGTCCGTGTTGCGCTTTATGTTGACGATAGCTTCATCAAAGAATGAACAATGAAAATTGCGAACAAGGTATATGTCGTCAATATAGTGAAATACCAAATAGGCCTCTTACTTTTTCTAATTGAAAACCCTCCGCAAGGGACTTTCTTCTCTACTACAGCCTCTATCATTACAGTCAGAAACAAAACGAGTAGTATCCCTGCATAAAACGGCATGAATACGTCCTGCCCAAAATAAGATTTGTTTGAAATCAGTAAGACGGGGATGCAAATCACGCACACCCAGCTAACAAGTCTTATTCTTCTTACCAGGGTTATTGTATGGCTCATAATCATGTGAAGGTATCTGTTTCAAGACCTCGGTGCTGACACACCCCGTTTTGCGTTTCAGGGGCGTGGTTTCTGAGACTTCTATGACAGCAATGCACTTACCGACAAAATACTAAGAAAAACACCCATGATTATTACAAAGAACCCAGTGATGTTATGCACCTTGTTTTGTAATTTAGTGTCATCTGGCCTGAACATTTGAATAAACAGGGTAGTGCAAGCTCCTGTATATTCCTTCTTCTTAATTCCCAGAAAAACAAGGAATAAGCCAACGCACAGCATCAGGATGTAAGGTATTTTGTCTTCCAATTATTTGCTCTCTAGCTCTTTTTACCTGTCTTACTCACCTCGATGCTGACACACCCTGTTTGACGTTCCAGCGGCGTGGTTTATAAGACACCTTTAAGCGAACCGCCAACGCATCACCCAGCCTGCTTCACCTAATTGGCTAAATTTCGTTATTTTTTCAAGCGAAGGCCATCAATGTAACTCTCTGCCTTGACTTCAAAGTCTGAATCCATTTCGCTCTTTTTCCCTCTCTCGCTATAATCAACGCTAACCATTACGTTTTGTATGGTTGGATGAACAAACATGTATCCATATACTTTTTGGATCAAAACTTCATTGCCTTGTGCATTAGCTGCGGCATTGTCTTCAGCTTCTCCATATTTAAAGACACAATAGGAACCAAACTTTTCGTTTAAATCGAATTTTTCCACAAGAAGATTGTACCGCCGTGGGTCAACATCCATTTTTGCACTTTGTTTAGAGAACTCAAGAAACTCATCAGGGGTGGTAAATGACGCAGAGTGGTGTACTTCAGTTACTGTTGCGACAAACGTGTGGGTTGGAGACGTCCCTTTACCGAAAACGAGATCAAAACTCCCTGGCTGACCTTGCTGCAACACTTGCCAACCTTCACCTTGTGGTGGACGAATGCTGTATGTTCCTCTATCGAAATGGTCCACTGGGTCAGCCACATAGACTTTTTGCCCTAACTTTTCTGAGAGGTCATTGAACACTAAATCCAGCGCAGCATGGCAATCGTTGAATCCGAAACGAC
>CAZXBD010000206.1:0-26565 GCA_964638305.1 uncultured Geobacteraceae bacterium | reverse complement strand
TCATAGGTCAGGGTGCCGGAGCGGGAGACAACACCTACCGGACCCGGTTTGTGGATGTAACCGGGCATGATGCCGATCTTGCACTCGCCGGGAGTAATGACGCCGGGACAGTTGGGCCCAACCAAGCGGCAGTCCTTCCCTTCCATGAATTTATTGACCTTGACCATATCGAGAACGGGCACCCCTTCGGTAATGCAGATGATCAGTTCGATACCAGCATCAACTGCTTCCATGATGGCATCGGCGCTTCCGATCGGGGGCACATAGATAACTGAAGCATTGGCACCGGTCTCCTTGACAGCGTCTTCGACCGTATCAAAGACTGTGAATCCATCGATCTCAGTTCCTCCCTTGCCGGGAGTGACTCCGCCAACCATGCGGGTACCGTAATCCCGCGCACCTTGGGCGTGAAAGAGGCCGGTGGCTCCGGTAATGCCCTGGGTAATGACTTTGGTGTTTTTATTAATCAGGATACTCATGAATTTCATCTCCCTCTATGAATACGGGTCAAGGCTTGTTTGTGCTGGGGGTGAATCATTAATGTTTAGCCGTGAGCCCTGTCCTTTCAGCTTTTAACTGCCTGGACAATTTTTTCTGCCGCATCACCCATGCCGTCAGCACTGACTATGTTCAGTCCCGACTCGGCCAAAAGCTTCTTGCCCAGCTCCACGTTGGTTCCCTCCAGGCGAACCACGAGCGGAACCTTGACGCCGATCTGTTTAGCCGCTTCAATAACCCCGGTGGCAATGACATCACATTTCATGATCCCGCCAAAGATGTTGACCAGGATTCCTTCGACCTTCTCGTCAGAAAGAATAAGCTTGAATGCTTCGGTGACACGCTCAATAGTCGCTCCGCCTCCGACATCGAGAAAGTTGGCAGGATCTCCGCCATAGTGCTTGATGATATCCATGGTTGCCATGGCCAGGCCGGCGCCGTTGACCATGCAGCCGATGTTCCCATCCAGAGAGATATAGGAGAGGTCATATTGGGAGGCTTCAATCTCATTGGCATCCTCTTCGTCGTAGTCGCGCAAGTCGCGGATGCGCAGATGCCGGAAGAGTGCATTGTCATCGAAATTCAGTTTCGCATCCAGACAAAGCAGGTTGCCTTCGCCGGTCAGGACCAGCGGGTTGATTTCGAGTAGAGAACAGTCTGTTTCGACGAACGACCGGTAAAGGTTCATCAGCAACGGCACGGCCTGTTTGACCTGCGCGATACCGAAACCCAGCTTGAAAGCGACCTTGCGTGATTGGAATGCTGTCAGGCCGACAACTGGGTCGACGGCCTCGAAGAAAAGCTTCTCCGGGGTTTTTGCAGCTACTTCCTCGATGTTTACACCGCCTTCGGCCGAAGCCATCAGAGTCACCCTGTCGGTGGCGCGGTCGACCAGGAAGGAGATGTAATATTCATCGGCTATGTCGCAGCCGCTTTCAATCAGCACGCGTTTAACGACCTTGCCTTCCGGACCGGTCTGGTGAGTTACCAGGGTCATGCCGAACATGTCGCGAGCGTATTGTTTTACTTCGTCGGGAGTCTTGGCTATCTTGACGCCGCCACCTTTACCGCGCCCACCCGCATGGATCTGGGCTTTGACGGCCCAGGGGCCATCTCCGAGGCGCTTGGCCCAGTCGCGGGCCGAGTTGCTGTTGTAAACGACGTGCCCCTCCGGGACCGGAACCCCAAAATTACTCAGGATCGCTTTGGCCTGGTACTCGTGAACGTTCATGGGTATTTAACCTCCGCAAGAAATAGGTTGTTGAGCTGGTTCTGACTTGTTAAAAAATCCCTCAGAACATAGGGTTTGTCAAACTTGTGACGACATTTATATTTGACGGAGTGATCTGAAACTTACGGGGAACGCACCGCCGTGTGGTCAGACCTCTGACCTTTTGCCGCGAAACAAGATAACGCGGTTTGCTTTTTTTGTCTAAGCAAAAATTATTATTGTTTAAATAAAACAGTGGTTTACGAGATCGCCCCCGTTCTGGATTACGCCTGGGAAGTTTTTTGTAAACAGTGAAGAAGGGCGTGGTTTTCAATGTTTGTGGTCATGGGGTTTACTACTGTGTGGGGGGATCAGCGTCTCCTGGGTCGGAGTCGCCGAACTCTTTGGTGAACAGACAGGGCAACTTTGCATTGCAAACGGTTTTTCGAGTCGGCACTTTTTGAGCAGTGCTTCATTGCTGAAAATTTCCAGTGTCGGGCCATCGGCCATCACAACACCCTCGTGCAGAACAATGGTCCTGTCGCATAGTTCCAGAACCATGTCTAGGTCGTGACTGGTGACGATGCGCGTATGATGAAAGGCTTGGAGGAGTGCAATCAACTGGCGTCGGGCGTGGGGGTCGAGCCCGTTCGTCGGCTCGTCCAGAACCAGTATCTCCGGCAGCATCGACAGAACCGTTGCAATCGCCACTCGCTTTTTCTCGCCACCTGACAGGTGGTAGGGGGGCTTGTCTCGTAAATCGACTGCTTCTACTCTCGACAGGGCTTCCATGACCCTGGTCTCAATCTCAGCTGTGGGGAGATTGAGGTTTAATGGACCGAACGCGACATCGTCGTAAACTGTCGGCATGAAGAGTTGATCTTCAGGGTCTTGAAAAACCATGCCGACAGTGCGCCTGATCTCCGGGAGGGTTGCCTTGCAAAGTTTGTCATCACCAACAACAATTTCTCCAGAGGTTGCTCCCAGGTAGCCGTTGAGATGCAACAGCAGGGTTGATTTCCCTGCACCGTTGGCACCAATGATGCCGACGGACTCACCGTGGTGGATGAGAAAGGAAACGTCGCGCAGCGCAACTGTTCCGTCGGGATAGGTATGCTGCAGCTTTTTGACTTCAACAATATGATGACTCATGACAATAATCCTGTAAAAAAACCACCGAGGAGTTGCGGGGCGTTGTAGAGGCGTAGTAAGGCAAAAAGGAGTATCCATGCGCTCATGAAGAGCCATTCGTTTCTGCCGAAATGGCTCTTGCGCCGCGAGGTGTGAACATCTCCGTCGAAGCCGCGAGCCAGCATTGCCATATGGATTCGTTCTGCGCGCTCCCAGGTTCGTAGCAGCAGGTGCCCCACCATTACCCCAAAGTGACGGATGCCAAGACCTCTCTTGCCGAAGGTGCGAAGTTGTCGGGCCCTTGCTGTTCGTACTCCTTCGTCTGTGAGGACGAAGATGTAGCGGTAAAGGAAAAGAAGTTGAACCGCAAAAACCTGCGGCATGCCCATTTTTTTCAAAGCTTCGCAGATCGCTGGAAATCCGGTTATTGCGACCAGGGTGATGGCCGCGGTGGCGGTGAGAATGGCGCGGAGAAGGATCGACAGGCAGGAAATCCAGCCTCCCCAGATGTCGAGTGTGCCCACCTGCATGATCACCTGTCGGTCGAACACTGGGTTGAACAGGCCGATGAGCAGGGCAAAGGGGATCACTATGATTATTTTGCGAAGAATATAACCGAAAGGCAAGTCGCCGACGGCAATTAGCACAGCAGGAAAAATGAGGAATGGCAGCATCGCCGCAATCTCGTACCGGTCGAAGGAGACAACCGAAACGATAAAGAACATGGTTGTCAACACCTTGGCGCGTGGGTCGAGACGATGGATATTTGTCTCGCCCATGGCCAGCAGGTCGAGTTGTTTGAAATCAAGGAAAGTACCGTCTATCGACAGCATTTTTACCTCACTTTGTCATGATGTTCGCCGACAGCAGGTTATGCCCCGCTGCGAGGGTTTTTTGTCCGTTTCCGCAGGATGACACCGACCAGAATACAAATTGCCAGGGTCATCATGCCGCCAATAATTCCTGACGCGCTTGTGCCGACTCTTGCTTTGCCGGAGGCCGCAGAGTCGCTGGTATCATCATCTTCTACGCCGGGAAGAGCATAGCCGGGAAGTATCGCGGTTTTCTCCTGGAGGGACTTCAGTCCTTGGTTCTCCTCGAGTCCAGATTCCGGCGAGGTCTCGGATCCCGTAACCTTGGCGATCGACCATTCCAGGCCATCAGGGTGTTCGGAGGCAAACCACGAGAGAACTCCGCCGATCAAAACGGTCGCGGCCAGAAAGGTCACCAGTAGTGAACGCATTGGCATGTCACCGAGGGGTTTCTCCTGCAGGACGTTTTGTAAAATTTCCGGCCGGGCACGATAGACAAAAGAGACAACAAGCGCGGTTACAACACCTTCAATAACGCCGATGGCAAGATGAATCGGCTGCATCAGCAAAAGAAAGGTTTTAAAAGGTAGAGAAGAGACACCCGAAGCCGTTGTTTGCAGTACCACTCCCAGGGAGCCGAACTGCAGGGCAACCACTGCTGCGATGATTGCGGCGACGACCATTCGCGAATGACGTGGCTCATGCCCCACAAGCTTCTTGTAGATGAGAGGGTAGGCGATGAAGGCCGGGAACACACCAATGTTGAAGATGTTGCACCCCAGTGCCAGCAGCCCACCATCGGCAAAGAAGAGAGCTTGCACCATCAGCACCGAAGCAATGGTCAGAAAGGCAGCAGATGGCCCGAGCAGGATAGCCAACAACAAGCCTCCCCCGAGATGACCGCTTGAGCCGGTCGCCGGGATGGTGAAGTTGATCATCTGGGCCGCAAAAACAAAGGCACCCAGTACCCCCATAAGTGGCACCTTGCGGTCATCAAGGCTCCTGCGGACCCGTGCCGAGCAGATAGCGATCGTCCCGGCCGAAGCGGCCCAGAGAGCCCCACCGACTATGGGAGAGACGAGTGCATCGGCCATATGCATAATTGACTTCCTTGTGCTGCGGGAAAAAATCCGGAGCCCGGTCCAGCCTCGCCTATCAACAAAGAGAAGTCCCTGTCTGGTGGCGGGGGTGATGTAGATATGCCGTGAATCTTGAGCAATATAGCTCGAGCCTCTTGGTATCTTAAAATCCGGGGAGTGTTGGGTCAAGAAAAATGTTACGAATTTCTGGATCGTAACACCGGGCTTTGGATTTCAAATGTTTGGTCCGCTTTGAGTGCGAATAAACGTAATCTTGGTATTGCAGATTTTACAAAGAGCCTGATAGCTGCGGGAAAGTCTGTTGTGCATGATGTTGGTCAGGTGATGCTCACGACAACTGCAACTATAGAGAAAGGGTCTTGGTACGACACGGGCCGGCGTAGTTTGATAGCTATGGCAACGTTTTGGTTCAAGATCGAAGCAGTTTCGCATAACAGCTTGCCACTCCTGACCGTGTGGCCGCAGTTTTCTGCGTTTTTTGCGGGACTGCCAGTTCACGACCAGGTGCGCCACTTCATGGGGGATCGTCTGGTTCAGAAAGTCGTCGAGATTCTCACGAAGAAGCTGTTGATTGATGCGAAGACTGGTTCGACCATCGTGGTCAACCCTGGCCTGGCCGGCACATCTGCCACGTAAAGCAAAGTCGATTGATGCTTCTGGAAGGTTGATCCCGTAAAAATTACGGGCACGTCCTTCTGCAATGCGAATGGCGTACTCAGCTTGCTGCAGGATATTCTTTTCCGTTTGTTGGCTGGGCATGTCGGTTCCGCAGAATGAGGGTTGTGTTGACAGGAGAAAGCTTCCGCTAAATGTTGATACGCGCAAACTGTCGATTCGTTATGCCACAAGAGCTTCGATATGGCGAGGATGAACTTACTAAGAAAGTTCTCTCTGCAGGCTTTTTATCAGTTCGCGGGCCGGTTGATAGCCGGAATGGATGCCGAGAGCCCTCTCACAGTCTTGCAGGGCCTGTTCGAATTCTTGCATATCATAGTAGGTTTGGGCTCGTCCGAAATAGCCATCGGGACGATTCGGGTTTATCAACAGAGCCTCATTGAAGTCCTGCAGGGCTTTTTCATATTTTTTCATAACGCGATAACATAGCCCCCGGTTTGCGTAACCTCGCTCACTCTCCCGATCGTAACCGATTGCACTGGAAAAATCCTTGAGTGCTCTCTGTTGACTGCCCATGGCAAAATAGGCCATGCCTCGATGATTATAGACCAGTGCACGCATTTTGCGCTCAAGTTGCATGCCGAGCAATTGTCCATAGAGAGCGATGGCATTTTCAAGATCATGATTGCTGTGGGCTTCAAGGGCACGCAGCATGGTTTTTTCGAGGTGGCTCGCCATGGTCAAGGGCACTGGGCTCGTGTGCGCCGGTGAAGTCATGTTGGTGGGATGTGAAATAGCGATGAGGTCAAGGTCTTTACCCTCTCCTTCAACGCTTGCGCGCCGCTTGCGTCCGTGCTGGCGAATCTCTTTCTGATAGTCTCGGATTTCCTGAAAAATTAAATCAGAGAGGGTCAATGTTGCATTTAGTGATGCCAGCTTGCGACGAATCGACTGGTTCGGCAGTGATATGTCGGACTTGTACACCAGCTCATGTTCAACTTCGGCCCAGGCGTCCTGCAATATGGTGCGAAGCTGAACCTCGCAAACTTTTTTCACGCCCGGCATCAATCTCCCGGTCGGTAGTGTATTGAGACGGATGGCAAGATGTACTGAGTCGTAACCGAACTCACGAAATGAGTGCTGGTTGGCCTTGCGCTCAGTTTCAAGAACTTCGAAGTGGGCGGCGATAAGGCTTGATATGGTTTCAATATCTTCGAGGAAAGGGCAGACGATACGCAGGCCAAAAAAATCGTTGACCGTCGCGATGCGACGTTTGGTGTTTTCGACATTATGTTTACGGAGCTTGTCAAAATAAGCGTCAAAACTCTTAATACGAAATTTTATGGTCGGAGTAAAACCCTGCTGTTCAAGTATCAGCCTGATCTCCTGAACGAGCTGTTGCAGAAAGGTCTTGTGCTTCGAAAGATGCTGATCGTAGAGCTTCTTCGCTTTGTTGCGCTCCGGGATCTGGACCTGGTTGGTTGAAGGGGTCTTCATGTAACACTCCGGAATTCTCTATAAGCAACAGGTTTCACACTTCTACATTCTAAACCAAGATGTGGTCGAGGCAAAGAGGGTGTGAGGTAATAGTGGGTTGACGCTTGCTTTGTCGACGAGTTGCTCAGCAGAAAAGGAGAAAGCAGACAGCCTCTGTAGTCCGTTTGTTTATGACTCCCCAGTTCAGTCGAAGATAGACGGGGGCTTTGAAATTTATGAACTATAAGTCCTTAAAGGTCTTACGACAAAGACTTGCGAGGGAACATATAATAATCGATTTTCGGAGCTTTTCGATGTTGCTGCATATCGTGATTAATTGGAAAGTTTACGACTCTAGCGATAGACATTTACTCATGGAGTGTTATTAGTTAAGCGTAAAACCGTCGAGATAAAGAAAGTTTGATAGAAATAAATGAATATACGAAAAGGAGAAAAGCTATGAGACATCATCGTAAGGCGAAGAATCTTTCTGCTTTAGCAGCTATTTCTGTATTTTTTGCATTGTTTTTCAGCCCAGTTTTTGCAGCAGAGAAGCTACCAACTGCGCCCTATCTTCCTCTCGATATGGCACAAAAAATTGCAAATGCGGCGATGGATAAATGCATAAAAGATGGTTATCGAGTCAGTGTTGCCATAGTGGCACGTAGTGGGGAAACCAAAGTGTTATTGAGAGCCGACGGTGCCTCACCCCATACCGTAGGAAGTAGTACAGGCAAGGCATTTACCTCCGCCAGCATGGGCCAACCGACAATGAAGCTTGCCAATTTAATCAAGGACAAACCAGAGTTGGAGCAACTGCGTGAAATGGATGGAAGGATGCTTATTCTCGCTGGTGGGTTACCAATAAAAATTGGTGATGCGCTTGTTGGCGGGATCGGCGTGGGTGGAGCGCCAGGAGGTCATTTAGATCAGGCGTGTGCTCAAGTTGGAATTGATACAATAACCAAATAACGATGCCGTTCAGTACAGATATGGCCCTCAATCTCTGGATTGGGGGCTTTCTGTTTCAAAGAGATACTTCCTAGAACCAAAAGAAAGGGGACAGAGATGAAGCCTATTACGATAAGGCTAAAACGTATAACTCTACTGTTGTTTCTATTCAGTTGGGTTGTTACGGTACAGGCACAAATTCCACCTTCAGCAAACGAAGTGGCTCAATATACAGGGCTGTTGGCCGCCGCTGCGAATGGTAATGCTGCAAGTATAAAAGCACTGGTTGCCAAAGGTGAAAAAGTTGATATTAGGGATGGCTATGGTCGGACCCCGCTTCATGTTGCTACCTTTAGAGGCCACCATGAGGCGATGCGCGCACTAGCTGCCGTCGGGGTTGATCCAAATGCCTTGGAAAATGATAGGTACGATATTGTGACCATTGCCGCAGTTGATAATGATGTTACAACACTTAAGCTTGCCCTGGAACTGGGAGCAAGTGCAAAAAACATGACCAGTCCCTATGATGGAACCGCACTGATTGCTGCTGCACACTTGGGCCATGTTGAAGTCGTTCGAATATTGATCAGCGCCGGAGCCCCGCTTGACCATATTAACAATCTGGGTTGGACCGCTCTGATTGAGTCAATTATTCTTGGCAATGGTGGAGAAAGACATACGGAGACACTCAAAGCCTTGGTTGATGCAGGAGCAAACATCAATATTGCCGACCGCAATGGCCAGACGCCTCTCTTGCTAGCCAGTTCGAGAGAATACGAAAAGATGGTGTCTATTCTCAAATCCACTAATGAACAATAGGCCTGCAAAAATATAGACATAAAAAGCAGTGTCGTTCATCTGACTTAGACTGACATTTTTACCTTCATGATCCAGGGGCGAATCGTACCTCGTATTGTAGACACTTCTAACTACTAACGAAAAAGCCACTCGCAACAGGTGTGTAGATGGCTGGTGTTCATCGTTTAATATTCCCCTATATTCTCAATCACCAAGCAACTGAAACAGTGATCAATTTACAGCCATCAGCTCAAAACGCCAAAAGGCAGACTGTCCTAGAAGTTGTTCCAGAAGGTTTTGGTGGTTTGAAAGCCACCGATGTGGACAATTCTCAGAAACCCTGACAAAGAAGAAAGACCACCCGATTTTGTAATCGAAGTGGACTCTGAGAAACGTCATAAAAACAACATGATCATTGAAAGGCTTTACACCCAGTAATCTAACGAGAACACATTGTGTCGACGCCGTTCCACTCCATTGTATGGAACTTTCAGGTCACGCATTTTATCTCGACCAAGAACAACCCATCCGTCAGATCGTTTAAAAAACATGACCTGATTGTTAAACATTAGAGACTGTAACTCGTCCTTGCTAACCAACTCTTCATGACCATCTTTAAATACCACAGGAATAAACATGGGCTGAGCCTCCTATTTAACTGGAACCCTAATAATAAGCTATCGCGAAGAGGTGTTCTGTCAAGGCCATAGATAACTTAACTTTAGGAACTTCTCGGAAAAACAATGGAAGGTCGAAACGACTCGCAACTGACGACAATGCGTCTTATTTACCCTACTACATTGTTTCGGAGTGCTCAGATTGGCTGAAATGTGCAATTCTTACTGACCCTGCAATGTAAGAAAGCCCCCGATCCGAAGATTGAGGGCTTTCGTGTTTTATATGTGGTGATTTATGGGATGACTTGGGCGGTGAGTCGAGAGCGTCTAAGATAAACGTGACGATTCACGGCTCCTTTAGGCGGTGAATTAAGTATAGTCCCCCCGGAATGCTCTCAGCCAGTCTCCAAAGCGATCTTTGGGTCCCTTGGATAAAACCCGACTGAAGGTTTCCGGGTCGTAGAGATACAGGCAGTGCCGGATCGAGGTGTAGGGACTGAAGGTGTTGTCAGGGTTTTCTGCCATGAAATTATCGCTATAATCTCTGACGGTTTTCAGATTCTCGTTCAAGCTTTTGTGCAGATCCGACTTTTGAAAGCCACTGTCCAGCTTCATAATGCCCTGGACGAAGTCGTCAACTTTAAAGTCTTCGAATTCGAAATCCCTGAAAAAATGTCCCGCGATACGTAGAAAATTAAAAGCATTGACGGTTTTTTCAGTTGCCGCCGTTGAGGGCTGACCTGCAATCTCCCTGCTGTCATCAAGGGGGTCGCCGACCGGGGCCACCGTGGCTTGCTGGATGAGCTCCGTGGTGGCGTTGCGGATTTCTTTGAACTCACGGTCGGCCAACTCAAACAGGGCGGAGAGAATATTGATCCGGCGTTTGAGATCATTGGGGATCGATTTTTTGTATTTGATTTTGTGGTCCAGCACACTCCATGCATCCTGTATCAAGGACCTGATCTGCACTTCGAACGGATAATCGGCATACTCCTGGTATTTCTGCAGGGAGCTCATCTGATCGTTCAGGGCAAGATCCATGTGCAGGCCTTTGTAGCCAAACGAATCCTCGGTACTTTCAACGGCCGAGATCTTGTCGGTGACGTCGATAATCTTGAAGCGTTGCTTCAATACCTCAGGCACCACTTCAATCTGATCCTCATAGAGGCAGATTATACGGATGCCGATCAGGTCGGTAAGGTAGTCTTTGATCTCGTATGGATGTTCATCCGCTTCGAGTTTGCTTTGGTATTTTCGGTGAAATTTTTTGATGCACTCCTCTTTGTCCTTGACCCGTCCTTCGATTTTCGTCACCTCGCCGATATCAGAACCCTTGAGTAACGAACTGATGATGCGGATATAGGCCTTCTTGGCATTCTCGAAGAGCTTCCCGTTGCTGTCGTAGAATTTTCGGAAAGATTTTTTTTCCTTTTCAAAGTCCAGAGAGGCCAAGATTGGCTCCTTATCCGTTAACGTGCCATGGAGACTTCGTGTCATCCCATTGCACTTATTGCAAGGCCGGCGAATGGAGATTATATCGTCCCTAATATTCTAGGCACTCTTGAGTTGTAAAACTGGCTTTCAAGTGATCCACATGAACAATAAAAGCCACCTTCATCGCTATAGGTGGTTTTCACTTCCTGTCATTATTCCCTCCTGGCAATTTTCAGAAATCTGCATAAATAAGACAGTGCCAATTTAACCCAGTCGGGAATTGAGGTCAAAGGGCTGGGTTTCTTGTTTATCCTCTTACATTGTTTTGAGTGTTGTCTTTTGGCTGGAATTCGAAATTCTTACTGACCCTGGAATCTAAGAAAGTCATCCAAATTTCCTGCTCTATAGGTTTGTTATAGGGGACACTCGTGACTAAGCATGATTGAGCGGCACGACATACCATAGGACTGACAGGTAATGACATAAACTTCCTGCGATTACAAAGATATGCCAGATAGCGTGATTGTAGGGTATGCGGTCTATAGCGTAAAACACAATGCCACCCGTATAGCATAATCCACCTGCTAATAGCCATAAGACCCCCTTGAGCGGCATCATGGTCAACAAACCGTCGAGATCAATGACAATCATCCAACCCAGGGCTATATAGAAAACCGGCGCTAAAAAGGCCAAGCGGTGAGTCATAAAAGATTTAAAGATCACTCCAGCGACAGCGAACCCCCAGACCAAATAAAAAATCGTCCAACCATTACCTTCACGCAATGACACTAGTGCAAAGGGGGTATAAGTTCCGGCAATCACAAGGTATATACCCGCATGATCTAAAACTCTGAAAACATAACGAGTTTTTGAGTTTTGCACGGTATGGTATACAGAAGAAATCACATAAAAGATACTCAATGAACTGCAAAAAACTGCCGAACTGACTATACGGTAGGGGTCGCCGGTATGTGAGGCTTCCACCAGCAACACAACTAAACCGAACAGGCTCAATATGGCAGCGACAATGTGTGTCAACCGATTCGCAAGTTCCTCTTCTTTACTGTAAGTAATTAATCGACAGTCAGTCATCGTAAAGTCCACCTAGCTCAGGTTACATATATTCTATCAAATAGAAATGACCACCTGTTTCAAAGTGGCCATATTCTTTGGATTAAAGAATCTCTCAAAGGTCTCTATCAATAAGAAGCCAGTTTTCTTCTCAGAAGTCGTTGCTATAAAGAACCGGAAACACTACGCTTAAGTGACCTCAACTCAGATGTGCGACCTGAAACCAAAACTTGAAACAGATGCTTTTGCAAAGCAGAATTGAATCCCCGTATCTTAATCTTAAAGAGCAGTGTAGAATGGTGTGAGTATGACACCGCTCACCTCAGGGCGTTTCAGCCATACACCCAGGCAACGGAAAGAGATAACCATGGAAACCTGCAGTCTGTGTCAAGACCAAACCAAGAAAACCCACCGGGGAAAGGCCCATCATGTTTTGCTCAAGATTGATGAACCTCGTGTCTTTACAGGGGCCAGCCCTCGAGGCTACGAAGAGCAGGATTACAAATGCCTGGACTGCGACTCCAAGTTCACCCAGAGTACCAGCAAAAATGATCTGGCCTGGACCTTATGGCAAGGCTGAGAAACTTTGCGGTTGCGGTGCGAAACCCCGCCAAAAGGTTCCACGCAGAGTCGCAAAGAGAGTAGCAGAACAGCTGACATTCTCAAGGGGAAGAAGGTCCTTTGATAATGTCTTGGCTCCCCGCCTTACCATCAGCGCGATCGCCAACTGCAACAGCAACGCGCTGATCTGCAGCCAGAGCAGGCTCAGCCATTAATTGAGTGTTTGATAGCCGTTTAGCTTAAGCTTTTTGCCGTTTTTTTATTTCTTCCCTCTGCCAAATATCCTGACTAATAAGAAGCTTTGAACTTGTTTTTCGAATCTTGGCTGACCTCCCAAGTTGAACTCGAACAAACGACATGTGGATTATTAGCTAATGGTCTGTGTCAGCCTAACCGGACACCGCGCGGCGGTTGATCTTTGTATACTTGCTGCAATTTCATCTCAGCCCCCGATACGATCTTATCGATGGCCTTCGCGATATCTTTGGCCTGTTTCCTGACGGCAGGATCGTCCTGGTCCTTTATGGTCAATGTGAATGTAAGTTTGTATTCGTTCATGCCATGTAACTCCGTATGATTTGTTTGGTTGCTGCAAGAGGCTTCCGAGTCAGTTGGTCTCTGCCCACGCTCAAAGATAAGAAAAGGCCCCACGATTTCTCGTGGGGCCTCTCGGCTTGGCTCCGCCTGCTGGGCTCGAACCAGCGACAAGCGGATTAACAGTCCGCTGCTCTACCAACTGAGCTAAGGCGGAATAAACAGAGCCAAACGGTAACTATTCTATTTTAAATCCCTCTATATGCTCTGCTAATCAAAGCAGTTAGGGATCACTGTAACGGTGAGGAAATATACGGAATCGACCTCTGGATGTCAAGAAAAAATGCCGCTATTCTGGCCTGCTTGGCACTATGCTGCGCGATAATTGTGGCCGTGTTGTTTTCTTACTTCCGTAACTCAGTTGCAACAAGGTTTTTGACATGGATTTTCCACCTTGTCGGCACAGGGTTTTTCAAACGCGCAGGGTCCATGGTGTCCAGGTCCGCAAGGACCTTTGCGATGATATCTGCAGCAACTGCTCAACGCTAGAGCCAGGATCAAAACCATCGTCATGAGTAGGTACTTTTTCATCAAGAACCTCCTTAGTAAAAAAGCCCGCCGACGGATGTCTGCGGGCTCAAGGTTGTTTCGTTGCTCGGCCCCGGATTAACCTGCGGCACCACCTTTTTTCAGCTCAAGCAAAATCAGCTTGGCAACTTCCTTCAGGGTTTCGAAAACCCCTTCACCCGTTTGAGCGCAGGCAGTGAATTCGGGAACTTCATCAGGATTCAGCAGTTCGCGAAGTTCTTCGATCGGTGTGCAGTTGGGCAGATCCTGTTTGTTGTATTGCATAACAAATGGGATTTTCCCCAGTTCGTAGCCTTGCTCTTCCAGATTGTCTTTGAGGTTCTCCAGACTTTCGATATTGGCGTCAAGACGCTCTTCCTGGGAGTCGGCAACAAAGACGACACCATCGACACCTTTAAGAATCAATTTGCGCGAGGCATCGTAAAAAACCTGGCCGGGCACTGTGTAGAGGTGAAAACGGGTTTTGAAACCGCGGATTTCACCAAGGGCCAGGGGAAGAAAGTCGAAAAAGAGAGTCCGCTCTGTCTCTGTGGCCAGAGAGATCATCTTCCCCTTGGCGTCAGGAGCGGTTTTCTGGTAGACAAACTGCAGGTTGGTTGTCTTGCCGCACAATCCCGGACCGTAGTAGACGATCTTGCAATTGATTTCGCGGGACGCGTAGTTGATGAAAGACATGATCCGGTATCCTTAGCTGAACAGGTTGTCTATGTCGTCGTCGGTGATTTCGGCAAAAGGACTGTCGGCATTGCCGGTCTTTTCCATTTCAGCCGCTTTCTCGGCGAGATCGTCGAAAATGACAGCCAATTCGTCACTGGCTTTTTTAACGCGCAACCTGACCAGGCCTAGAGAGCTACGATTATCAAAGATGACTACCAGGATAACGCGTTGGGCAATAATCGAGATATGAATATTGTCCTTCTCTCCCTCATGGAAGAGGATGGAAAATTCCTTCTCACCGATCAGTTTGGCAAGGCCACCCGTTGCAGCGATGTTGCCTGCAGTCAGCGAGGCGAGGCTGGTTGTGTCGAGATTTTCGGTTTCTCCACAGCCGGCAATCAACTGCCCGTTCTTGTCAACCAGGAAGATGACCTTAGCGTTGGATTCACGCAACAGCTTTTCAATGACTGCACTGATCCGCTGGAATTCCTCATCGTACATGACGAAGGAGTTTTGCCTTGGGTCGAGCATGCGGGGTTCTCCTTGTGGGGGTTTCTTCACCAATAGACCTTATAGCACTTCAACCCCTCTGTTATCAAGGCTTTTTGCCTGATTATTGGGGGGTGGCACGGAATACAGAAACACTTGTATCTGTATTCCGTCGCGGTAGAGTCAGGGCGAAGAGTGCGGTGCTGATTTGGACTTCGGACAAAAAAAGCTCCCGACGCTAACGCCGGGAGCTTTTTTAACAGGAGGAAGACTCCTTATTCGCTACTGCCGCAATCTGCGGACATCTCGGCCAGTTTCTTGTACAGATCGTAACGTGTGGCCGCGTCTTTTGCAGAGGCTGCCATGAGTTTGTCAGCGTTCTCCGGGTTGTTTTTCTTGAGAACGCGGAACCGGTTTTCACTGTTGGCAAACTCTTCGAAACCGATCGTCGGTGTCTTGCTGTCGAGCTGCAATGGATTCTTCCCTTCGGCAGCGAGTCTCGGGTCGAAACGGAACAAAGGCCAGTAGCCTGAGTTGACTGCTCGCTTGCAGTTGTCTACGGCGGTGGTCATGTTGATGCCGTGTGCGATGCAGTGCGAGTAGGCGATGATCAACGATGGACCATCGTAGGCATCGGCCTCAAGGAACGCTTTGACCACCTGAGCCGGGTTGGCCAGCGAGACCCTGGCGACATAGATGTTGCCGTAGGTCATGGCGATCATGGAGAGGTCCTTCTTCGGCTGAGGCTTACCACCGGCCGCGAACTGGGCAACAGCTGCCATCGGGGTTGCTTTGGAAGCCTGGCCGCCGGTGTTTGAATAAACCTCGGTGTCGAGCACCAAAGCGTTGATGTTGGCGCCGGAGGCAAGCACGTGGTCAAGACCGCCGTAGCCGATGTCGTAAGCCCAGCCGTCACCACCGTGGACCCAGACCGACTTGACGACCAGGTAGTCAGCGTCGGCGAGCAGTTGCTTGGCTGTTTCATGAGTACACTTGGCGAGAATCGCCTTGAGCTTGGCAACCCGGCCGCGCTGTGCTTCAATCAGTGCCTGGGTTGACTGATCGGCGTCGAGGATTGCCTGCTTCAATTCGCCGCTGCCTTTGCAGGCGGCACAACCGCAAGCCATGTTCTTAACCAACAATTCTCGGGCATACTCAGTGGTCTTGTCGATCGCGAGGCGGAAGCCGAAACCAAATTCAGCGTTGTCCTCAAAGAGCGAGTTGCTCCAGGCCGGACCGAGGCCGTCTTTACGTGTGGCCCACGGTGTGGTCGGCAGGTTGCCGCCATAGATTGAGGAGCAACCCGTGGCGTTGGCAACCACCATGCGGTCACCAAAGAGCTGCGAACAGAGCTTGACGAATGGTGTCTCGCCACAACCGGCACAAGCACCGGAGAATTCAAACATCGGCGGTAGCAGTTGGCTGCCTTTGACTGTCGCGCTGTTGAAGAGTGCCGGGTCGGTGTCAGGCAGGTTGAGGAAGAAGTCGAAGTTCTTGCGCTCGGTGTCGCGCAGCGGTGGCTGAGGAGCCATGTTGATTGCTTTTTGGCTTTCATTGGTTTTGCTCTTGACCGGGCAGTTGTAGACGCAGGCGCCGCAACCGGTACAGTCTTCGACGGCAACCTGCAGGGTGAACTTTTTGCCGTCCATCTCTTTGCCACGGGCAGCGCACGATTTGAAGGTTTCTGGTGCGCCGGCGAGGTCTTTCTCGTCGTAGATTTTCATACGGATGGTCGAGTGCGGGCAGATGAACGAGCAGATACCACACTGGATACAAAGCTCTTCGTCCCAGACCGGGGTTTCAATGGCAATGTTGCGTTTCTCGTACATGGCGGTCGCGGTCGGGAAGGTGCCATCGACCGGCATGGCAGAAATCGGCAGGTGCTCGCCGAGGCCGTCGATGATCGGGCCAAGGGTCTTTTGCACGGTGTCCGGGGTTCCGGCCCATTGGCCGATGGTCATTTCAATAGCACTGTCAGCAGTCGCTGGCACAATCACTTCTTCGATGTTCTCGAGGGCGGCGTCGACCGCCTGCTTGTTCATGTTGACGACCTTCTCGCCGGCCTTGCTGTAGGAGTAGACGATGGCGTCCTTGATCTCGCGGACCGCTTGCTCGAGCGGGATGATGTTGGAGATCTTGAAGAAGGCCGTCTGCATGATGACGTTGATGCGGGGACCGAGGCCGAGCTCGTTGCCGAGCTTAACGCCGTCAATAACATAGAATTTGAGCTGCTTGTCGATGATGGTCTGCTGGACCTTCTTTGGCAGGTGCGCCCAGACTTCGTCTTTACCGAACGGGCTGTTGAGCAGGAAGGTCGCTCCCTGCTTGGCGTTTTTCAGCATGTCGTATTTCTCGAGGAACGAGAAGTTGTGACAGGCGACGAAGTCGGAAGATTTGATCAGGTACGGTGCGCGGATCTCCTTTTTGCCGAAGCGCAGGTGCGACGTGGTCATGCTGCCGGCTTTTTTGGAGTCGTAGACGAAGTAAGCCTGGACCTCATTGTCAGTGCTGTCGCCGATGATCTTGATCGAGTTCTTGTTGGCGCCGACGGTGCCGTCGGAACCGAGACCGTAGAACATCGCTGAGTAGCCGTCGAAAGGCACCATGTAGTCAGCATCGAAATCAAGGCTGCGACCGGTGACGTCATCCTTGATGCCGACCACGCAGTGGTTCATCGGCTTGTCCTTGGAGAGATTGTCGAAGACAGCCTTGGCCATGCCGGGGGTGAACTCGTAGGAGCCGAGGCCGTAGCGGGCGCCGACGATTTGCGGGTAGCCTTTGAAGGAGATCAGGCCATCGGCCATCGCTTCACCGAACGCGGTGCGGACGTTGTGGTAGAGCGGCTCGCCGATGGAACCAGGCTCCTTGGTACGATCAAGGACGGCGATCTTCTTGACCGTGCTCGGCAGAACCTTGGCGAAAGCTTCCACGTTGAATGGCAGGAAGAAACGGACCTTGATCAGGCCGATCTTCTCGCCCTGGGCGGCCAGATGCTCAACCAGTTCGTGCATGGTGTCACAGGCCGAACCCATCATCACCACGACGCGCTCGGCATCGGGAGCACCGACATAGTCGAAGAGGTTGTACTGGCGGCCGGTCAGTTTGGCGAACTTGTCGAACTGCGCCTGCAGGATGCCTGGCACCTCGTCGTAGAAGCTGTTTACTGTTTCGCGACCCTGGAAGTAGACATCGGGGTTCTGGGCGGTGCCGCGCAGGACCGGGTGGTCCGGCGACAGGGCGCGGGCGCGGTGGGCGCGGACCAGCTCATCGCTGACCATGTGACGCATGTCGTTTGCGGAGAGTTCGTGAACTTTCTGTACTTCGCTCGAAGTCCGAAAGCCGTCGAAGTAGTGCAGGAAGGGGATGCGCGATTCGAGAGTCGCCGCCTGGGCGACCAGGGCGAAGTCCATGACTTCCTGAGTGTTGTTGGAGCTGAGGAAAGCCCATCCTGTAGAGGTGCAGGACATGACGTCGGAGTGGTCGCCGAAAATAGACAGCGCCTGTGCGGCTATCGCACGTGCCGAAACATGGAAGACAGTCGGGGTCAGTTCCCCCGCAATCTTGAACATGTTCGGGATCATCAGCAGCAGACCCTGGGAGGCGGTAAAAGTGGTGCACAGGGATCCTGCCTGCAGGGCACCGTGGACGGCACCGGCCGCGCCACCTTCTGATTGCATCTCGACAACCTTGGGAATGGTGTCCCAGATGTTTTTCTGACCGGCCGCGCTCTTGGCGTCGGAGACCTCGCCCATCACCGAGGATGGTGTGATCGGGTAGATGGCGATCACCTCGTTGGTCGCATGTGCTACATGCGCCGCGGCGGTATTACCGTCGATACAGGACATTTTCTTGGACATCAGACTTCCTCCTTGACTGGAATTAAGAATCTATGAATCTAGTCGTTGTGTTCGTTGGTAAAACTGTGTGTTCAGGTCAAATGTCCCGTCGGCCTTCAACGGCACGGTTCACAGTCGCTTCGTCTACGTATTCAAGCTCGCTGCCCATCGGGATTCCGTAAGCCAGGCGAGTAACCCTGATGCCGAGAGGTTGGATCAGTTTCGCCAGGTAGAGGGCCGTGGCATCTCCTTCAACCGTAAAGTTTGTTGCTATAAGTACCTCCTGAACGTTGCCTTGTTCAAGGCGCGTGATCAGGGGGGCGATCTTAAGGTCTTCGGGGCCAACTCCGTCTAATGGCGACAGTGCCCCATGTAGTACATGGTAGCGACCCTTGAAGGAGCGGCTGCGCTCAATCGCCAAAAGGGCCTGGGGTTCTTCAACGACACAGATCAGATGCTCGTCCCGGCCCGGGTTGCTGCAGAGAGGGCAGGGATCCTGTTCCGTAATATGGAAACAGATGGAACAGAACCTGGTATTGCGTTGCAGATCCAAAATAGCTGACGCCAAAGCTTCAGCTTGTGCCTCGGGTTGGCGGAGCAAGAAAAAGGCCAGCCTGGTTGCCGTTTTGCTGCCGACACCTGGAAACTTGGCCAATTCTGCTACCAGTCGTGCGAAAGACGGGATGGAGTCTAACATAATTTATCACAGAAATTCAACAGTTTATGAGATTCCAAAGATATTTTAAGGGGGTCAAATTTTTTTCGTATCACTGAAAAAATACCGGCCCGTTTTTTTATTATAAGTAAAAATATTTATCTTAGCTTAATATTTTCCGCTTATGCAAGGATTAAGTTGCCAGCGGGCCCTCTCCTTGATGCAGGGCGAGACCAGAAGTCTTTGTCGGTTTTTCTCATTTTATGGCGAGTATTCGCCGTTGAGTTCGTGAGTAACCGAATTAAAAAAGGCCGGGTATATTCATGCCGCCGGTCAGTTTGCTCATTTCGTCAGAGGCCATCTTCTGGCTCTGCTTGATTGCTTCATTGACGGCTGCAGTCACCAGGTCTTGAAGCATTTCGATATCTTCAGGGTCTACCGCAGCCGGGTCAATTTTAAGGTCAAGAAGTTGCTGCTTGCCGCTGACCACAGCGGTTACCATGCCACCACCGGCTGACGCCTCAACCTGTTTTTTTTCAAGTTCTTCCTGTAGTTCGCCCATACGGCGTTGCATCTGCTGCGCCTGCTTCATGATGTTGCCAATACCGCCTTTTGCCATTGGTCTTCCTCCGCTATATTTATGTTGTCCTGAGTTGCTTGCTGTCGGTTATATCTTTTCGCACTTCTCGCCACACGCTACACAAAGCCCTTATCGATAGGGATGACCTTTTTGATTTTACCGTCGAAGATTTCCTGCACCGACTTCAGGGCAGGATGCTCCAGGGCGTCGTCGCGCAGACGCCGCATCCGATCGGTCTCCTTGGCCTGACGGGATTTTACCAGCGAGGGTGGAGTGTCCTGTTGTTCGGCATCAACCTGAGTCACCCGCAGCTTCACAGGTTCTCCAAAATATGCACTCGCCAGGGTTTCGAGATCCTGACTGATTTCCTGTTCCTGAAGCTGGCTGATCATGAACGAGCCTTTGGCGTAACCGACCTCCAGGTTCGGCAGCTCCAGTTTCAGCAGACAGCCATGTTCAAGGACCGAGCCGAGCATCGGCCGACTCTGTTTGACCTGCTCAACCAGCCCCTGCCATCCCTTACTCTCGGTCGATGTGGCGACGGGGGCGTCAGGCTTTTTTGGCGGCGGAGGCTCTGGAGTCGGTTGTTGTGGTGCTGGCCGTTGCGGGGCTGGTCGTTGCGGGGCACTCGGGGTCTTCTCTAGTGGTGCTGCAGCGAGGCGTTTCTCCAAACTCTCTATATGCTTGATGAGTTTGCCGAGTTCCTGGGATGGAGCCAGTGTGGCCAGACGTACAAGGCTCATCTCCAGAGTCAAGAGGGGATAGCTGCTATGGACCAGCTCACTCTGGGTTTTCATGAGCAGGGTGACGATGCGCTGCAAATCCTCCAGAGAGGTTTCCTCTGCCATGACTTTTAGCTCTTTTAGCTCTTCACCGACAAGGTCAAGCATTTCTGCCGGTTCTTCGACGACTTTGCAAATGACCATGCCACGAAACATTTCGAGCAAGTCTTGGGTGAATTGTCGCAAAGCCAGGCCCAGTTGATCAATTCGCCGCAACGCATCAAGTGCACGGCGGGAATCGCGCTGTAAAACAGCCTCAACAGTGTCAAGCAGGAGGCGGCGGTCGACCATGCCGAGTAGTGTCTGTACGGCGTCATCCTCGACCTCATCTCCGGAGAAGGCAATCACCTGGTCAAGAGTGGAAAGCGCATCACGCATGCTGCCTTCGCCCTGGCGGGCGACTAGGCTGAGGCTCCGATCTGAAATCGTCAGTTTTTCTGCGTCAGAAATCTCACGCAGGCGATCGGCAACCCGAGTCAGAGGGATTTTACGAAAATCAAAGCGCTGACAGCGCGACAAGATGGTGATCGGAATCTTGTGCGGTTCTGTCGTGGCAAAAATAAACTTGGCATGTTCAGGTGGCTCTTCGAGGGTTTTCAGCAATGCATTGAAGGCGTTGGTCGAGAGCATGTGGACTTCATCGATGATAAAAATTTTGAAACGCGAACGGTTTGGCAGGTAACGGATGTTTTCACGCAGTTCGCGAACGTCATCGACACCGGTGTTCGAAGCGCCGTCAATTTCGAGGACGTCCAGTCCCTGACCTGCGGTTATTTCTTTGCAAGAAGAACAGGTTCCGCACGGCTGGTCTGAAAGCCCCTCATCGCAGTTGAGCGCCTTGGCCAGAATGCGTGCTGCAGAGGTTTTACCGACTCCCCGCGCTCCGGTAAAGAGAAAGGCATGATGAATCCGACCGGAACGAATGGCGTTGGCCAAAGTCTGGCTGACGTGTTCCTGGCCGATCAGATCGGCGAAAAATTGTGGGCGCCACTTACGGGCTAGTACGAGGTAGGCCATTGTCTCACAGTTCGGCTGAGAGGGAGCACCGCAACCGGCGATTTGCCGGCACAAGTGACAGCCAGGCACCCCCGCGGCACACGGCTGAGGCCGCTGCCGCTGCTCCCTTCCGGGCCTGACGGAGTTCACGGCCGTCCGTTGCGCGGGACCCGGCTGTCACTTCTGACGGCAAATACAATGATATGACAAGACCGGAGTTGGAAATGGCGGAGAGGGAGGGATTCGAACCCTCGGTACCTTTCAGTACACACGATTTCCAGTCGTGCACCTTCGGCCGCTCGGTCACCTCTCCGCAGAACAGGAAAAATACACTATAGAGAGCTTTTCTGTAAAGGGTTTTCTCGGCAACTGATAATACTTTAAATTCCGGTCGTGTGGGTCTGACATGGGTCGGGATTTACGCTGTAGCGAAGTGAGTGTGTTGGTGAGAAAAATGTTGTAACAACTCGAGGGGAGATAAAGAAAAACGTAAAAATAAATAACTCTTTTTGTCCCCGGTTTTTATTTATCGATCTTTGATGCTTTGTGTCTTGGCGTTATGCTTTATCGCACCTGTTCAGTTTGTGACAGTAAGAGAAACCTGCCTATCGATAGGGAACCATCTGAATCGTACCGACATCGATGATCTGCCCTGACAAGAGATTGCGGCAGCTATCCTTCTTTTTGCCCAGAAGACCATAAGGCTCACCGGCAATCGGTTGACCACGGGTGCGGGTCCGCGCCGCAAGGCACCACTGCCCGGGGCGCGCGACATAGAGATGGAAACGACCGTCTTCGCCGACCGAGGGAGATGTCGCTTCCGGCATCCGCTGGAAGTCGGCATCGGGGTAGGCGATGACGAAGGCACCAGCAAGTGGCTTGTGGTCTGCATCGACCAGAAGGCCGGTGAAACCGGTTTCGCCGCTGGTCAATGTCCCTTCACGCATCAGCATCGGTTGGGCGACACCCTGCAGGGTAAAATTGACGGTGGTGGTTGCTCCCGGCATCACTGTGACCGGGTTTTTCGGCGGTAGCGCCCAGGCGTCACCTGTTTTGGGTGGGCCGGCATCGGCTCCCGATTGGCGCATACGTGCAACCAGGTAGTAATTCCCTTCGACCATGTCGAGGAAGTAGCGGCCGTCTACATCAACACGAGCTTCAAAGTCAGCCGGGCCGCGCAGGTTCCCGCGCATGTTGCGGTAGGCGTAGACATATGCATCGATTGCAGGATTGCCGTAGAGGTTCGTCACCTGACCTGTTATGCCGAAAACGTCTGGGTTTGTTGGGTCACCAGCGGCGATCTCTGCCTGTTTGGCAAGGCAACCAGAGAGTATGCCGGCCAATGTAAGGAGGACCAGTACGATGTTGATGCGCAGGGGAGAAAGCATGTCAGTGTTCAACATCTCAGGGAGTCGGAATCGTGGTTTTGTCCACGATGCTGATCTGACCAAAAGCGTCAACAAAGGGTGCCGTTGATCGATCTGCACGGGTATTCCCTTCGCTGGCGATGACACCTTTGTCGGTCCCTGGTGAGGTCGAGCCTATGAAGGGATTTCCTGCTGTCGCGCCGAGGTTGAAGGTTGTGCCAAGATTTTCAATGTAATAGTCTGTTAATCCGCTATTGATGTCGCCGTCAACATGGTTGTCCTGCAGGTAAAGGGATAGAGTGTCGCCGGCGTTAACAAAGGCAATGCCGTCAGCCCCGGCATTCTCAACCTGGTTATCGATTACAACCGCCGAGAAGGCTGTACCTGCTAAGTTGACTCCCAGGATGCCCTCGTCATAGCTGTCTGTAATGGTGTTCCCGGTGGCGTTGACTCTCAGGTCCTGCCCATCGTTCTCAAAAGCAATGCCTGCTCCATCAGTGCTGAGACCAAGGGTTTGCAAGTGGTTATCCGTGACGTTGGCAGAGACGACCCCGGTCATGTCATCATTGTAGATGTAGATTCCGTCGTTCTGGGTGTTACGGATAGTGTTCCCGCTGATTTCCGTTGCCCGCGCATGCGGTGTCAGGCCATCGAGGGTAATGCCTTCGTCGACGTTGATTATATTGTTCCGGTTAATGTTGACGCCACCAACGTCGCTGCCGTAGATGCCTGTTGTGCCCCCCGTGATGTTGATGCCGGAAACTTCAACACCGTCATCCAGCATAATTGCAGTTCCAACGACATTCTGTATGGCTGGTGTTGCCGTGCCTGACGATGCCTTGGGTAAATCAATCAGCCCTAGCTGGTCTGTATTGATTGAATGGTTTGTCCCCTCGCCGAGCAGTCGTTGGTTGGCAGAAAGTGCGATGCCTTCACCGTTGAATACGCTGTCAGCATGAAGAAGGACGACTGAACTGCCGGAAGAACTGGCAGCCGCAAGCGAGCCATAGGGCGTTTCAAAGCTGCCATCGCCGCCGGTAGACTGGGAGTCGACATGGGTTAGTGTAATATCGTTGCTGTTTTCAGTAAGAACTTCGCTGTTGACAGGCGAAGATGAACTCTCCTTCCACCGGCCGATAACGATGTCCGGATCTCTTTGAACCCGTTCTGTCATGCGTTTATGTATGCCCGTTCGGTATTCTCCGATGGACTGTTTTGCGGTGCCGAACGGAATGCGGCCCCGGGCACTGAGGAAATAGTCCGTATCTCTGACGCTGTCATGACGTACCTCGCCGCCAAGTTCGAAGAGTGAGCCCGCCCAGCCGAAAATGTCCGGGAAGCGGATTTCAAGCCGACCTCGTGGCCCGGAGATGTCTTTTACATCCGATGCGGTAAAATGATAGCCCCCGAGGTATCCACGAACTTCCTGTTGCTTGAACCAGGGGAGCAGCCAACCTATTTCGGCATCAAAGCCACTCATTGCCTTTTCTCTGGTTTCAGAATCCGTGCCACCGGTCTGGTATATGAGGTAAATGTCTGAGTAGATAACCTGGTCGAGACTTTCCTGTTTTCCTGTCAGGGAGTCCTTGTCCTCTGCAAGGTAAACGTTAAGACGCGCGTCATAATCTTCCGTCAGGGCTTCTACCCCCAAGGTTAACTGCTGAAAGTCATTATTTTCCACTGATTCCCGGCGATCGTAGAAACCGTATCCACCAAGAATCCATTTACTGTCGATTATTTTGCGATACCCGAGACCGAAGTTTCCTTCCGTGGAGCTCTCGTCATCCAGTTGAAAGCGCAGATCCAGAAACAACATACTTGCGAGATCCTGCATCACCGGGACGAAAACAACCACCTCGCCCAGGGAGCGGTCGTTGCCGAACTTCCCTTTCAGGTCGATATGCGGTGCCCATGGCTTGTTTTTTCCTGTTTTCGGCTGAGGCGTCTGGGCCTTTGAATCTGCTTCTTTGGTGGTCGGCCTCTGGGGTTGGTTAATTGTTGTTGCGGCCACCTGCTGTCTTGTCTTTTCTGATTGAGATGTTTTTGCAGTCCTGACTGGCGCTGAAGCGACCGCTTTTACCGGCTTTGCCTCAGAGGTTTTTGCAACAGAGGTGACCGGCTTCTTTTCCGGAAGGATGCCTTTTGTTGTGTCTCCAACAGGTGTTTTTTTGCCTGAGGGAGTGGCAAGAATTCTGTTCTTTTCCTCAGTTTTTACGCTGGCAACTACAACGGGGGCAGGCAATCTTGGAACCCGTTTGTAAGGGCTGGCCGGACCCTTCGCATAGTGCTCCAGCAACTCGAGGCCTTCTGTGCTCAGGAGAAGCTCCTGGTATCCTTGAAGGAGCTCGTCTTGCTGAGCCTCGGACATGTCGGAGCGAGCAACAAGGACCAGGGTTGAGAGTTCTGCACCATCTGAAATCTGCACTTCAGCAAGAGAGGCGATTTTTTTACTGTCTTGCAGTTTATAGGTTTTTTCGCTGATAAGGGCTGCATCCAGTTTGTTGAATTTTGTCAACATGTTGAGCAGGGTTGTTTTGTCGTTGTAGTTGTGAATTGTGATGAGATTTCCGAAGGCCTCTTCCATCTGTTGCGCAAGGCTGACTTCTTGGGCAGGAGCCCTCTTTGAAGTCTCAGGGTAGCTGATGCCTAGCAAGGCTCTGGCGCATACTGGACGTGCCTGAACGTGCAGGAGGGCTGCCAGAAAAAAGATAGAACAGACTTTGCAAAAGAATTTCATAGGGTTCCCATGGGTCAAAACAGATTAACTGAGACAGAATAGCCCATTTCAAGAGAGAAGATCAAATCTGAACGTAAAAAAGTCTCGGAGAAGAGTTTATCTCACGAGACTTTTTTACGGTGTGAATATGGGCCTGTTTCAATTGATCTGTACGATCGCGCCTTTTTGCACCTGGAGCAGAAACAGGATCTTGTCGGCTTCACCGATAAAATCAAAACGGGTTGCCCCGGTGACACCCGGGTAGTTCTGCAGTTGTGCAAGAGCCCGCCGCAGATCTTCTCGGTTTCGGACTCTGGAATCATTTAGCAGTGTCAGCAGAATGCCGCCAGCGTCGTAACCCTGAGCTTCCAGAATGGTTGGCTCCTCGCCGTATCTTTCGAAGAAGAGTTCAACGAATTCCTGAACGAAAGGGTAGCTGCTGTGGCGGAAAAAACCGTCTGTGAACACGGCGTCTTCCACGGCTTGACGCGTCAACCTGGGGAGTTCTGCGTCGTTCCAGCCGCTGGAACCGAGCAACTGGATTCCTTCAAGGCCATAGAAGGCCAGTTGGGGGGCGATCAGGCTGATGCGGTCAGCATAATCAGGAACAAAGAGCGCTTCAAAGGGTGGAGGTTCTTCCTCCTCTACGAGCGCATCTGGATCGTTCGGGTCTGGTTTCTGCTCTTCTTCGTCAGGCTCGTTGGGATCCCTGCCTTGCAGAAGGCGAATCTGGTGGCGGAAGTCGGTCTGGTCGGTGAGGTAGCTCTGCTCGACGACGATCTCTCCTCCCCGGCGTGTGACCTCTGCGCGGAAGAGTACGGCAAAACTCTCACCCTGCCGGGTTTGTGGGTTCATAATGCCGAAATCGGAAAACCCACGCTCTTCGATGGCATAATCGACCAGGGCCCGGACCTGTAACTGAGGTGTCAACGAGTTGCGAAAGACATAAAGACTCGAGGCAGCAAGTCCCTCTTTTTGCGACAAGGTCAAAAGCGGTGTACGTTCCTGATTGGCGCGCCTGGCGGCACCCATGGCCGCATTTCCCACTAGCGGACCAGCTATCCCCATAACGCGGTCACTGATTGCCAGTT
>CAZXBD010000205.1:0-6034 GCA_964638305.1 uncultured Geobacteraceae bacterium | reverse complement strand
CTCGGCGGTCGCCAAAGTAACCGTCAGAGAATATGTTACCATGGATGGCAGGATTAAAAGTCTTATCGCTGTGGGTGCGGCGGCAGCGGTTAATTGCCGACCCAACCTCGTATATCATGTATCGTGGTGTATCAAGGCATGTGCCTCGGAGGAGGATGCTCGGGAAGCCATCGAGATCGGTTTTCAGGTCAACCGCAGCGCCCATGCCAAGACGAAAGGCTATGTCGAAGACGTCATAACGGATACAAGACAGGATACTGGCGGATCAAGGTCCGAATGCTGTGACGAGGAAACAGGCACGGAAACAGGTTGTTGCAGAGCGTCGACACAAAGCAGGGGGCGCGGGCGAAGTTGAATTTGTGCGAGCCTTCCTCCTCAAGCTCATCGGCGATCCTTCTCTGGTAGACGACCTGGTTCAGGAAACGCTTATTCGGGCATACAAGTCAAAGGCAGGGTTCAAGGGCGATGCATCGCGGACAAGCTGGCTTTGTGCGATTGCACTTAATGTTATGCGAGATCACTTTCGCGCAACTGCTCGGCGACCGAATCAGGTCTCCGATCTAAAAACACTTCTGGTACTTCGGAGCGGCGAGGTGCTGGAGGATGATTTCCTCCAGCGCGAGATGGATTCCTGCATCAGACAGTATGTCTTTCGCCTGCCTGAACGCCAGCGTGATGTCGTGGCACTTCATGACATCGCCGGGCTCACACATCGCGAGGTATCCTCAGTACTCGGCATATCGCAAAGCAATTCACGGATCATGCTTCATCGGGGCCGTGCTGCCCTGAAGCTTCTGTTGGAAGAAAACTGCGTTCTTTGCTTCGATGATGCAATTCCCTGTCAGCCAAAGGCAGGATAGAGCAAAGCGGTCCGGCACATCCAAGACCAACGAATCGCCGAGGCCCTCAAGAGTGGCTGTTTGAAATCAAGTAAAACTTGTCGAGATTACGATTCCGCGAATGACCGGAACTGGCCGGTTCAAGGCATCCCCTCTGATGATTTGAACGTCAGCTTCATGCGTAATGGGAACCATTTCCCAGAAAGCGGACGTTCCCATGCTGCACTGCAATGGGCGGTTCCCGACCCTATATCGGTCATTAACGAAATGCTTATGAACGGTGTCAGGATTTTTTCACTTCCAGAGGGGTATTCACCCCGCGAATGTCCGCAACCCACTGGAAAACGCCATCGATGTTTGCTATCTGTTGGGAATTAAACGTTTTTCATATTGTAAGGAAACAATAACAAATGTGGGTTTTATTGCGTCAGATCCCTAACAAGAGTACTCGTCAAGAGTTGGGTAAGTTCGTCAGTAAAGGTTTGAAACCATCTTGGATGTTTTTCCCGTTCCCATCTAATGTGAAAGTCAAGCGATGCGAGATTCTGCAGATTTTTGATCCTGAGACAAAAAATACTGAATACCATGGTTTGGTGCAGATAGATCCCAGTAAAGCAGCACTGCGGTTGATCGAGCGCTTGAATGGCCGAAAATTACAGGGAAAGCTTATCGAAGTACGCGAGTACTGCCGCCGTTCGTCACACCGGGACCGCCGGCGCATTTTATCTGAGCGCAAGGAGGGGGAGGAGCTCCGCCGACAGGACAGACGCCGGGATCGGCTTAAGAGCAGAGTGCTGCATGTCCCTGAACTAGAGCGGGTCCTCTGCATCCATTAAGAGGTGCATCAAAGCTACATCGGGAGTTGGCCGGGTGGGCGAGTTTGTAATCTGCACGTCCCTCTATAGTCTAGGCTCGCTCCCTGATAACGGACGTTCCCATGGTGCAGCGTAATGGGCTTTTGTCGACCCAGCGGCTGTTCGTACGCCAGTCCTCGATCGACAGCTATGCCGCGGAAGTGGACGCTTATACTCATCTAGAGAGCTCTTGTGGAGTATTTTTCAGGATCTGCTACTCGTAAAGTGCGGGTACATGATTTCATATCTTTTCAGTTAGATACCACCCCGCTTCGTGAACATCTGTGACATCCAGCATGTTTTCAGATAGTTGGCTATTCCCGACCGAGGAATAAGGCGACTAAGATGCTAGCATTGTCCCACCCGGGCGTATTCTCTACTGCGTTGATGTGGTGTCAAGAAAGGTTAAGTGTATGCACGGTGCAGCCTAACCTAACCGAAGGTAATAAGGAGAAGAGATCAAGATGAGATATAGAACAATCGCTGCAATTGGACTCGTGGTAGCTGGAACATTGGTCCAAGCTGAGCCAATAGACAATACCAACACACTGCCGGATGCTAAACCCGGTCAATGCTACGCCAAAGTCATGGTGCCGGCAGTTTACGAGAAGAAAACCGAGGAAGTCCTGGTGCAGGAGGCGTCTGAGAAGATCGAAACCATTCCTGCTGAATATACCTGGGAGCAGCAGCAGGTACTTGAGCGCTCGGCCACTACCAAATTGGTACCGGTTCCCGCTGTATACAGCAAAGTTACAGAGAAGATTCAAGTATCTCCACGCCAGGTTTACTGGACCAATCGCCTGGATAAAAAGGGGCTCCCGGTCAGTCGTGTGCTGTTACAGGGAGCGAAGGCCGGAGGCGTGGATCTGGATACCGCCATTCCCGGAATGTGCTTTAGAGAGTACTTCTTACCAGCTCAATTCAAGGAAGAGACCAAAGAAGTTCTGGTCAAGGAGAGCGCGGAGAACATTGATGTGATCCCAGCCGAGTATGAGTGGGTGGAAGAGAATATATTGATTAAGGAAGCGGCGAAGAAGATTGTGGAAGTACCTGTGACCTATAAGACGGTTACCGAGGAGGTTTTGCTAGAACCGGCCAAGACCGTATGGAAAAAAGGTAACGGATTGGTCGAGAAAGTTGACAATACCACTGGAGAGATCATGTGTTTGGTTGAGATTCCGGCTGTTTACAAAACGATTAAAAAAAGCATGGTCGATTCTCCCGCCACGATAAAAGAGGTGGAGATCCCGGCGGAGTACAAGACCATCAGAGTACGTAAGTTGGTAACGCCAGCGCAGGAGGTGCGGGAGAAAACGCCGGAAAATTACAAAAAAATCACACAAATCGTGAAAGTGGCCGATGCTGGATTCAAGTGGCAGGCAACCCACAGCACGGAAAAAGCCCATGGCCGCTTTACCGGCAATCAGATCTGCCTGAAGGAAGTTCCAGCCAAATTTGAGGAGTACACCAAGCAGATAATTAAAACAGCAGCAACGGTCAAAAAGGAAGAGATTCCGGCAAAATATAAGGTGGTTAAGGTGCGTAAGCTGCTCAGCGCAGCTCGGGAAAAACGCACCAAGATTCCAGCTGAATACAAGACCGTCAACAAGCGCCAGAAAGTGGGCAACGAACGCCTTGAATGGCGTCAGGTGCTGTGCGAAACCAATATGACGAAGGATATCGTGACCAGAGTACAGCGGAAACTCAGGGAAGCGGGATACAACCCTGGCAGCATCGATGGAGTCATCGGTGGTGGAACCCTGCGTGCAGTCGACAATTATCAGCGGGAAAAGAGTCTGTCGCGTGGCGGGTTGACCATCCGTACCCTGGAGGCGCTCGGAGTGAAGCTCTCAGCCAACTGACAGGGTGCCCCTATGGTAACTCGGGCCGGAGTCGAATCAACGCGTTACGATTCGGCTCCGGCTCTCTTCCTTTTTCGGTCCTACATTGGTTAGGTTTCGTTTGCTGCTCCGCCAGAAATGGACCTCGATTTTTGGACAGCCGTTTAAGTGTGTTCCAACCTCTGATTATACTGTTTCTGGCAGCGTGATCTTGCCAAAGAAAGTCTGATCAGGGTTTGCCTTCAGACTCTGGTGTTTCCACTCCAAATTATAGAAGTGAAAGTATTCACCTTCCACGGCGCAAATTTAGCAGGCCAGACTTAAGGCGAGGTGCTGCAAGGTGCGAATCTCCGAAATCGGGAATTAGTTTGCATTAGTGGGCGCGGATTGCGACATCGCATCACAAGGTCAAAGACTCGCTTGGTTCGCTCTCTCCACCTCACAATAAATAGATACAATGGCCTGCGCACGACTGCTTTGCATAAGGAACGACCCTTCGACTACCGAGACCCGACCGGCAACTCGGGGTTGTGAGCATGCATTCATCGGGCCAGTAGGAATGTCGGCTTCTAGCAATCAGCTGGCCGGTAGTTAGTAGAGGTCCGAATGTCTCTTCCTGGCCGTAACCGGCGGCGCTCATCTGGCAAACGAATGTCGGCTATCTGGAATATCGGAGGCTGTGCGGAATAGCACCGAAAAATTCCTACATCTCACCCTCTTTTATCTAAAGCGGACCCCTACATGGTGCGGTGCAATAGTCCCAAGGCGACCCACAGGAGACATTCTGGCGCGACCAAATTTGGCACTGTCCGTCGGATTGAATCGCAATTATTACAGATTAATCAACGTACGATCAGTTATCCTCGGCGTCTAATCCTTTGCTCCGCCAGTCTCATCCCGTTTACCCACAGCGGGCACCTCCTTTGTTTTGCTATAGGATGTACTATCGGCTATCTCGGCACTCCTTCTTGCGGCTGCGTCGGTGCTCATGACGCGCACCTTTTTCATACGCCGCTTTGATGCGTTCTCCACCAGGACGCACACGCCATCGATGTTGTATCGTTCTCCGGTGCTTGGTATCTGCTCAATGTGATTGAGCATCCACAGGTTGACTGAGTCAGTGGGCTTCCCGCTCAGCTCCACCTGCAAGGAGTCCTCCACAAGACGCAACTCGGCGGTACCGTCCACCAGAAGTTCACTGGTTCTGACCTCATGCAGCTGGCGCCCGGGCTTGTCCATCTCGTCCTGGATCTCTCCGACCAACTCCTCCAGCATATCCTCAAGCGTGACGATTCCCTCCAACGCGCCATACTCATCCACCACCACCACCAAACGTTCCTTGTCCTCGCGCAGAAGTGGGAACAGACGGTCGATGGGTTCGTTGAGCGGGGCATACAAGGGCTCCTCGTCGGCTACCTCTTTCAGCTGTTTCGCCATGCTACCCCGCACGACCTCATTCAGAATCTCCTTCAGGAAGACGACGTGTGTGATCTCCGTCGGTTCTCCTTCAGCCTTCTTTACGCTGAGCGGGATTCGGGAATGAGGCTTCTCCAGGATCGCCGGCAACGCCTCGGAGATCGTAACGTCACCATCCAGGGTGAAGACTTGATGGCGCGGTATCATGACATCCCGAGCGCGCAGGTCCTCGAAGGCAAAGATACGCTCGATGATCTGCTTCTCGTCGGGCTCGATGGTTCCTTCTTCCTCCCCATGCTCGGCCATGTAGACTAGCTCCGATGCGGTGACCGTGGGTTCGATGCGAACATTTGTCAGGCCCTGGAGGAAAACGGTCAGCTTCTCTAGTACCCACACCAAAGGAAGGAAGAGCCAGGTAAACAAAAGCAGCGGAGGTGCCACCGCTAGGGATATGCGGCCCGCGTAGCGTGCAGCAAAGGTCTTGGGTGTTATTTCGCCGAAGATGAGGATGACAATGGTCAGAACCCCCACCGCCAACCCGGGCCCGAAGTGACCGAAAAGCTCGGTTGCGATTACGGTAGCCATGGCCGAGGCCCCGATGTTGACAAGATTATTCCCGATAAGAATCGAGATGAGCATCCGGTTTGTGATGGATTTGAGGCGATGAAGGGCACGGGCGCCGGTGCGCCCGTCGCTAAGCAACGCCTCAACCCTCGCCCTGGAGATAGACGTGAGCGCGGTTTCCGAGCCCGAGAAAAAGCCGGAGAGCACAAAGAGCACTAACAACGTCACCAACTCGCCGATAGCCACGGAACTTATCCTCCTTCGGTTAGGTTTGCGGAACGGAGAAAGTCAGGGGGGTTTAGCATCCTCACCGGCGGATGCGCGCATCCGGGATCATCTGAGGCATGCTACTTTGAATGGTGAATGACACTCCCTCAAGGCCAATCATGGTGCCGCCCGAGGGGGGACATCTCGTGTATTCTCGAATAGGAAGGGATAGGAATCAATATTATCGATGCGAAACGCGTTTGGCTTCATCGCCTAGTGCTTGACCCGGGATCGGGCCATTTTATTCCTCCTC
>CAZXBD010000204.1:0-5976 GCA_964638305.1 uncultured Geobacteraceae bacterium | reverse complement strand
AGTGCCGATGTCGTCCAGAACGGCCTCTGCCTGTTTAACAATAAACCCCGGGGAGGCCGGAGAAAGTCCGTGAACGCCGAGAGTGTTTTGAGCGGTCAGTACGGTGATGGCGCTGGTTCCGTAAGAGCCGAGCAATGCAATCGTTTTAAGGTCTGCCTGAATCCCCGCGCCGCCACCGGTGTCTGAACCGGCAACTGTCATCACCCGGCAACTCTCCGGTTTTGATTTGCTGTTAAACAGCAAGGCAAGTTCCCTGGCGGCCAGGGCCGGATTCGGGTCATCGGTGATGGCCGAAATAACGGCCAAAGAGTCAGCGCCCACTTCGATAGCTTCTGCACCATTGGCCCAGTTGATGCCTCCAATGGCGACCAACGGTATCTTGACAGCCCGCCGCACTTTGCTCAGCGTTTCCAGACCGACCAGCTCAATATCGTCTTTGCTGTTGGTCGGAAAGACGCTGCCGACGCCGATGTAGTCAGCACCAGCCATCTCGGCCTTGAGAGCCTGTTCAACAGAGCGGGTGGAGACACCGATCACTTTGTCCGGGCCAAGCAGCTTGCGGGCATCGTGGACCGAACCATCCTCCTGCCCCAGATGCACGCCGTCGGCAGAGCTTTCAACGGCAAGCTCAGGGCGATCATTGACCAGGAAGGTCACCCCGGCCTCTTTGCACAATTGCGCCAGTTGTCGGGCCAATTGAACCCGGGCTTCCGGAGACCGCTCCTTATCGCGGTACTGCACGACCCGGACTCCGCCGCGTAAGCCCTCACGGACAACTTTCAGAATCTGTTCGTCAGAACCCGATGGAGTAATCAGGTAGAGCCCCTGGATCATATGTCCTGCTCCCTCTTGTTGACTGTCTCCGAAAACAAAAAAACGCCGGGCTGGTGGCCACGGCGTTTCCCCGCGTAACGGGACTGCTCGTTGCTGTCCAGGCCGCTTCCCTCCGCCGGTATGATCCGGATCAGGTTCTAAGGGTCGCTTCGTTATGCAACGAAGCTCTCAGCAAAGATACTCCCCTAGCGGTGGTTCAGGTATGAGACGCGGACTGCCCTGGTCAGGCCAGGACAATCCGGCTGTTCAGTAAATCTATTTCCTGTATGGCGGCATCGATATCACGGTGTTTGCCGAAAACATCGACCATGCGCAATTTGCCATTCATGACCAATAGCGAAGCAACATCTTCCAGGGCAGTTTCCTGCTCGTCCTGGACCAGGAGAAAATGACCATCATTTAAGCACATAAGGCAACCTTTCCATTTAACCTGTCGATAGCCTAAAAGATTGCCAGCGGTGTGTCAACCGCAACTCTTTCTACTCATCAAAGTTTTCTTGAGTCAGTTGCTATCGGTTAGGGGTCAGGTCTACACATTTCACATTTTTAGCGAAAAATGCATTTTTTGTGAAATGTGTAGACCTGACCCCTAATCAGCAGGATTCAGTCAAGAAACGAAAACTTATTTGAAACTTGTCGTTATCCTTCGATGTTCTCTAGATTCATTCAGAACTTTCCTCTTTACACTTATTTGGGGCACATGCTCTAATAATTTTGGTTTTATACTTTGCCTCCTTGCGGAGATTCCCATGGCTGTCCCTCGCCCGACCCGGGTCGAAATCGATCTTGCTGCTCTCCGGCATAATTTCCAGGAAATTCAGCGTACCGTTGGTGTTGATTGTGAGGTGTTGGCCGTAGTCAAGGCGGATGCCTATGGCCATGGCGCAACTCGGGTCGCCCCGGTGCTTGCTGATGCGGGTGCCAGACTGTTTGGGGTTGCTCTTGTTGAAGAGGGCCTGGAGCTACGCAAGGTTGGCATTAAAGAGCCAATTATTGTTCTTGGCAGCGCTTTCCCCGGTCAGGAGTCCGATGTTCTTGAGAGCTGTTTGACTCCTGTTGTCTATGACTTGTCCTGCGCTCGTCGGCTGGATAGCGCTGCCCGTGCCGCCGGTCGTTGTCTTGACTATCACCTTAAGGTCGATACAGGGATGGGCCGACTTGGTTTCCGGGTTGATCAGTTCGACTCAGTATTGCATGTCCTGCAAAACCTGAAAAATTTAAACATGTCCGGCCTTATGAGCCATTTGGCTGTAGCCGATGAGCCTGAACGTCCATTGACCGGGTTACAGTATGATGCTTTCACCGGAGTGATTGAGAAGATTGAGAGTTTCGGTTTCAAGCCGGAGTACCGACATATTGCCAACAGTGCCGGCATCTATAGCCGGGAACTATCCGGCTGCAACCTGGTCAGGCCGGGAATTTCTCTGTATGGTGGATTGACAGGTGGGCCTTTTGCCCGTCAATTTACGCAACAACCGGTGATGCGTTTCGTGAGTCAGGTCGCCCAACTCAAAGATCTCTCGCCCGGCCAGGGCGTTTCTTACGGGCACCGTTTTGTGACTTCCCGGCATTCCCGGATTGCGGCAATCCCGGTCGGTTATGCCGATGGCTATAATCGTCTTCTCAGTAACCGTGGTGAGGTCTTGGTCCATGGCCGGCGTGCACCTGTTGCCGGGACGGTCTGCATGGACTGGGCTCTTGTCGATGTGACCGACCACCCTGATGTTCAGGTAGGCGACCAGGTGACCTTGCTCGGTCGGGATGGCGACGAGGTCATCACCGCAGAGGAATGGGCGACCAGGGTTGGCTCCATTACTTACGAAGTCTTTTGTATGTTCAGTAAGCGGGTGCCGCGAGTTTTTATCAACGCCTGAACCCTATCTCTCTTTGCGAATGAATTCTTCCTCAATACAGCGACATATAGCTCTCGATCTCGGCACGACCTCTCTGGCCGGGCGGCTACTGGACTCGACTGGTGAGGTCCTGGCCGAGAAACAGGTTGCCAATCCCCAGGGGAACATGGGCTCTGATGTTCTGTTGCGTGTGCAGCTGGCCCATGACGGCGAAGGGACGAAACTACAAGCTCTTCTCGTGGGCGGCTTGCGGAGCCTGATTGGGGCTCTTGTCAAACAGGCCGACTGTAACGCGAGCGATATCGCCTCTGTTGTTGCTGCTGGTAACCCGGCGATGTCCTGTCTGCTACGAAACCTGCCTGTCTCTTTGTTGCTCTTTCCGCCTCACAAGGCACCTTACAAAAACCTGGCCCATATCCCTGTCGGCGAAATTGACCTGGGGCTTTTCGTTTCACTCGACCTGTTGCCTCCGGTCTCGGGCTTCGTCGGTGGCGACCTGGTGGCCTGTCTTCTGGCTTTGGAGAATGTCCAGCCCGGGACACTTTTGATTGATATCGGCACTAACGCTGAACTGGCGTTGTGGGATGGTTTCTGCTGGCGTGCAACGTCTGCTGCAGCTGGCCCGGCGTTTGAGGGCGGAAACATCGGAACCGGGATGATCCTGTCTGACGGTGCAGTTACAAACGTTAAGCTGGATGGTGATCGGCTGAAGCTTGTCGTTGCCGGGGGAGGGCTGCCGTTGGGACTCTGTGGCAGCGGACTGGCGGCGTTGGTTGCAGCAGCGCGCCAGGCTGGATTGATCGATACGTCCGGGCGCATCCTCTCCATCGATGAAGTTGAAACCAACCTCGGCCGATATCTAGCCGAGAAGGAGGACGCCTGGGCGATTCGCTTTTGTCACAGTGCCACAGACGAACTATTCCTGACGCAGGAGGATCTACGTAATTTCCAGCTGGCCAAGGGCGCTGTACTGGCCGGCGTACAAACCTTGCTTGAAAGGTGCGGGTTCGCACCAGAAGATGTACAACAGGTTTTTGTCACAGGGGCCCTCGGAACGGCTTTGCCCATCGAGGTTCTGAAAAGTGTTGCCTTGCTGCCAGAGCCCATGTTAGATAAAACTTCCTTTGTCGAAAACGGTGTCCTGGCGGGGCTGCAGGTCTATCTGACGGAGACAGACGGTCAGAAGAAATTGGCTGCGCTGACTGAAAAAATACGGCCTTTTCCACTGTCGGGTACTCCAGCATTCGAAAGGCTCTTTCTTTCTGCCCTCGAATTTTAAGACCTTTTTTACAGGGATGGACAGGATAGACAGGATTGATAAATAAGCAGGTCAGGCTTAGAGCCCTTGACGTAAATAATTATCCTGCACATCCTGCATATCCCTGTGAATAATGGGTTGTGGTCTTAAGATCACATTTACAGAAACTACTTAACTCCGGCATTCGAAAGGTTTTTTCTTTCTGCCCTCGAATTTTAAGATCTTTTTTACAGGGATGGACAGGATAGGCAGGATTGATAAGTAAGCAAGTCAGACTTAAAGCCCTTGTCGTAAATAATTATCCTGCTCATCCTGCATATCCCTGTGAATAATGGGTTGTGGTCTTAAGATCGCATTTACAGAAATTATTTAACTCGTCTTTACCCGGCTTAAGGGATAAATTCAAGCATTCCAATTAACCATTCTCAAGAGGTTTTACCATGGCTGTCATTAAACGCGCACTGATCAGTGTTTCCGACAAAACCGGCATCGTCGATTTTGCCAAAGAGTTGAGTCGCTTCGGCGTAGAAATCCTTTCCACGGGCGGCACCGCCAGCATGATGCGGGAGGCCGGGCTCGAAGTGAAAGACGTCTCCGAGCATACGGGGTACCCGGAAATGCTCGATGGGAGGGTCAAGACGCTGCACCCGAAGGTCCACGGCGGCCTGCTTGGCCTGCGTGACAACCCGGCCCACGTTGCCAAAATGGCGGAGCACGACATCACGCCGATCGACATGGTCGTGGTCAACCTTTATCCTTTTGAAGCGACCGTGGCCAACCCCGATTGCACCCTCGAGGATGCCATCGAAAATATCGACATCGGCGGCCCGACCATGCTGCGCAGCGCGGCCAAGAACAACCAGTCGGTGACCGTACTCATTGACCCGGCAGATTACAGCGTAGTCCTTGATGAGATGAACAACAACGACGGCGATGTCAGCCGCGAAACCAACTTCCGCCTTGCCCTCAAGGTTTACCAGCGTACTTCGGCCTACGATGCTGCCATCTCCAACTGGCTCGGCAAGCGGGTTGATGAGGCGAGCACCGATTTCCCGAGCGCCCTGACCTTCCAGTACCAGCGCTCCGAAGTGATGCGCTACGGTGAGAACCCGCACCAGAAAGCGGCGTTCTACGTTGAGAGCGATATTGCCGAGGTTTCGATCGCCACGGCAAAGCAGCTGCAGGGCAAGAAGCTCTCCTATAACAATATCGGCGACACCGATGCGGCACTGGAATGCGTCAAGCAGTATAACGAAGGTCCTGCCTGCGTTATCGTCAAACATGCAAACCCCTGCGGTGTGGCCTACGGCGAGACTTTACTCGACGCCTATCAGAGAGCCTTCAGTACTGATACTGAGTCCGCGTTCGGCGGCATTATCGCCTTCAACCGCGAGCTTGATGCCGCCACCGCCCAGGCGATTGTCGACAAGCAGTTCGTCGAAGTCATCATCGCACCGAAGGTCGGATCTGGTGTGAGCGAGATAATTGCCGCAAAGAAGAATGTTCGCCTGCTTGAGTGCGGCGAATGGCCCGAGCAGCCAGCGGCCCGACTCGATATGAAGCGGGTCAATGGTGGTATGCTGGTGCAGGAGACCGATCTGCAACTGACCGCTGATCTGAAGGTGGTCAGCAAGCGCCAGCCGACCGCAGCAGAGATGAAAGACCTCCTGTTTACCTGGCGGGTAGCCAAGTTCGTCAAGTCGAATGCCATCGTCTACGGCAAGGATGGCATGACGATCGGTGTCGGTGCCGGCCAGATGAGCCGGGTCAACTCGGCACGCATCGCGGCGATCAAGGCCGAGCACGCCGGGCTTGAAGTTAAGGGAGCCGTCATGGCTTCAGACGCCTTCTTCCCCTTCCGCGACGGCATCGAAAACGCCGCAGCCGTGGGTATCAGCGCTGTCATCCAGCCGGGGGGCTCGATTCGCGACGAGGAGGTCATTGCCGCTGCTGACGAGAATGACATGGCGATGGTCTTTACCGGGATGAGGCATTTCCGGCACTAAATATTATTCAACGCGGAGACACTGA
>CAZXBD010000203.1:0-11652 GCA_964638305.1 uncultured Geobacteraceae bacterium | reverse complement strand
TTCCCGAGAACTTGATTACTGCCCTGCGCGACAGCGGGAATAAAGGACTAACCGTCATCAGCAACAACGCCGGCGTCGACGAATTTGGTCTCGGCCTGTTGCTGCAGACCAGGCAGATCAAAAAAATGATTTCTTCCTACGTCGGCGAAAATGCCACCTTCGAAAAGCAGTTCCTTGATGGCGAACTGGAGCTTGAATTGACTCCTCAGGGGACCCTGGCAGAAAAACTGCGCGCTGGCGGCGCGGGAATCCCGGCCTTCTTCACCTGCACCGGCTTCGGGACGGCCCTCACCGAGAACAAGGAGACGCGTGAATTCAACGGCAAAGGCTATGTCCTTGAAACCAGCCTGATCGCCGATCTTGCCATCATCAAGGCCTGGAAGGCCGACAAGGCCGGCAATTTGGTTTTCCGTAAAACCGCCAACAATTTCAATGCGGCCTGTGCCAAGGCCGGCCTGATGACTGTTGCCGAAGTCGAGGAGATCGTCGAGATCGGCAGTCTCGACCCCGACCTGATCCACATCCCCGGTATCTACATCGACCGTATCCTGCTCGGCGCCAGCTTTGAGAAGCCGATCGAGCAACGCACCCTCGCTGCCAGCGACAGCGGTAGCGCCTCGATCAATCCACAGCGGGAATGGATGGCCAAAAGGATCGCCAGCGAGCTACAGGACGGTGCCTACGTCAACCTTGGCATCGGCATGCCGACCCTTGTAGCCAACTACATCCCGGACGACGTCGAAATCGTCCTCCAATCTGAAAACGGCCTGCTCGGCATCGGCCCATTCCCGACCGCAGAGAATATTGACGCCGACTTGATCAATGCTGGCAAGCAGACCATCACCACCATTCCCGGTGCGGCCTTCTTTGATTCTTCCGAATCCTTCGCCATGATCCGCGGCGGCAAGATCGATCTTTCGGTCCTCGGCGCTATGCAGGTCAGCCGTACCGGTGACCTCGCCAACTGGATGATTCCCGGCAAAATGGTCAAGGGCCCCGGTGGTGCCATGGACCTGGTCTCAGGCGTTAAGAAGGTGGTGATCATGATGGAGCACTGCGCCAAAGACGGCTCGCCTAAAATCCTGGAGCATTGTGATCTGCCGATTACCGGTCAGCGGGTGGTTGATCTGTTGGTGACCGAGAAAGCTGTCTTCACTGTCGACGCCAAAGCGGGGCTGTCCCTGACCGAGATTTCCCCCTTCTCGAACCTCGATGAAATCCGTGAATCCACTGGCTGCGACTTCCAGATCGCCGACGACTTGAAAACAAACTAATCAAGTCCAAATTGAGGGAGAATCAATATGTCACTTAAAGTCGCTGTAATCACAGGAGCCGCCAGCGGCATCGGCCTGGCCGTTGCGGAAGCCCTGACAGGTGAGGGGAGCTACCGGGTCGTCATGGCTGACGTCAACGGTGAATCCGGCCAGCGCGAGGCCAACCGCCTCGGCGCTTATTTTGTCCATGCCGACCTCACTGATCGCTCCGCTTGCAAGGCCTTGATTGATACAGCTGTCTCCAAGTTCGGTTCGGTCGAGGTCTTGATCAACAATGCCGGCATCCAGCATGTCAGCCCGGTGGAAGACTTCCCCGAAGACAAGTGGGACTTCATGATCAGCCTGATGCTGACAGCCCCTTTCCTGCTCACCAAGTATGTCTGGCCATGTATGAAGGCTGCCGGATGGGGCCGGGTGATCAACATCAGTTCCGTCCATGGCCTGCGTGCCAGTGAGTTCAAGTCGGCCTATATCAGTGCCAAGCACGGCATCATGGGCCTGACCAAGACCACCGCCCTCGAAGGCGGTCCACACGGCATCACGGTCAACGCCATCTGTCCGGCTTATGTGCGAACGCCTCTGGTCGATAACCAGATCGACGCCCAGGCGGTAACCCACGGCATCCCGCGGGAAGAGGTTATCAGTAACATCATGCTCAAAAAAGCAGCTATTAAAAAGATGATCGAACCGAACGAGATTGGCGCAGCCGTGCTGTACCTCTGTTCAGATGCCGCTGGCTGCATGACCGGCGTCGATCTCACCATAGATTGCGGCTGGACGGCCAGTTGACGCTAGAACCAGTTGGTCGCAACCTGCAAATCTAGATCAACCACGGGCTATTAAGTCTATTAGGAGACACCCCACAAAACCTATCTGATCAGACTGATATTCAGGTCATGTGCGGACAAGACTTTACTGCTTAATACAACACTGTTTGTTTTTCCTTGACCTGTCATAGAAGATTCGCTACCGTAGCAGAATTGGTCATACCAATTAGTGGTAATACAGGAAACAATGTCGCTGGCCACATGGCCATAATAAGCTCATAACCCTAAGTAAAGGAGGTTCCACCATGAGGAAAATGAAACTGTTAGTTGGCTTGCTGGTCGTTCTCAGCCTGGCATGCGCCCCGTCAGCTTTCGCCGCCAAACGCGACAAGTTCGGCGCCGACAAACGTCATGACGAGGTCAAGAAAGAGATGCGTACCATCAAACCCTCCACGGAAAAATTTAAGTGGAAAATGGTTATGCCCTGGTCCAAGGGGCTCTTGTTCTATGATGTGGCTCAGCATTTTGCCGACTCTGTAAAGCTTGCATCGGGCGGTCGTCTCGACATCAAGCTTTTTTCAGCTGGCGAATTAGTCGGGGCCATGGAAAGTTTTGACGCTGTCAGCAAAGGCCAGGCAGACATCGGCCACGACTGGCCGGGCTACTGGAAAGGCAAGAATGAGGCTTTTGTTGCTTTTGCTTCCGTGCCTTTCGGTCTCGATGCTGAAGGTTACAACATCTGGCTGTATGAGCGTGGTGGCCTGGAAATGATGCAGGAGCTGTACGGTCGCTACAACCTGTTCGCCCTTCCCGGTGGCAATGTCGGCCAGGAGCTGGGCCTGTTCTCCAATAAAAAAGCTTCAAAAATGACTGATTTCAAAGGTATGCGTATTAGAACTCCGGGCTGGTATATGGACATCATGACCCAGCTTGGTGCCAGCGTTACCCCTCTGCCGGGCGGTGAAGTCTATCTTGCTCTGGAGCGTGGCGTTATCGATGCCGCTGAATTCAGCACCCCCGCCATCAACTACCCGATGGGCTTTGATGACATCACCAAGTACGTCATTCAGCCAGGCGTCCATCAACCATCTTGTCAGAGCGCATTCTTCATCAACAAAGACTCCTACAACAAGCTGCCTGCCGACTTGAAGTGGATCGTCGACATCGCAGCCAAAGAGACTCAACTCTGGTCAACAGCCTGGCAGGAAAACCTCAATGCTGAAGCCGTTAAAATGTTTAAAAAGAAGGTCGAATTCGTCCGCATGGATGAAGCGACGATCAATGAATTCGCCAAAGCCTCTCACAAATACATTGAGAGCCTTAAAGTGAAATTCCCTGATGTGAAAAAGGTTATGGACTCTCAAGATCAGTTCAAGGCAGATTTCGCTGACTGGCGCCAAGAGCGCGGCGGCATTGCCCCGTGGCCTTATGAGCAGTTCATAACTGGCAAACATATGCAATAAGGCAGACCCTGGCGGGAGCCTGCGGGCTCCCGCCTCTTTCAACCCCGAACGACACAAGCAAACCATCTCATCAACAAGAGGTTCCTATGTTTAAGCTTGATAGAGCTATCGATACCTTCAACGAGAAGTTTGGTTTTTATGCCTCTTATCTCGTATTACCGTTGATTATCGTAGTTGTCTTTGAGGTCTTTATGCGTTACGCATTCAACGCACCGACAACCTGGGCCTTTGAGCTGACGGTTTTTCTTTACGGTGTCCACTTTTCTTTTGCCTTGGCTTACGCCCACAAGCACAACACCCACGTTGCTATCGATGTCTTTGAATCGCGACTGTCACCAAAATCGCGGATTATCCTGCGCATCATCACCAACGCGGCCCTCTTTCTTCCCTCGATGGGCCTGCTGAGTTTTTATATCTGGGTTTTAGCTGTTAACTCGTGGCAACAGTGGGAGCACGCTTCCAGTTCCTGGGCGCCGGCTATCTACCCGGTAAAAACGCTCATGGCAGTCGGCTTTTTCCTCTTCCTGCTGCAAGGAGTTGCCAAACTGATCCAGGATATCCGTTCTCTGAAAGAAACCCCTTAATACCCGTTTGAGCCTGGAGATAAGAGACCAATGAGCGTAGAAGTTTTAACCATACTCATGTTCGTGACGCTGATGGCGTCCATTGCCATGGGGCACCCTTTAGCGGTAACTTTGGCCGCAGTTGCGACCATCTTCGGCCTGATCGATAACGGCTTCAACTTCCCTGCATTACTCGGCTTGTTTGCCAACAATGCCTGGGGAATTTTTCTCAACTACACTCTTGTAGCCATCCCGCTATTTATTTTCATGGCCCAGGTCCTCGATCGATCCAAGGTTTCCGAAGGGCTGTTTGACGCCCTCTATACCGTACTGGGTGGTCTGCGCGGCGGTTTGGGACTGGCGGTCATTGTGGTCTCAACCGTCTTCGCCGCAACTACCGGCATTGTTGGCGCCTCGGTTGTCGCAATGGGCTTGATGGCAGGGCCAGCCTTACTCAAACGAGGTTACGACAAATCTCTCTCCGCAGGCATCATCTGCTCGTCGGGAACCTTGGGGATCTTGATCCCGCCGTCGATCATGCTGGTCGTTTATGGCGGCCTGACCGGCCAAAAAGAGACCTCGGTCGGCAACCTGTTTGCCGCAGCAATCCTGCCTGGTCTGTTCTTATCTGGCATGTACCTGCTTTATGTCGGCGTGCGCTGTTACATGAACCCCAAACTCGGGCCGCCGATTCCAGCAGCAGAGCGTACCGCTACCGTCTTGGAAAAATTTACCATGACGATGAAGAACTTCGTGCCGCCGTTCGGTTTGATCCTCACCGTCATGGGAACCATTCTGGCGGGGGTTGCGACCCCGACTGAGGCGGCCGCTTTGGGTTGCGTTGGCGCTCTAATCCTGGCCCTGGTCAGTCGTAAGTTGAACTGGAGCGTCATTACTCAGGCCTGCATCTCAACGGCCCGTACCACAGCCATGATCATGGCCCTCTTCGTCGGCGGTAAATTCTTTTCCGTGGTCTTTTTGAGCATGGGCGGTGGCGACGTTGTCGCTGATGTTCTGCTCGGCATGGACGTGAATCGCTTCGTCGTCTTCGCCATCATGATGGCGGTGGTTTTCTTCATGGGAATGTTCATCGACTGGGCAGCCATCCTGCTTGTGGTCGTGCCGATCTTCACGCCGATAGCTATGGACCTGGATTTCAATCCACTCTGGTTTGCCATGATGATCTGTATCAACCTGCAGACATCTTTCCTGACACCGCCTTTCGGCTACTCACTTTTCTATTTTAAAGGGGTTGCACCACCGGAATACTCCATGGGCGATGTCTATCGAGGGATTCTTCCCTTTGTCATGATCCAGGTATTTGCCTTGGCGACCATGATCTTGTTTCCGCAGATCATTACTTACCTGCCTGACGTTTTCTTCGGCAGATAGTCACGCTTTAGAAGAGGGGACATAATGCTTCCGCAAATCAAGAATATTCTCTACGCTACAGGCATGGGCCCAGCGGCACCTTACGTCTTCCGCTACGCCCTTGCCCTGGCCAATCAGCATGACGCGCAGATCATTGCCATCTCGGCACTGGAGCCCTTGCCAACATTTGCTCAGAGCCTGGTGGAATTGCACATTTCCCACGAACAATCTGAGCAGATCCATAACACGGCGCAGACCCAGGGCAAGGAACGGTTGCGGAAACGCGTCGCGCGGCTCTGTGAAAGGGAGTGCGCTGACGACCAGGTGTGCACACAGCGCGTCAGCGAAATTAGGATTGAAGAAGGCCAACCGGCTCAGGTCATCTTGGCGGCGGCCAAGGAATTCGCTGTCGACCTGATCATCATGGGCGCACATCGCCACACCATGATTGGAGATGCAATCCTCGGCAGCACGACCCACAAAGTGCTGCACAGCGCAACCCAGCCGGTTCTGGTGGTACGGATTCCGGAAGGTTTTCACGAAGAGGGGTTCTGAACTGCCAGAGCAAACTCCGTCAGCCATCATTTTCTGGGCACACAGTCATTGCCTGCGTGCCCCGAATATTTAAAGGAAATGCCATGATTTCAGAAACGGCTATTCAGCTCCTGATTGACAAACTGGGCAAGGAAAACGTCATTACCGCAGCGGAAGATCTGCTGGTCCTCGGCTACGACTCTACGCCTGGTCTGCATGCGACGCCGGACCTGGTCGTCTACCCGACCGACAGTGAGCAGGTGCAAAGCGTTATGCAGGTCGCCCGTGACCACAAAGTTCCGATCACCCCTCGTGGCAGCGGCACCGGCCTTTCCGGCGGCAGCATCCCGGTCAATGGCGGTATCGTCATCTGCTTGAACAAAATGAACAAGATCCTTGAAATCGATGAGGAAAACCTGACCGCCACTTGCCAGGCTGGCGTTGTGACCCTCGACCTCTTCAACGCCGTCGCTGCAAAGGGACTTTTCTATCCGCCAGATCCTGGATCACAGAAGATTTCGACCATCGGCGGTAATGTTATGGAAGACGCCGGTGGCCTGCGTGGTCTCAAGTACGGCGTGACCCGCGATTACGTCATGGCCCTAAAATGCGTTTTGCCGGATGGCAGCCTGCTGAGCACTGGCGGTAAAAGCGTCAAAGACGTTGCCGGCTACGCTTTCAAGGATCTCCTGGTTGGCAGCGAAGGAACCCTGGCGATCATCACCGAGATCACAGTCAAGCTGATCCCACCACCGCAGGACAAACGGACCTTCCTCGCTTACTTCGATGACATCCGCATTGCCGGGGCGGCGGTCAGCAAGATTATCGCCGCAAAGATCATCCCCTCAACCATGGAGATTATGGACAAGGCAACCATCAATTGTGTCGAGGATTACGTCAAAATCGGTTTGCCGCGCGAGATGGCAGCATTGCTGTTGATTGAGGTTGACGGTCACCCGGCGATGGTTGCCGAAGAGGCCGAAGGGGTCGAGCGGATATTGAAGGAAGTGGGAGCGGCAGAAGTTCATATTGCCAAGGACGCAGAAGAAGCTGCCAGCCTGGCTGCTGCACGACGTACCGCTCTCTCGGCACTGGCGCGGGTTTCACCAACGACCCTGCTGGAAGACGCCACCGTACCCCGTTCGATGCTTGCAGAAACCTTTGCCCTCATTGAGCGCTTAACAAAGAAATATGCGTTGACTGTTGGCACCTTCGGTCACGCCGGTGACGGCAACCTGCACCCGACAGTCCTTTGTGACGAACGAGACGCAGACGAGATGAAATGTGCGCACGCCTTTTACGATGAACTTTACGAACAGGTCCTCGCCTGGGGTGGCACCGTCTCAGGGGAACACGGCATCGGTATTGCCAAAAAAGAATACCTGGCCAGACAGATAGGCCCAGGTGGAGTTGCGGTAATGAAACGAATCAAACAGGCATTTGACCCCGAAGGAATACTTAACCCTGGAAAAATCTTCACAGACGGTCAGGAGTGAACTGATGGCCGACAAAGAGAAACTCGGCAACTTTACCCCCGAGAATGCTCCAGAATATGAAGATGTCCTGCAGTGCATGCGCTGCGGCTTCTGCCTGCCGACCTGTCCGACCTTCGCCCTGACTGGCCGCGAAAGATCCAGCCCTCGCGGCCGCGTAGCCCTTGCCCGGGCTGTCGCCGAAGAAAAACTCGAATTCACCGAAGCGGTTAAAGAAGAAGCCTTCTTCTGCCTTGACTGCCGGGCCTGCACCACCGCTTGCCCCTCCGGCGTGCGGGCCGGTGAAGTCATGGAAATTTGTCGCAGCCAGGCCCACCAGTACTTCCCGCTCAAGCATGTAAGCAAATCGTTCCGAAAGTTCGTCTTGCAGAAGATGCTGCCCAATCCCGACCTGCTAGAGACCTCGATGCTGCCGGCCAGACTTTATCAAAAGCTCGGCATCCAGTGGTTGGTCAGGCACTCGCACTTACTCAAGTTGGGGCCGGAATGGGTCGACAAGGCCGAAAGAATGATCCCTGAATTGCATCCACCGTTACGCCCACAGTTACCGGATGTCATTCCGGCTGAAGGAGAACAACGCGGTCGGGTGGCGTTTTTCCTCGGCTGCATAATGACCCTGATGTATCCCGAAGTCTCCCGACAAACTGTGCGTGTACTGACTCACCAGGGCTTCGAAGTAGTAACGCCGAAGGAACAAAAGTGTTGCGGCGCGCCTCATTTGACTGAGGGAGATCGCGACACCACCAGACTCATCGCGCAACATAACCTTGACCTCTTCATGGCCCTCGATGTCGATGCGATTGTGACCGACTGTGCTGGCTGCGGTGCGGCCCTGAAAGAATATGAGGAATTGCTTGAAGAGGCAGGAGAGCACGACAAACTCTCCGCCTTCCGCGGCAAAATTAAAGATGTCAGTGAATTTCTGGCAGAGCAGGGGTTACGAACGGAAGGCCTGAAACCTGTCGAAAAGGTTGTCACCTACCATGAGCCCTGCCATCTCTGCCACGCCCAGGGCATCAGCAAACAACCGCGTGAGCTGATCAAGGCAATTCCAGGAATCGTTTACCGCGAACTGGAAGAGGCTAGCTGGTGCTGCGGCAGTGCAGCGACCTTTAGCCTCAAGTACACCACTGAGAGCCAGCAGATTCTCGACCGCAAACTTGAAAATATCCAAGCAACCGGTGCCGAACTGTTGGTTACCGCTAATCCCGGCTGCCACCTACAACTGGCCTGGGGTTTGAAACAGGCAGGGCTGCCACAGGAGGTCGTGCATATCACTGAACTGCTCGGCATGGCGATCTGATACAGGTGAAGGGTTGCCCAACCGGGGTTCCATGTGTCGCCAAAATACAGCACGTCACTCTTCAGGAAAGCAGTTCTTCGATCTCTTTATGAAGGATGGGAATCTTGTTAGTCACAACATCCCAGACGATATTTCGTTTCGTCGAGGATGTGTAATAGATAGCTATTGGACTGTTTCAAAACGGGCTTCCGCTTCGATCTGTTGTTTCAGATGAGGGCGGAGAGAGGCTGCCGTGAGCAGATCGACATTGCGGCCGAAAAGATCCTCCAGAAAAAAAACAGAGGTCGATAAAGTTATCGTAATTTTTTTTGCCCTCGACAAACTCAACCAGAAGATCGATATCGCTCGACTCACTTGCTTCGCCACGGGCAAAAGAGCCAAACAGGCCAACGCGGCTGGCACCCATACGTGCGAGGGGTTCCCGGTTGTCCCTGATGGTTTGGAGGATTTCCTCAAGTGATAGGAATTTGCTTTTCGTAGATTGTGCCGACATTGCCGTAGCTCCCCTCAGCCAACGTTTGTTTTGTTGAAATCAGCAGTTCTCATCTCCTACCGCAAGACGAAAATCATGTCAAACCCAAACCCCCGGCTGGGAACACCCCTCAACCCATTAAAGAGGACCTATTTTTGATAAAACCGGAAATGGGCTTTGCCCGCCACAATGACGTCACCATTTTTCAGCGTCGTTCCCTTATCAATTTTAACACCGTTAAGGCTTAACTTGTCTCCGTTGTCGCCAGGCACCAAGGTATAACCTTTGGGATCACGTGTGACGTACGCAACATTCTTCGGTGCAAACAGGCCTTCAAGCCTAACTTGCGCAGTCTCTCCTTTACCTATCTCGGTAAGACGGGCAGTCATTTGATACTCATCGTGACTCGCCTTTCCACCCTCAAGCTTGAGGCGCGCCGGTGGCCCAGCAGATGTAAGTTCAGCCTTCTCTACAAGCTCACGTTGCTTTTCTGTATCGAGGACCATGGTCTGATCCATATCGAGTTCTCGAATCCCCTCGCCAGCAACCTGCCCTTCCTCAAGCATGAAAACCAGAGAATGTTTGCCGATGGATGCAATGTCGCCATCCTGCAGCCCCCACTTGGAAATCTTCTTGTCATTCACATAGGTACCATTCGTGCTATTCAGATCCTCAATAAAGTAGTGTCCCAGCTGATGCTCGATACGGGCGTGAAAATTTGACACAGCCAGATTATCGATCTGAATATCGTTTTTCAGATTTCGACCGAGAGTAATTTCGGCTTTGTCACTTTCGATCACCTTGAGAACACTATCATTGAACTTAAGTAGGATACGTAGCATGGTTACCTCCGCAATTTATTTACAGCAGTTTTGAGTTTTGATTTCCATTTGGCGTCGAGACAATCGACCACCACGGCGGTGATATTGTCCTTCCCGCCCAAAGCATTAGCCAGATCAATAAGCCGAGCTGCGATTTCACCCGGAGAGCCCTTGCCAGACAGAATACGCATTAAATCATTATGACCGACCAGATCACTCAACCCGTCGCTACAGAGCAGATAACGGTCACTCGACCGAATATCGATAGGGATGATATCGGCGTCGACTTCAGCCTGGGTCCCGAGAGCATTGACCAGCACATGTCTCATCTCTGCATTCAGGGCCTCTTCCTCGGATATCACCCCAGCCCGCACCTGCATGTTTACCCAGGTATGATCACGGGTCAATTGCTCAAGTTCATTGTTTCGCAAACGATAAGCACGACTATCACCGACATGACCAAAATGAAAGCATTCTCCGTTCCAGCACATAAAGGTCAAAGTAGTTCCCATTCCCTTACGCTCCGAATGCGCCTGAGCATCCTCGAAAACAGTCTGGTTGGCTTCACTGATCGCCTGACGCAAGCGGTCTTCACGACAAAAAGAATGGTCACCTTCATCTCCTGTCAGGGAGCCAAAGATACTTTCTACCGCTAGAGCGCTGGCGATCTCACCGGCAGCATGACCTCCCATCCCATCGGCGACCACAAACAAACCACGATCACAATCGACTCTGTACGAGTCCTCGTTATGTTCCCTGACCTGGCCACAATCACTGCAGCCATCGGCAACAAAAAACATCACTTCCTCGCTTTCTCACTACAATCACGTGCTGCAGCAGCAACCTCGGAGGCACTTTTCGGACGTCTTGAAACCGCTTTGACCAGCAGACTGTCGACCAAAGTGTAACAACACCTCGGCAACCCCTTACGCCTGTCTTTAAGAGGAGTGAAATTCACGTTGGAAATGTTGTACATCAGCGACGCCATGCTGTCCCCGACAAAGGCCTTTTCACCGCACAACATTTCGTAAAGAACCGTCCCGAGAGAGAACAGGTCGGAGCGGCCATCGACCTTTTTTGCCGCAACCTGTTCTGGAGACATGTAGCTCGGAGTCCCAAGGACCATACCGGTCTGGGTCTGAGAATTGGAGATCACCCGCGCGATACCGAAGTCGGTCACCTTGACGCTCCCATCAGCCAGTCGCATGATATTGGCGGGGTTGATGTCACGATGTACGACCTGATTACTGTGTGCATAAGCGAGAGCTTCAGCGACATCGGCGGTAAGTGACAGGACTGCCTCTGGGGGGAGAAGGCTTCCCTCCTTGCAATGTACGGCCAGATCTTCACCATCGAGAAATTCCATCGCAAGATAAGCGAGATCGTGCTCCTCACCTGCGTCGAAAATCGTCACGATACCAGGATGGTTGAGTCGCCCGGCAGCCTCTGCTTCGCGAAAAAACCGCTCCTTGATCATCGGCAATTGAGTATCATCAACCCCACCATACGCAAGGGTCTTGATTGCTACCTCACGGTTGATTTTAGGGTCACGCCCGAGATAGACCGTCCCCATCGCCCCCTGCCCCAGCTC
>CAZXBD010000202.1:0-95061 GCA_964638305.1 uncultured Geobacteraceae bacterium | reverse complement strand
CCAAAACCCAAAACCCAAAACCCAAAACCCAAAAGCTTTATGATATGTTTCTCCTATGATCGAACCAGGTAAAAAAGTTGTCGTTGCCATGAGTGGCGGGGTCGATTCGTCGGTCGCTGCGGCTTTGCTTAAGGAGCAGGGCTGTGAGGTGATCGGCATGACCATGCAGATCTGGGACTACTCCAGCTTTACCGCCGAGCATGGTGAAAGCTTTGGCTCCTGCTGTTCTCTGGATGATGTTTATGATGCACGGCGGGTTGCCGAATCACTCGATATTCCCTTCTATGTGGTCAATTTCGAGGAGCAGTTTGAGAAAGAGGTGATCGAGCGTTTCTGCAACGATTACTTCAAGGGCCTCACTCCAAATCCCTGCGTAATCTGTAATCAGATCCTCAAGTTTGAGACTCTTCTACGCCGCGCTCGTGAACTTCAGGCGGATTACCTTGTCACCGGGCATTATGCTCAACTTGTTCACGAAGAAGGGAAATATTCCCTGAAAAAAGGGCATGACCGCAACAAGGACCAGACCTACTTTCTCTTTACCCTGACCCAGGAACAAATGCAGTACGTTCGCTTCCCGCTTGGTGGAATGAGCAAGAATGAGGTGCGTGAGCATGCAGCTCGCCTGGGATTGAGTGTGGCTGAAAAGGCTGAAAGCCAGGATATCTGTTTTGTGCCGGACGGTGATTATGTGCGTTTTCTGGAAGAGCAAAGAGGTCCAGATACCATGAACGGCGAGATTGTGCATGTCGATGGTCAGGTGCTGGGTAAGCATCATGGCACCTACCGCTACACAGTAGGTCAACGCCGAGGCCTTGGCCTCTCCTGGCCGCAACCACTTTATGTTGTAGGTATTGACGCAGAGAACAGAAGGGTTGTCGTCGGCGAAAAGCAACATCTTGACATATCTCAATGTCTCGTACATGAGATCAACTGGTTGGTAGAGCCTTCGGAGCGACAGCTTGAGGCCGCCTGTCGGATCCGTTATCGTCACCGGGAAGTTCCGTCGTTGATCACGCTGCTGGAAGACGGTTCTGCCAGGGTTGACTTCCGTGAGCCGCAGAGCGGTGTAACTCCTGGACAGGCAGCAGTTTTTTACGATGGCGATCAAGTCCTTGGCGGGGGATGGATCAAGTAGCCCGTGGCGCGTGGTGGGTAGCGCGCGGCGAGGAAAGACATTTAAACAATAGGCTTCTATCTATTTGATGATGAATCAGTCCGACATAGTGAATCCTGCCCCGCGCCATACACCCTGCGCTACCGTTTCTTTCGCAACGCTGGGATGCAAGACCAACCAGTTTGAGTCTGCATCGATGCAGGAGTCGTTGCAGACAGCCGGGTACCAGATTGTGCCCTTCGAAGACGGCGCCGACCTGGTCGTCGTCAATACCTGTACGGTCACCAACGCTACAGATGCTCAGTCGCGCAAACTGATTCGTCGGGCACGCACGCTGAACACTGAATGTCGGGTGGTTGTAACCGGTTGCTACGCACAGATCGATCCCGATGCGCTGCAAGATTTGCCGGGGGTCAGTCTGGTGATTGGCAACGAAGAGAAGCAGCGCCTGCTTGACTTTTTAAGCCCGGATTGTGGTGGGACTCATGTCGAAGTCTCCGATATCCGACAGGCGGAGACGGTTTGTCTGCCACCTCTGACATCTTTTGCCGGTCGCAGTCGTGCTTTTATCCAGATTCAGAACGGGTGTGATGCCTTCTGCAGTTACTGCATCATTCCCTACGCGCGTGGCGCCAGTCGTTCCGCTCCTCCCGATGAAATACTGCATCAGGTTGCCGGTCTGGTCGAAGCCGGTTACCAGGAAATAGTCCTGACCGGCATTCATATCGGCGGTTATGGCTCGGATCTGCAGGAACCCTTGACACTGAACGACCTTGTACGGCGCATTGAAGTTGAGACTGATGTTCATCGTTTGCGACTCGGCTCCATTGAACCTACTGAATTAACAAACGAATTGCTGGCAACAGTTGCCTCTTCACGGGTCGTGTGCCCGCATTTTCATATCCCGTTACAGGCCGGAGACGATGATGTCCTACAGCGCATGGGGCGTACATATAACTGTGACTTCTTTGCCCGATTAGTTGAGAAAATCAGGAGAACTGTGCCGTCGGCTGCAATCTGTCTTGATGTGATCACCGGGTTTCCCGGTGAAACGGACCAGGAGTCTGAGAACACTTTCAATTTTTTGAGGAGCCTGCCGATCACTGATCTGCACGTCTTTCCCTATAGCAAGCGCCCCGGTACTCCCGCAGCCGAGATGCCTGACCAGGTCCCCGGCGATGTCAACCGGAAGAGGGCAGAAAGGTTGCGTTTCCTCGCTGTGGAGAAACATCGACAGTTTGCAGAGAGCTTTATCTCCCGCGAACTGGAGGTCGTTGTTGAAGCCGGCACAAAATCAGGTTTGTTGAAAGGTATGACCCGCAACTATCTCGATGTCAGGTTCCCAGGTAAATTATCATCTGCCGGTCGCTGTGAACTGGTAAGGCCGGTTTTCTGGCAGGATGATTATTTACACGGAGAGCTTGTATCGTGATTGTTGTGCCTCGCGTGAAAACTAAAAAGACCTTTAAAAATTAAATATATGCATTGACTTTATTAAAAACGCCATGATAAAAGCCGTGATCTGAATAAGTTTGTGTATTTATTTCGTTGCTCGACAGACAGATTAAAGGTAGTCAGTTTGGAACAAAACACTCAGACAGACTTTGGCTGGGTGCTTTTTTATTTTTGCAGGCGAAATGCACAACAGAACACCTCCCGAGTGGGAGTGAAGGAGTTTCAAGATGGCTGAAGGTACAGTAAAATGGTTCAACGAAGCTAAGGGGTTTGGATTCATCGAGCAGGACAATGGTCCTGACGTTTTCGTCCACTTTTCCGAGATCCAGGGTTCGGGTTTCAAAACCCTCGCCGAAGGTGATCGTGTCAGCTTCGATGTGACCGAAGGCCAAAAAGGCCCCCAGTCGTCGAACGTCGAGAAGATCTAATCCAGAACTTCTGGTTCGGACAAAACAAAAGGGCGGCCCAGCGGGTCGCCCTTTTGTTTTTGCAATAAATCAGCTATCCTCTGTCTGGTTAATCTACAGAGAGGTTCCATGCTCGCTGCCAAGCCTGTCGACACGTTGATAAATGCAAAAGGGGGAACGTCAACCGGGAAACTGGGTGCTTTCCTCGGTGTTTTTACGCCGACTATTCTGACCATTCTCGGCGTCATCATGTATCTGCGCTTCGGATGGGTGGTCGGGCAGGTCGGGCTTCTGAAAACCCTTCTGATTGTCCTGCTGGCCAATCTCATCACTCTCCTGACAGCTTTGAGCCTGTCTGCCATCGCCACCAACAGCCATGTCGGCGTCGGCGGCGCTTACTACATGATTTCGCGCAGTCTTGGGATCGAAATAGGCGGAGCCATTGGTTTTCCTCTCTACATTTCTCAAGCATTATCCGTAACTCTCTATGCTTTTGGTCTCGCCGAATCTTTGAAGTTTGTCTGGCCTGGTTTGCCGGTTTCTCAAACGGCATTCGTAATCATAGTGATGGTTGCACTGCTCGCCTTCCGGGGTGCGAGGTTTGCACTGCGCACCCAAATTCCGGTGATGGTGCTGATCGGATTGTCCCTTGTTGCGCTGACTACGGGCGCTATCAGCGGGCCGGTTATTGAAATATCGATGGGGACGAGTGCTCCTGCGGAAATGATCGGGTTCTGGGTTGTTTTTGCGGTCTTCTTTCCAGCGGTGACCGGGATTATGGCAGGCCTCAGCATGTCGGGAGATCTGGCTGACCCTGGGCACTCCATACCACGTGGCAGTGTTGCCGCAACTCTTGTCGGATTTGCGGTCTATCTGGCAGTACCGGTTCTGCTTTATTACAGCGCCGACTCGGCCAGCCTGATTGAGGATTCGTTGATTTGGAATCGCATTGCTCTGTTCGGACCGTGGCTGGTGTTGCCCGGTCTGCTGGGGGCAATTTTTTCCTCTGCCGTTGGCTCCATGCTTGGAGCACCGCGGACTCTTCAGGCCTTGGCCATGGACAGGCTGGTCCCCCACAAGTTAGCCGGGTCTGCAGAAAGTGGTGCAGAGCCGAAGCTGGGTATGCTGGTGACTCTGGTTTTGAGCCTTGCAGCCGTCTTTCTTGGAGATCTCAACACCGTTGCCACGGTTGCAACCATGTTTTTCCTGAGTGTCTATGGCACAGTCAATCTGGTTGCCGCGCTGGAATATCTTTCCGGGAACCCCTCCTGGCGTCCAACCCTTAATATCCACTGGGCTCTCAGCCTGACAGGCGGTCTTGGCTGCTTTGGCGTGATGTTACTGATCCACTGGCCCGCGACTCTTTTTGCCATCGCTGTTGAGCTCGCACTCTGGGTTGTTTTGAAAAGACGCTCACGCAAGGAAGCCTGGGGAGATGTCAGGCGCGACCTGTTCGAGACACTGATCCGCTGGGCCCTGGTCAAGCTCAATGAGCGTCCGATGTCGGCCCGTAACTGGCGACCACATGTTCTGGTATTCGTCAGTAACGTCGAAAAACGTCTCGATTTAGTGCGGTTCGGTGCCTGGTTTGCGGAAAACAGAGGTGTTGTTTCTATCTGTGAACTCCATCATGGAGATATCCTTGGCATTGATGTCGATATCAAAAATCGGGAGAGTCAGATAAATGCTGTTCTCAAGAAGCATGGGATTATCGCCTTTGGTGAAGTAAACATCGTGCAAAATGTTGAGCGAGGGATTCTTGCCGTTGCCCAGTCGAACGGTATTGCCGGGATGGCAAGTAATACAATGCTGGTCGGATGGCCTGACGATCGTGAACGTCTGGTTAATTTTCTGCGCGTCATACGCCCACTCAAACAACTTAATCAGAGCCTGGTCATCGGTAAGACAAATCCGCTGAAGACTTTTCAAGAAGGTCAGATTCAGGAAATTCATGTCTGGTGGGGAGGCCTTAAGCGTAATGGTGATCTGCTATTGCTGCTCGCTTATCTGCTCACTCGCAACCCCGAGTGGCGTAATGCCAGGATTCGCATCATGAGTATCGCCTCGAATGAGCTCATGAAAGGCCAGACCGAGCGTTTTCTGGCGCAGTTGATTCCGGAGATCCGTATCAAGGCCGATGTCGAGGTAACCGTTAAAGATGAGGATGAAAGTATTGTCGACATCATGCATCGTGAAAGTGCAGGTGCTGATGCGGTTCTGTTGGGGTTGGCAACACCGAACGAAGGGGATGAAGAAAACTACGCCAACCGTCTTGCGGAGTTGGCAGAAAAGATCTCAAACTGCTTCTTTGTACATAATGGAAGCCTGTTTCTCGGTGATCTTGTGACACCGGAGAAGGTCGAGTCCCCGCCAGAGGAGAAGGGTGTGCGAGAAGAGGGTGAAAATTAGTTATCTTCAGCTCTTGCTTTGTCATTGGCAAGAGTTGTTAAGAAATTATTATTTAACCTTGACTAATTTCACCTGTTGTATAAAATGCGATTCGCAAAATGAGTATTAAATTTTTCTCTGGGGGGGAAGCTTTGTGGGTGAACTGATTAAGGTTGAATTGAAAGATGGTTCTCTTTGTCGAATGGCACCAAAAGCGTTAGATGTTTTTCTTGCACGAAATAAAGTCGTCAAGTTTATACGTTCTGGTAATTGGGCAATAGTTGGTCTGGACCCCATGCGAGTCATGAAAAGCAATAGCAATTACACTGGTCCTGAACGTAGAAGTGCTGCTTAAACAATACCTTTGAGGTAATTCCTTCCTTCTTCCCGACAAAAAACTCTGAAATTTACAGGTCTCTGTAAAAAAAATTAAAATAATTTTAACTGAGCCCTTGACAGACCGCCATCAAGTGTTACCGTAAAACAATTTTAAAAAGTTTAACGGGAGGTTTCTTCTATGCTTATCCCAGTCGTGCTTAGTGGTGGTCATGAAGAGTTGGTTACCAAAGACGAATTACAGTTTCTGATGGATATCCAACAAATTTTAATTTTTAAACGTTCTGATGGGTGGGCGGTTATCGGACAAGACAAAATGCGTTGTGTAAAGGGTCCATACAACGGCAAAGAGTGCCGTGAGCACGAGGCCTTTGCAATCGTCCAGGATGAGACGTTTTCGCTGGACTCCTGATTTTAAGGCCATTCATACCCTAATCTGTATTTATATGAAAATCAGGTAATTGGGAAAGCTCAGGAATTACCATTTTTCGACTACAGAAACGTGCAACCTTTGCATGTCTTCTGTATCCACAGGTGCCTTTTCCACTCTTTTATAACCCCGGAATTCTTCAATAGTTTGAAACTGATTTGATAAGGCATTATTTGGCACGCGACATGCTGTGTGTAGTTTTGTCGATGTTCTCTGAATTATGATAATCAAAGGATTAGAATCAATGACAATAAAGGTGGTAGATATCATTGTCGAGAGGAAGGGAATGATACTCTTGACCAAAAGAGGCGATTTTTGGATATTGCCCGGGGGAGAGATTGAGCCTGGCGACGACGAGATGCAGTGTCTGGAAGAAGTTGTTGCCACGGAGATGAAAGACAAAATTGATTGTGTTTTTAGAAAACTTGCAAAAACTGTCAGAGGACCTTCTCCAGTTAGACCTGGCGACGTCGAGGTCTCTGTCTATGTCGGTGATATCAGCAGCAAAAAGATGTCTGCGATTAAGGATTGCAACGCGCATTGGTTCAGCGGAGAAAGCATTCCTGCACTAAGACTTTCCAATATCACTAAAGAGATACTGGAATTTTATTTTTCGGAAAATAAGGAAGCGTAGTAAAACTCTTGCCAATGTAGTATTCCAGAAACACTCCCTTAGAGTCGAAAGCAGGCATCTTATTGAAAGAGGTATTGAAGACGTTTTTTGCACAAATTTTGCCGCCAGTGTTTTTACTCTGGACGGCCATTTTTATTATAGATGGACAAGAATTTTTCCGAATTGAAGATATACTGTGCTGAGAATCAAAGAAACTCGTAAAAAGGAGGAGCTGTATGGACACCTTCGATGCCATCTATCAGCGACGTGCAATTAAGCAATTCGATCCTGATCACCGCTTTACAAAAGAAGAGGAGACCAAGCTTTTAGAAGCCGCGATTCAAGCACCCACAAGCTTCAATATCCAACATTGGAGGTTTGTTATTGTTCGCGATCCTGACTTGCGCCGGAGAATCCGCACAGAATTCGGTAACGATCAGGCCCAGATGACCGATGCGTCCCTCCTCATCATTATGACGGCAGACGTCAAGGCTTGGACTAAGGACCCTCACCGTTACTGGCAGAACGCTCCCAAGGATGTTGCAGATCTTCTTGTTAACTGGATGGGACCATTTCATGAGGGGCGTGATTGGCTGCAACGCGACGAGGCTCAGAGGTCAATCGGCATGGCGATGCAGACGATCATGCTTGCGGCCAAGTCTATGGGGTATGACTCATGTCCAATGATCGGTTTTGATATAGAGAAGGTTGGTGAACTTATTAATCTTCCTGAAGACTATTTGATGGGGCCTATGGTGGCTATCGGTAAAAAAACAAAAGATTCCTGGCCAAAACCCGGGCAATTGCCCCTTGGCGAAGTTGTCGTCGAAAATTCGTATTAGCCTTGTTGAGGAGGCGATCAACTCCAATCCAAAATGGTGGTCACCTGGTTTGCATGTGGGTGACCATTCATATTTAGAGGGGTTCCGAGCCTTTCACAATTCTGCCAGGCGAAATTGCTCAAAACAATACAATATTACTGACAGGAAACTTGTAACAGCTGTCTTCCCTCACTTCTGTATAAAAAAATAAGCTATTATCCCCCATTGTGAGAAAATTGTAAGAGACGTATGTTATTGTACAATCCTGTTTCTCTCCGATAAGAGCAAACTCGCAGTAATGCGGGGGCGCAAAGCCTATGGATCCCACGTCGGGATAGCCGGGCTGCCGAAGAGAGTGTCATGAATTAGAGGTTATTATGACGCCCGTACTCGGTTTTTGGAGACGGGCGTTTTCTGTTTTTGCCCCCCAACAAATAAGGGTAGGAGGGAAAAATGATTCGTGTTTTGTCTTTTATTGTGCTGCCCTTACTGAGCTGGCTGTTTTTTTTAACTCAGTCACATGCTGTTGAGAATAAGTGGGCAGCACTCTTTATAAGCTTCACAAAAGCTGAGGGTGTGGGTACCCCTGTTCTCGCCCCCACATCCTTCCTGCTTCTTGGCGCTGGTCTGGCCGGCTTGGTCTACCTGGCTCGACGCAGAGGGAAAGAATGATTTCCCAGAGGTGATAATAAGATTGGTAGCACCGTTCTTCTCCTTTCTCCTGACCTGAAAGTCTAAAATCGATTTCCTGTTAACAGGGCGTTACGAGGAAAATCGACTTGCTTGTCTCTGGTATTTAACTTACTGCGCGAATCTTAACCGCACATACTGAAATGTAGAAAACCGTTAACTGAGAACAAGAAATGACCGTTTTTCAAAAATTCATTATCGCCACATTGATCGCTCTCTGTTGCTGTCCCTCTCCATCATTGGGCTCTGACACAGAACTGCTCAGTCGCTCGTATTTCGGCGCGATAGGGAATGGACCAAGCTCTGAGCCCGCAGTTAATTCCGATGGTCGATTTGTCGCTTATGTTTCTGACGCGGACAACCTGGCTGATAATGATCCCGGCTCATGGTACTGGGACACCGACCCGGATATCTTCATCCTCGACAGGGAGAGTGGCACTGTGGAAAACCAGTCGCAGTCTGAATCCTGACAACTACTGGTTTATTCAAACAGTATGCAAGAGTCCAACACTTAATGACCTGGGAGACCTGGCAGCATTTGCATGCGCCAGCGGTTATCATATCTCCTACCGTGAACGTTTCCTCGTTTATCTCTATGATCGTCTCTCTGGCTCACTTGGGCTGATAACTCAAGGGCTACGCAGCCTGGTCAATGATACCAGTGGTGAAGTTGTGATCAGTGCCGATGGATCAACTCTACTTTTTACCTCCAACGCTTCGAACCTGGTCACTGCTGACACTGACAGGAGCCGTGATATTTACTTATACAATATCCAGAATTCGACCCTGGAGTTGGCAAGCATTAACAGTCACGGCGAAAAAGGGAATGGTGCAAGTACAGAAGCAACAGTGAGCCACAACGGCCAACGAATTGCCTACGTCTCTGAGTCTGATAACCTCGTGGCTGGTGATCTCAACAGTGCTGCGGATATCTTTTATTATGATCGCCGGGACGGTTCAGTCCAGCGTATTACCTCACCAAATAATACCGACTGTACTGAACCCTCGCTTAGTGGCGATGGAAGTTTATTGGCTTTCTCCGCCTCAGACGAAATTGGTGCGCGGGAAATCTATCTCTCCGCATATGGCGACAGGCCCCGTTTCGTAGCAAAGGGAAACTCTCCAACTTTAAGCCTCGATGGTCGTTTCCTCGCCTACGTAGCGAGTGTCCCAGGGACACCGTCGGAGTGAAAGGAATCCTCCGACTTGACCTGGAGACCGGTGTCCACAACTTGATCAGCACGACCATGAATGGATTCCTGAATGAAGGTGATGCTGATTCTCCTGCCATGAGTGCACATGGCTCCGCGTTGGTGTTCTCTTCTGATGATTCAAGGATGGTGGTAGGGGATGACAACATCTGCGAGGATGTTTTTGTTGCCGAAGCCCCTGCTGACACGACGCCACCCGAGCTGCACCTGGACTTGAGCACTAACATCCTCTGGCCGCCAAACAAGAAGTTTGTGGAAGTGCTGATCGACGGTTCTGCCGAGGATGAGAGTGAACCTGTCCAGGTCGAAATCACCCTCAACGACGAGTACGGCAGTGCCATCGGCCAGGTTGCCCCCGGTTTTGGTAGTTCCCTCTGGCTGGAGGCTTGGCGCGATGGCAACGACATGGACGGTCGTAAATACACTATTACGGTGGTTGCCACTGATGCTGCCGGTAACCGTAGTGAGCAAACTGCGATTGTTCTTGTCCCACATGATATGAGGAACAAGTAGGTTTAGATGCTTTTGTTGTCGCACCCGCTGTCCTGAACTCCTGACTAGTAAGAAATCCCCCCGGCATTTCATGCGTCACCAATCGTTGTCTCCCGCGCTCAACTTTTTGCCTGCCTGCACAACACGCAAAACCTGCTAAAATCCATACAGGAACATTACGCAAACAGATTTGATGGAGGACGCGATGAGATCAATAATAACGATACTGTGCATATTTGTCTTTGCAGGTACTGCCTTTGCGGCTGGCGAGGTTGTCGATTACCAGGTCAATGGAGAATCTTATGAAGGATACTACGTCAGCCCCGCACCGGGCGCTCCGTTGGTTCTGCTGCTTCACGATTGGGACGGTTTGACGGATTACGAAGTTAAACGCGCCGGAATGCTTGCTGACCTCGGCTATGCGGTTTTTGCGGCCGATCTGTTCGGTAAGGGAGTCCGACCAACGGAAATGAAGGACAAACGACAACATACCGGCGAGCTGTACAAAGATCGTGCGAAGATGCGTGCGCTGATACAAGGAGCACTTGACACGGCGAAAGCGAAGGGGGCAAGTACCGGTAATGCAGTCACCATGGGCTATTGCTTTGGTGGCGCTGCGGTTCTAGAGTATGCAAGATCAGGGGCCGATATGAAGGGTTTTGCGACTTTTCATGGTGGCTTAAGCACACCAGATGGACAGGATTACAGCAAGGCCAATGGCAAACTCCTGATTATGCACGGTTCGGCCGATGCCAACATCACCATGACAGACTTCGCCAATCTGGCCAGTGATCTTGAAGCGCATGGGGTCTCCCACGAGATGATTACCTACAGTGGTGCTCCCCATGCGTTCACCGTGTTCGGCTCGAATCGCTATCGCGAAGATGCGGATCAAAAATCGTGGCAGAGGTTTGTGGAGTATTTGGATGCCACACTTCGGTAAAAAAACGGATCGCGGGACGAGGCTGCAGGGCCGAAAGGGTCCGGTTCCTCTTTTCGCCTGTTATTTTTATTCAGCGCATTAAGAACCTTACGTGGTGAGGTCAACGTTTAAGCGAACACTTTGAGGCAAACAGGTTGATGACTGTCTGCAAGAAAATGCCAACGGGTGTTGTGACCTGGTGGCATTTTTCTGTGGGTTCAGTGAATGATACGCCGTCGAAAAAAGTTACATTACTTTATTTTATTCAGAGCATGTCTTTAAGGCACTGAAATTACTATGCATTTTTTTTTGGAACGTCCTTTGCTTATTAGTATTAGGTGAAGGTGCAAGTTTGAGGAATTTGGCTCATTCTCTTAAGGTCGAGGTGTGGTCCTATGATGTTGCGTGTGATTTATACAGATGGAAGGTTTGATTTGGTGAAAGATTCTATGCTGAAAACCCTGCTTGACTCTTGCGAGGTCGCAAAATTCAAGAGATCGACTGGTTGGGTGGATATTGGTTCTCCGCATGTTCGAAAAACTGGTAGTGGAAATTATTATAGCGGCCCTGAAAGAAGAGGCGTCTGATGTACATGTTCGTCAAGTTTTTATAGCCTCGTCTACGTCAAGCTCAGGAAAAGGTTTTTAGCCGCAACTTCAAACAGCCAAAACTGTTATTGCTAGTCATCTCAATATATCCTCACCTATAAACAAATGTTCACATACAAAAACGGGGGCTGTAAATTATTATACAGTCCCCGTTTCGTAAGTTATTGAACCTTGCTGCTGATTATCCTACTTCGTTATAGGTCCTCTCCCTGAAATCCACCTGCAATTCTTCCGCGGTCCTGCGACACGCGTCAATATCAATCCCCGGAAGGGTAACAGCTGTTGCCGTAACGGATGGGATATGTTGCTTTGCTTCTATGATGAAGTCTTTAACGGCTGTATAGCCTCGCTCACCGAATTCGGAGCGGCATATCTCCTGGTAGGTCTTTGCGTCCGGGGCGTTCAGCGACACGCTGATTGAATCCACCAGGCCGGAAAGTTCCGGCAGGATATTGCGATGATGGACCAGGTTGGCCTGGCCGTCGGTGTTTATGCGGACAGTGATCCCATTCTGCTTCAGGAAGCTTGCAACCTGTTTGACAAGGTCGAGGCGAAGCAGCGGCTCGCCATACCCGCAGAATACGACTTCGTCATATGCGGAGGGATCGCCGATTGCTGTCATCACCTCATTAACGTCAGGCTCACGCTCGAGACAGAGTTGGTGCCCCTTGACAGTAAAGTCGCTGAACTTAGCGCAGAAGCTGCAGCTGTTGGTGCAGCGGTTAGTGATGTTGAGGTAAAGGCTGTTGCGGATTACGTAAGCTATCCGTGTTCTCTGGTCTACATTGCCTATGCCGAAAAGACGCCATGCGTTGAGGGTGGTGATGCGGGCGACATCTTCGAGAGTTAAGCCTTTGACCTCGGCAAGCTTCTCGGCTGTCGTTCTCACGTAAGCGGGTTCGCAACGTTTGCCGCGCCATTTCTGCGGCGATAGGTAAGGGCAGTCGGTTTCCACCAGCATAACGTCGATTGGCAAGGTCTGGGCGATACTGCGCAGGGTTTCGTTTTTGGGATAGGTTAATGGCCCTGCAAATGAAATATAAAAACCCATCTCGATACATTGACGGGCCATGGCCAGGTCGCCGGAGAAGCAGTGCAGGACACCGCCGATCTCGGCAGCATTTTCTTCCTGCATGATCTGGATGACTTCTTCGTGGGCGTCACGATCGTGAATAATCAGAGGTTTGCCCGTGTTTTTCGCCAGCTGGATATGCCTGCGGAAAGCACACCGCTGCTGATCGCGAGGAGAATGATCACGGTAAAAGTCAAGGCCGGTTTCTCCGACGGCGACAACCTTATCCACCGATTTGATCATGTTGGTTAGCTCTTCAATGACGCTGTCATCAACAGTACTGGCATCATGGGGGTGAATGCCGACGCTGGCATAGATGTTGGGGTAGTGTAGTGCCAGATCAACGCTGGCGCGGGAACTCTCCAGGTCGCAACCGACGGTCAGGATGTGCTCGACACCATTCTCCCCGGCACGTTGGATGACTGAGTCAAGGTCACTTGTGAACTTCTTTGAGTCTAGATGGGCGTGGGAATCGACTAAAGAGGACTGTAAGTTTTTCATGGAAAATTTCCGTTGCGCGAAGTGCGAGGTGTGAGGCGCGAAAAATCAAAGAGTTGCCTCTCCGCACTTCTCATTTCGCATCTTGCACCTCGAATTATTCCTTTTCAATCCTGGGAAAGAGTGGAGCTGCCTTTTCGACAATGGTTCCCGGGATGAGTAAGCCCCAACGGTCATGGTCCTCAAGCTGTTGGTCCGTAGGGTTAATGCCGAGAATCCTGCAGATGTTGGCACCGGTCTCCGGCATGAACGGCGTCACCAGAAGGCCGATCAGTCGAACGGCTTCAAGCAGGTTGTACATGACCGTCCCGAGGCGCTCGCGCTGAGACTCATCCTTGGCCAGGGCCCAGGGTGCGGAGTCATCGATATACTTGTTGGCGGCGCTGACTAATTCCCAGATCGATTGAAGTGCCTTGTTGAAGGCGAGGGCATCCATCTGGCCATCAACCACTTTGATCTGTTGGGTGAATTTTCCTTGTAGGACTTGGTCAATATTGATTGTTTCTCCGGGGGTTGTTAGCTCACCCTTAAAGTACTTGCTGAGCATTGCCGTAGAGCGGCTGACCAGGTTTCCGAGGTCGTTCGCGAGGTCGGAATTGATGCGATGGACGAGAGAATTGTGGGAAAAATCACCATCCAGGCCAAAGGGGACTTCGCGCAACAGGAAGTAGCGGATTGCGTCGACGCCATACTTGTCGATAAGCATGTTTGGCTCAACTACGTTAGCCAGGCTCTTGCTCATTTTCTGACCTTCTACAGTCCACCAGCCATGCGCAAAAACCTTTTCGGGCAAAGGGATGCCGGCAGCCATCAGGAAGGTCGGCCAGTAGACGGTATGAAAGCGTAGGATGTCCTTGCCAATGACATGAACATTGCAGGGCCAGAATTTTTTAAAATCGCCATCGACATCATTCGGGAAGCCGAGAGCGCTGATATAGTTGGTAAGGGCGTCAAACCAGACGTAGATAACATGCTTGTCGTTGTCCGGGACCGGAATCCCCCAGGAGAATGTTGTTCGCGAGATAGAGAGATCCCGCAATCCTTCACGGATGAAACTTAAAATTTCATTGCGGCGAGATTTCGGCTGGATGAAATCCGGGTTGGCCTCGATGTGTGCCACCAGTTGTTCCTGGTACTTGCTCATGCGGAAGAAGTAGGACTCTTCCTTGAGTTTGTCGGTCGGTCGCCCACAATCTGGACAGTTGCCGTCGAGCAGATTGGTTTCGGTCCAGAATGTTTCGCAGGGAGTGCAATACCAGTCTTCATATTCACCAAGGTAAATATCACCCTTGGCCTCGATGGTGCGGAAAATCTCCTGAACGGCCAGTTTATGGCGTTCCTGAGAGGTGCGAATAAAGTCGGTGTGGGAGATGTCAAGTTTCTCCCAGAGGGACTGGAAGCGCTTTACAACACGGTCTGCCAGTTCCAGTGGTGTTTCACCTTTAGACTGGGCGGCCTTCTCGACTTTCTGGCCGTGTTCATCGGTGCCGGTCAGGAAACTGACTTCATAGCCACGAGCGCGTTTGTAGCGGGCCAACACGTCGCAAGCCAGGGTTGTGTAGGCATGACCGATATGGGGCACGTCATTGACGTAGTAAATCGGTGTTGTCAGGTAAAAGCGTTTATCGTCCGACATGACTATTCTCCCTGCTTGCTAGGATCGGGTTTGCTGCCGCTACGCGGTCTGCGTCTGCCGCGCCTGCGGCGCCGGTTCTGGCTCTTGCCATCAGTTGTTTCATTCTGGCTTTGCTTGTTCTGCTGTTTTTCAACAGGCTTTGGAGCTTCCCCGACTTTTTTCTCCCCGTCTTTTTTACTGTTATCAGTTTGCTTGCGCGATTGTTGCCCCTTTGGTCGCTGCCTCTGCGGCTTCTGCCCCTGTGGTTTTTGACCTTGTGGCTTCTGCCCCTGTGTCCTGCTTTTGTTCAGGCGAGTGGTGTGAGTCTCCCCAGAGGTATTTTCTTCTTTTGCCTCTTGGTTGGCCTGACCGGTACGGAGCTCTTCCATCGTTACCTGGCAGCGGTTACCCTCTCTGTCACGCAAAGTCACTTGCTGTCGCAGGATATCCTGGTTGGTGACTTCATGTTCCTTCTCTTGCCACATGACTTTCTTGCCACACTTTGGCATACCCTTTCTGAGGGCGCTGTAAGTTTCAAACTCATAGCCGAGGCAACAGAGCAGGCGGCCACACTGCCCGGAAATTTTGGTCGGATTCAGGGCCAATCCCTGCTCTTTGGCCATTTTGACGGAAACCGGATGAAACTGCGTGAGGAAACTGCAGCAGCAGAGTTCGCGACCACAAATGCCCAGACCACCGACCAGTTTCGCTTCGTCGCGTACACCGATCTGACGCATTTCGATTCTGGTATGAAAGTGATGGGCCAGGTCTTTGACCAGCTCGCGGAAATCAATCCGACCATCAGCGGTAAAGAAGAAAATAATTTTTGAGCCGTCAAAAGCATACTCGGCCCGTACCATCTTCATTTCCAGTTGGCGGGAATGAATACGCTTGACGCAATACCGATGGGCGTCTTGTTCTCTGGCAGCATTGGTTTCCGCCAGTGCCAGATCCTCCTCGGTAGCAAGCCGCAGAATGCTTTTCAGCCCCTCAGGGGCTTCCCCTTCAGACACTTCACGCGGTGGGATGACGACAATGGCCATGGCACGGCCACGATCCGTTTCAACTATGACTTTGTCGCCGGGCTTAAGCTCCAGAGACAGAGCATTGAAGTTGTATTGACGACCAGCTTGCTGAAATTTAAGTGGAACAATGCGTATCATGAGATCACTAAGATATTTCGTATAAAGTTGGTGGTTGAATTCAATTTCAGGCCGCAAGTTTCAGGAGGAGGACCTCCATAGCCAGTTGGCGATTCACGTTACGATCCACCTGACGGCGAACTTCGATCAATGCATCCAGTTTACCGAGAATTGTCACGACGCTTTCGCGACCTGACACCCTGTGGATTTTCTCCTTGAGATCCAGGTTGACCAGCTCTTCGTCACCACGTCCTTGCAGAGTCATGAGTACGTCCCGGTAAAAAGCCTGAAAAATCTCCAGAATATCGGCAAGAATGGTCTTGTCGGCTGCAAGTTGATCGGCAAAATCCAGAATTGGCAAGATACTTCCTGAGGATAACCCCGTCAAGGTTTTTAGCAGTTCCCGACGTTGTTCAAGGTAAAGTTCGCGGTCTTTACCAAAAGCTTTTTTAAAGCTGCCTTCTGAAAGGGCTGCCAGAATATGAGATTCTGTTGCGTCGATACCAAGCTGCCTCTCAAGTTCAGCCTGAATGCGGCTGTTCGGATGGCGGGTAAAGGGCAGGGGCTGACAGCGTGAGCGTATCGTTTCGAGCAGACGGTTTGGTTGAGCTGTCAAAAGGATCAGTAGTGTGTCGCCACGAGGCTCTTCGAGAGTTTTGAGCAGGGCGTTTGCAGCACCGACTGTCATTGTGTCCGCCTGCTCAATCATGCAGATTTTACGTGGTGATTCCAATGGCTTGAGGTTGAGCTCTCTCTGGAAAGACCGGATTTGCTCAATCTTGATCGAAGTGCCGTCCGGCTCGAGAGTGTGCAGATCAGGATGGTTCTGGTGGTCAATTTTGCGACAGGCCAGGCATTGCCCACAGCCGCGTTGTTCGTGGCAGACGATAGCTCGTGCCAAGGCCATTGCCACAAGCCGTTTGCCGATGCCGTCGGGACCGGAAAAGAGATAGGCATGGGCGAGCCGGCCATTGGCCAGCGCCCGGTTTAGAATCTCTTTTTGTCGTTCATGGCCAAGGATCTGGTCAAAGGTCATGCCGTTCTCCTGCAGGCAAGAAAACGATCAACAGTCGTCATAATGCGTGCAGCTACTGTGTCTTCTTCACCGAGCGCGTCAATGATGTGAATTCGTTCTTCCCGGTTTGCCAGTTCGAGATATCCTTGACGGACACGTTGGTGAAAGGCGAGGGTTTCCAACTCAAAACGCCCCTCTGACTCCATCCCCTTGTTGCTATTGCGCACTCTAGCACGATTCAGGCCGTTTTTGGCGGGGTAGTCGAGGAGCAGGGTAAGGTCTGGTGTCAGGCCTTTGGTTGCGTAATTGTTGATGGCTTCGAGTTGATTCATGTCGAGACCACGGCCAGCACCCTGGTAAACTGTGGTCGCGTCTGCAAAACGGTCACAAAGCACAATTTTCCCCTCTGCTAAGCTTGGGCGGATGAATTCGACAACATGCTGCGCCCGGGCCGCACTGTACAGTAAAAGCTCCGTATGTGACGCCATCGTACTGCTCTCAGGATCAAGAAGCAGTTTACGGATAGCGTCGGATATCGGGCAGCCGCCAGGTTCCCTGGTTGCTACAACCGGGAGCCCTATCTCCTGAAGGTGATTTAACAACCTCAGCAACTGGGTAGTTTTGCCGCTGCCTTCAATGCCCTCAAAAGTAATAAAAAGTGACATAAATCAATAGTTTGGGTTGAGGTTGAATGGGTTATTGAATACCGTTAAAACGAGATGACATACTATAATGATTTCATCGTCAGGCGCAATTGATATATGTGTTCGGGTAGTGTATTATAACCAACTTTGCGTGGCTGATCTGAAGAGCTACTCACCGTCTGTAACCTTTTGTAATATGAACTGCTTATGAATCTGTCTGCCCGCGCAGAAACAGAAAATTGGCCGAGACTGGAAGAGTCGTTAAACTATTCTTTCCATAATCGTGCACTACTCGCCGAGGCGATGACGCACAGGTCCTACGCGAACGAACATTCTGAAGAGAATTTGCCGGACAACGAACGGCTCGAATTCCTTGGCGACGCAGTACTTGACCTGGTTATCAGTCAGTACCTTATGAAAACCTTGACTAACTCTCCCGAGGGCGAACTAACCAGGGTCAGGGCGGAGGTTGTGTCATTACCGGGTCTGGCAGGTCTGGCCCGATCGCTCGATATCGGCTCCGGTCTGTTGCTGGGTAGAGGTGAAGAGCGCAGTGGCGGACGCGATAAATCGAGCTTGTTGGCAGATGCTCTTGAGGCTCTGTTTGGCGCCATTTTTACCGATAACGGTTTTGAAGCTGCTGAAGTAGTAATCCTGCCACTGTTTGTGCCTATGTTGCAGCAGGCTTCAAATGATGAGGGGCAGGATTATAAAAGCCGGCTGCAGGAGTTTCTGCAGGCAACACATCGCGATCTGCCGGTCTATGTATTGGTTGATTCGACCGGGCCAGCCCATGACCGTATTTACCACGTCGATGTGTTGGTCGATGGCCGCACTCACGGTTCGGGCCATGGTCGCACCAAAAAAAGTGCAGAGCAGACGGCGGCGAAAGCAGCTCTGGCACAACTGGATAATGACTCGTGAAGATTTACCCGGTATTTATTCCCCATGCAGGCTGCCCGCATCGTTGTCTTTTCTGCGCCCAAGACAGGTCCACCTCCAACTCCACTTTTCCAGAAGTGCAAGATGTTGATGCCTGGCTCGACAGAGTCCTGCCGCTTCAGGGTGATGGCGAAATCGCATTTTATGGCGGTTCCTTCTCGATGTTGCCTGTTGTGCAACAGGAGGCCTTTCTGTCGACCGCGCGACACTATATTGCCTCCGGTCGCGTTGGTGGGATACGAATTTCAACCCGTCCGGACGCACTTGAAGAGAAAAGTGTCACAAGGCTGAAAGCTTCCGGTGTGACCACAGTGGAGATCGGCTGCCAGAGTTTTGACAATGCTGTTCTGGCAGCGTCCGAACGCGGACATCTTGCTGCAGACAATGTTGCATCGATCCAACGTTGCCGCAATGCTGGAATGAAGGTCGGAGTTCAGCTAATGCCGGGCTTGCCTGGCGGTGACGCTCAAGAAGCGATGATGTCATTACATGATGCACTGGAGCTCCAACCCTCTTTTGTGAGAATCTATCCGGCTTTAGTGATTGCCGGGACCGGGTTAGCGGAGGTCTGGAAATCAGGTCATTACGAACCCTGGACACTCGATGCCATGGTCGAAGTCTGCGCTGATATGCTGTACCGTTGTCATCGAGCGGATATTCCGGCCATTCGCCTGGGGCTACAACCTGATCCGCAGCTGGAAGAAAATTTGCTGGCCGGGCCTTATCATCCGGCCTTCGGGCAATTGGTGCGTTCAAGGCTCTGGTGTCGCGCGCTGCTGCATGCGAGTTCCCATGAGACGCAGCTTACTGTTCACCCCGATGACTTGAGCGATGTCCTCGGACATCGTGGTGAGAATCGTAAATGGCTGGAAAAATCGCGTCCTGCGGTTCGACTGCAGACTGATAGAACTGTCATACGAGGTTGTTTGCGCATGTCCGGTCAGGATCTGCCATTCACTGACCTGTCGGCCCAGGGAGGGCTTCATGGCTGAGAAACAAAAATTTCGCTCAGGGTTCGTCGCTATCATCGGTCGCCCCAATGTTGGCAAGTCAACCCTGTTAAACAGTATTGTGGGTCAGAAAATTGCGATCACCTCACCGAAACCCCAGACGACCCGTAACCGTATTCTCGGTATTCAGAACCTAGACCATGCACAGGTGCTGTTCGTCGATACCCCTGGGATTCACGAAGCACACTCTCCGTTGAACCGATACATGGTCGATCAGGCCCGTTCTGCCTGCCTCGATGTTGATGTCGTGCTCTGGCTGGTCGAGGCGGACCGTACGGTTGATACCGATCCGATGATTCCCGCGCTCCTGGAAAAAAGCAAGCATCCGGTACTGCTGGTCATTAATAAAATAGATACGATTCCCAAGGACAAACTCCTGCCCCTGATCGCAGCCTACAGCAAGATCTGTCCGTTTGCTTCCATCGTGCCGATTTCTGCCATGAAGGGTGATGGTGTTGAAGCCTTGATGGGAGAAATCCCCGCTCTCCTCCCGGAAGGTCCGCGTTACTATCCCGAGGACCAGCTAACCGATGTGCCTGAGCGTTTTATCGTCGCCGAGATGATCCGCGAACAGATTCTGATGCGTACCAAGGATGAGGTCCCCTATGGTGTCGCTATCCTGGTGGAAAGGTTTCAGGAGAACCCCGTGCGTAACATGATAGGGATTGACGCTGTCATCAATGTTGAACGTGACTCGCAAAAAGGCATCCTGGTCGGCAAGGGTGGCACAATGATTCGCCAGATCGGCCAGGGGGCACGAAAAGAAATTGAACGCATGCTGGGGGTCAAGGTGCATCTCGAACTTTTTGTCCGGGTGCAGAAAAACTGGACAACCTCCGGACGGATGATGAAGGAGTTCGGTTATGAGTAAGGTTTCGCAATCAAAACGTGTCATAGTCACTGGTGGGGCTGGTTATATTGGAAGCCATGTCGTCCTTGCCCTGGGTGAAGCCGGTTATGACGTTCTGACCTATGACAACCTTTCGACCGGTAATCGCGATGCGGTCCTCTCTGGAGAGCTGGTCGAAGGAGATCTGGCTGATAAAGAGCTGCTGATAAAAACCTTGAGAGAATTCAAGCCGGACGCAGTGATGCATTTTGCGGCATCGATTGAAGTCGGTGAGAGTGTCAGCGATCCGCTCAAGTATTACCGTAATAATTCGGTCAACGCCCTGAACCTTCTTGAGGCACTGCGAACGACCGGGGTCGATCAGATGATTTTCTCCTCGACTGCTGCGGTTTACGGAAACCCGACACAGTTGCCGGTTTCTGAAGACGCGTCCTTGCAGCCGATCAATCCATACGGTACGTCGAAGATGATGACGGAGCATTTCCTTGCTGATCTGACCCAGGCTGAGGCCGACTTTCGCTACGTTGCGCTGCGTTATTTCAATGTCGCCGGTGCTGACCCAGAAACCAGGCTTGGCCAGGATTATGCCAATCCGACGCACCTGATTACGCGTGCACTGAAAACGGCGTTGGGGATTTTCCCGAAATTGCAGGTCTTTGGTACCGATTATCCAACTGAAGATGGCACCTGTATCCGTGATTATATCCATGTTGCCGACCTTGCCCAGGCACATCTGGGTGCTTTGCGTTATCTCTCGACCGGTCAACCGTCAGCGGTTTTTAATTGTGGGTATGGTCACGGTTTTTCCGTTACAGATGTTGTTGCAATGGCCAGGAAAGTGACCGGTATCGACTTCCTTGTCGAGGAAACCGGCCGTCGCGAAGGAGATCCGGCTGAACTGATCGCCGGTTGTGATAAAATTCGCAAAACTCTAGGTTGGCAACCTTGCTTTGACGATCTTGAAATCATCCTGCGCACAGCCTGGGATTGGGAGGAAAAGCTGGAGGCGCGAGCCGCGAAGTAAGAGGTTCGAAAAGGCTTATATTCCTCTGTCGCAGGTTGTTCGACAGAATTATTTGTCTGATTATTTATCGCGCTTCGCTATTAGCGTTTCGCAGTTCGGAGGTTTTATGAATCTTGCTGTTGTTGGAACCGGATATGTCGGTCTTGTGACCGGTGCCTGTTTTGCAGAAATGGGTCATCGTGTGACCTGTGTCGATATCGATGCTGAGAAAGTCGCCAAACTCAAAGAAGGCTGGATGCCGATCTATGAGCCAGGTCTTAAGCAGATCGTGTTGCGTAATAGTGAGGAAGGACGTTTGCTCTTTACCACATCACTCGCGGAAGCGGTGTCGAATACAGATATTATCTTCATTGCTGTCGGAACCCCTCCAGGTGAGGACGGGTCTGCCGATTTAAAGCATGTACTGGACGTCGCCAGTGAAGTCGGTGCCAATCTTTCCGAATATGCCGTCGTTGTAACCAAATCAACGGTACCGGTTGGTACTGCGGAGAAGGTCAAGGCCGCAGTTTCCCGGAAGATGGAAACACGCGGCCACGATGTTCCATTCGACGTAGTCAGCAACCCGGAATTCCTCAAGGAGGGTGCTGCTGTTGAAGATTTCATGAAACCCGACCGTATCGTTGTCGGGGTCGATTCTGATCAGGCCCGTGAGGTCATGCGTGAGCTCTATAAAGATTTCAGCCGCAACCACGATCGTATCATTTTTATGGGGGTCAAGGACGCGGAGATGACCAAATACGCCGGCAACGCCATGCTGGCGACCAAGATATCGTTTATGAACGAAGTCGCAAACCTGTGTGACCGGCTTGGTGTCGACGTGGAAAATGTACGGCTCGGAATCGGCTCCGACAGCCGTATCGGCTACTCTTTCATCTATCCCGGTTGCGGTTACGGCGGTTCATGTTTTCCCAAGGATGTTCGCGCACTCATTCATACCGCCAGTGAAAACGACTATCACTCGATGGTTCTGCAGGCGGTGCACGAACGCAACGAAGATCAGAAACATGTCCTCTTTCGCAAGGTCAAGGCACGCTTCGGTGCCGATCTCACCGGTCTGACTTTTGGCTTGTGGGGATTGGCGTTCAAGCCGGGCACAGATGATATCCGCGAGGCCCCGGCAATTGTTCTTATGGAGGAACTGGTTGCAGCTGGCGCAAAGATCAAGGCTTACGATCCAGAAGCCCTCGAAGCTGCTCGATCTGAGTTGCCGACGCACTGGTTTGAAAGCGGGTCTGTGACGCTCGTTCGTCATCAATATGAAGCTCTCGAGCAGGTCGATGCCCTCGCACTGGTTACGGAGTGGAAACCGTTCCGGCATCCGGATTTTCGTGCCATGAAAGAAATGATGAAGCAACAAATTATTTTTGATGGTCGCAACCAGTATGATCCGATGAGTTTGCACGAAGATGGTTTTGAGTATTTCGGTATTGGACGACGTTGATTCTGAATGTTTTTTTGCTAAGTTATTATTTTCTTTTATGAAATGGTTTTTACAGTTTATACTGCGCCCGATTTTATGTATTGGTGTTCAGTCTTTTACAGGGAGGTTTCTTAATGTATCGTTCAATCTTTAATCTTTTGCTGTTGACTACTATCTGCAGCTTGTTTCTCGGGGGTATTGCTCTTGCGGAGCGTCAGGCTGGTACCGTTAACGTGACGCCTTCCGTTGGTTACCACGTAATAGATGGGGGGATGGATCTTGACGACGCTGCGGTCTTTGGTTTAGGTCTTGGTTTCAATCTGTCACCAACGTGGGCTGTTGAAACGGATGTCAGGTACACATCGACAGAGACCGATAGTTCCAATTCAATAGATATTGATATCTGGACTTTCAGCCTTGGTGCTCTTTATCATTTCAAGCCGGAAGCGGTCCTCAATCCCTACTTGTCCTTTGGCGCCGGTCTCATGGTCTACGATATAGAGAATACTTCTTCAGATGATGAAGACGGGTTCGGTTACTATGGCGGTGGGATCAAATATGCATTAAGCGACTCGGTCGATTTCCGCCTCGATGCCCGTCACCTTCTTGATTATCGAAGTGACAACCGCGGTTCAAAGCATGATGATACGGATTGGAGACACCACTTTCAGGCTATGGCTGGACTGACCTTCCAGTTCGGTGGCGCGCCTGCATCTGTCAAGCAGGAAACAGCACCGGCACCGATGGCTATAGAAGAAGAGAAGGCTCCTGTTGATAGCGACGGTGATGGCGTGCTCGATCCTCAGGACAAGTGCCCGGGAACTGCTCCCGGTGTTCGTGTTAATGGCGACGGCTGTTCTGCTGATACGGATGGTGACGGTGTTTTTGATTTTCAGGACGCCTGTATTGATACCCCAACCGGTACCGAGGTCGACCAGTATGGTTGCCCAAAGGGTGTCATGGAAGTGGCTTCCATGACTCTTGACATCCTGTTCGGTTTCGACAAATCACAAGTAACACCTTTCCATTATGCGGAACTGCAAAAAGCTTCTGAATTTATCGAAAAATATCCGATGTACAAGGTTGTTGTCGAAGGGCATACCGACGACCAAGGCTCCGCGGATTACAACCAGGCCCTCTCGCAACGCCGCGCTGACAGTGTTTCGAAGGTTCTGATCGACAAGTATGGTGTTTCTGCAAGTCGTATCCGTTCAACCGGTTTCGGACCCACTCAACCTGTTGCGGGTAATGCGACAGAAGAGGAGCGCGTGAAGAACCGTCGTGTGGAGATAAGCATCCGACCCTGATCCTGAAAGAACGAGGAAACGTTCTTTCTTGTGGAGAGGATGAAGTTGCCAGTTGAGAAACGGGACCATAATCTGGTCCCGTTTCCTGTTTGAACAGGCAGTATGTTAGAATGCTCGTCAGAGTGTTGATAGGGAATCATGCTCGAAACCTTGTCCTTCAGGAAACAGCCCTGGCCAATTGATGCGCCTGCTTCTGAAGAGAGACGTGATCGATCAAAAAGATTCAGGTGGGTTGATGTGATTTCCGGGTGCGCAGTAGAAACATGACCAATCGTCACATCGTATTTTGAGGGTTCAATGGCTGCTTTTTTTCGGGAAGTTCTCTGGCAACGTTTAAGACACAACCGTATGGCCATGGCTGGTGCGGCAATTGTGCTGATTATGTTTGTGCTCGCGATGCTGGCACCTGTGGTAGGTCGCGACCCTGGTGCTATTGATATCGCTCACCGGCTGCAACCTCCCGGCTTTGACTATCCCCTTGGTACAGATGACCTCGGCAGGGATGTCCTGGTCCGAATTCTTTATGGTGCGAGGATCTCGCTGCTGGTCGGTTTTGTCGCCGTTGGTATCGCTACCTTTATCGGCATCCTGCTCGGGGCGATGGCTGGGTATTATGGGCGTTGGATCGACTCCCTGATAATGCGTTTTGTCGATATCATGCTTTGCTTCCCAGCGTTTTTTCTGATTCTTGCTGTCATTGCTTTTTTGAACCCCTCGATCTGGAACATCATGATAATCATCGGTCTAACCAGCTGGATGGGAGTGGCGCGTCTGGTGCGTGCGGAATTTCTCTCCTTGCGGGAACGTGATTTCGTTGTTGCCGCACATGCTATCGGTGCGCATGATGCCCGGATTATTTTTCGTCATATTCTACCTAACGCAATGTCTCCGGTGCTGGTTTCGGCAACCCTCGGCGTGGCCGGCGCGATCCTTACAGAAAGCGCCCTCTCTTTTCTCGGCATTGGTGTGCAGCCGCCCACTCCCTCCTGGGGTAATATGCTGATTGCCGGCAAACAGACCCTGGGGACCGCCTGGTGGCTCTCGGTTTTTCCCGGCCTGGCGATCCTGTTGACAGTTTTGGGTTACAACCTTCTGGGCGAGGGGATTCGTGACGCCATGGACCCGAGGATCAAAGACTAGTTGCAAAGCTCTAAAGCCTTATCATCTTTCCTGTGCCGAGCTTTCTGATATGAACGACAAAGACCTCTCAGCCTATTCACCATCAGAACTTATCCTCGCTCGCAGCGAGGCTTTTGCTCGAGGTGATTTCGGTTTTATCTTTGACAGCTACCATTCTGAATCAAACTTTCGTCGACAGTTCGTTGCGCGTAGAGAATATCTTGAGTTCGGTAATGCGAGTTTGTGTCAGGACTACCAGATAACCAGCTGTCAGGTCCTGGAATCCTTAATGAGTGATGGAGAGGCCCAGGTGGTTTTCCTGATAGAGATGAAAGTCCGTGGCGATGTACAGAAATTTGCCGAGCTCGCCTGGCTGCAACAAGAGAACGATGCCTGGTGTTATCACCGTGGGCAAAAGATTACTCACGATGAGTTACCTGAGAAGCCGGAATCCCTGCGTATCGCCGATTTCTCCGGGCGTGACCCTTCAACGATTTTCTAAAGAGGTGCAGTTGAAAATCATTACACGTGACGTTCTGGATCAATTAAGCCGCGAAGCTGCCGGAACGGACCGCCTGCGTAAAAACCTCAACATGCACGATGACTATGCCGATAGCTGCCAGCGATTATTCAATGCTATGGAACCCGGCACCTACATCCGACCGCATCGTCACATCGATCCCCCGAAGCCTGAATGTTTCATGGCCGTGCAGGGCAAAATGGCACTGATTGCCTTTGATGACAGCGGTGAAGTTGAACAGATTATCCCTTTCGGTGAAGGTTGCGACGTGGTGGCAATTGATCTGCCGGCCGGGCAATGGCATACGTTGATTGCCCTCGAACCCGGCTCTGTTTTTTTTGAAACAAAACCTGGACCATACGAAGCTTTGAGCGATAAGGACTTTGCCCCCTGGGCTCCTGAGGAGGGGGCTCCTGATGTGGATGCATATCTGTCAGGTCTCATGGCAGGAATCTACTTGTGATGGTTCTCTTCGATTCTCGCACTTTGTGCCCCTCTCCATCTGCTGCTTTGTCCCATGCCTGAACTGCCGGAAGTAGAAACCACTCGTCGGGGGATTGAACCTCTGGTTGACGACAAGGTTGTGGACCAGGTCCTGATTCATAACTCTTCGTTGCGTTGGCCGATTTCAGGGGAGTTGGTCAAGGTCTTGCCCGGGCAGAAAAGCGGCCGTGTTTCCCGTCGTTCAAAATATCTTCTTTTCTCCTTTGACTCAGGGACCATGATCGTCCACCTCGGCATGACAGGACATTTGCGAGTCGATGAAACTCGGACGGAAAGGCGTAAGCACGACCATTTTGAGATCATTTTTACTGATGGAACGATCTTGCGCTACAATGATCCACGGCGTTTCGGGTCGATCTTGTGGACTGATGAGAACCCCCTGAAACATGTCCGCCTCGCTTCCCTGGGACCAGAGCCTTTCAGCACCGAATTCAACGCGTCTTACCTCTACAGTGCCTCCCGTCAGCGCAAAATTGCTGTGAAGCCCTTTCTGATGGATGCTCACGTTGTGGTTGGCGTCGGTAACATCTATGCCAGTGAAGTGCTCTTCCGTGCACGTATTGCTCCAAACCGGACGGCGGGCAAGGTCGGTAAGGCGGCTTATAAACGCCTGGTTGATAAGGTTCAGATTGTTCTAAACGAGGCAATTGCCGCCGGTGGCACCACGATACGAGATTTCTCAAACAGTGATGGGAAGCCCGGCTATTTTACTCAGAAATTACGAGTTTACGGGCGGGCAGGGCAGAAGTGCCCCTCTTGCGATATGCTTATAAAACAGGTCAGGCTGGGTCAAAGGTCAACTTTCTACTGCCCCGGTTGTCAGAAATAAACAGCCTGTTTCATACAAACAACGATGAAAGGCGGAGTCAACATGGAAGGGTTTAATTTCACCATCCCCTATACCGTGCGGGTTGCTGATGTAAATTACGGTGCTCATGTTGCAAACTCGGCGGTCCTGAATTTCTTTCAGGATGCACGCATCGCTTATCTGAAAAAGCTTGGTGGTTACTCTGAACTTGATATCGGCAACGGTTGCGGCATCATTCTCCCGGAAGCCCATGTCAAATATCTGGCCGAGATGTTTCTCGGCGATGAGCTGGTGATTGGTGCCAGGATTACGAGTGTCGGTCGTTCATCATTTACTATGGTGTACCGGATTGAGCGTGCTGGCAAAGCTACAGCAGAAGGGGAGACGGCACTGATTTGCTTCGATTATGAGAAGCGCAAACCGCGACGGCTTAGCACAGAGTTCTGTGAACAGGTTGCTGCTTTCGGTTGATGGGTAGGTGTGCCTGAGAAAGTGGTCGATGCTCAGCTCCAAACCCCCTGGGTTTTTGTCAGTATGAGCTTTTGCCGGTTTAACTCTACAAGAGATGTCAGCGCGTGAATAAGAATATTGTTCTCTTTGACGTCAACTCGTAATTAGGTATAATTGCGGTCGCCTTGGTTTCTGTCTTCCGTGAGGTTCCCCTTAGCTTCAGCGGAAGATTCTGATCAAATTTTGTGTTGGCGTTGTCGCTGGCCACCAGTGTTGTCAGTCCACATGAAGGTTTGTGTTATGTATACTAAGAATATCCTTTCCATGTATTCGAAAACTGTCCTCTTGGCCGACGATACACCCCTGTTTATAAGATTGGCTAAAGACCTTTTTCGTCGTCATCAAGTCGACATTTTAGTCGCTCAAGACGGGCATGAAGCCGTAGAGTTGGTAAAGGAACACAAACCAAACCTGGTATTGATGGATCTTTATATGCCTGGCTGTAACGGAGATGAAGCCTGCAAGCAAATCAAGAGTTCCACTGTTCTGAGATCAATACCCGTTATCATGATCACGAGCAGCGACAATCCGAGAGATATAGAACGATGTCTGGCCGCGAAGTGTGATCAGGTTTTTCAAAAACCTCTGACGATGGAACATGTACGGGATATAAATGAAAAATATCTCAACCTCCCCGGATGGTCGGGAAAAAGAGTTGAGCTCGGAGCTGTGACCAAGTTTCATGTCGTTCCTGAAAAACCGTTTACGGGCTCTCTCCTTGATATATCTGTGGGTGGCGTTTTCCTGGAAACAGCCGAGTTCTTCCCTTTGAACACTGAGCTTAACCTGGAGTTTCAACTCAATCAGGAGAAGGCCTCGATAGTATGTAAAGGCCGGGTCTCCTGGGTCAATTGCGAGGGTAATTTTAAGACTTACGAGACCCAGGGGGTGGGCCTTGAATTTGTTGACATCAAAAAACTGGACATACTTGCCATCCAGGCATTTGTGAGAACTAAAACGTCTCTTGATTGAACATTGAACCTTTCGTTGATGGAGGAGGTTTTTTAAATTTCATGATTATGGCCACCAGAGAATGGGTGGCCATTTCTTTTTTGTAAGGGTCCTTTACATGATACTCCCATCTCTTCTCCTCATTCACCTCTGCGCGTATTCATATTAAATAACCAGCAGAGAACGAAAAGGCCTAAAATTTTCCATAGGGTATAATTTATTCGGGAAACTTTACATTCTGAATTTTTTATCAAACAAAATTACTCAACAGAAATGTAATGTCGTAATATTAAGAGGCGGTTCCGGGAAGGGCCGCCTCTTTTCTATGTCGGGGCCTTATCATGATATGCCCTACTGATTATTCTCACACGGTTTAATAAACGGACCTAACTAAACAATAAGGTGTGCAGAGATGAAGGCAGTTGAAGACTACACAGGGTTTGAAGTCAGGCCGATTCGACCACCAAGTGAAGCCCAAAGTTTAATGCTTAGAATTACGAGAAATTGCCCATGGAACAAGTGCACCTTCTGCGGTCTATACAAAGGAAAAAAATTCAGCATCCGCCCGGTAAGTCACATCGTTAAGGACATTGACACGATTCGACATTATCTCAATGAAATCCAGATAATCATGGACCAACCTGGAGGTGCAACAGATCGGCAGTACATGGACCTCATAGCCGGACAGTCGGAAAACGAGCAGATGGCCTTGCACTCAGCATTGACCTGGATGAGGGGGGGGATGAAGTCGATCTTTCTTCAGGACGCCAACACCCTGATCATCAAGCCCGATGACCTCGTAGAAATCCTCAATTACGTGCGTAAATGCTTCCCACAGGTAGAGAGGATTACTTCTTACGCTCGCTCGCATACCATCGCTCGTATCAGTGACGAAGATATGCATCGCATAGCAGAGGCCGGGTTGAACAGGATCCACATAGGCATGGAGTCCGCTTGTGATGAGGTGCTCGATTTCGTGAAAAAAGGTGTCGATAAAGAGACGCAAGTTATTGCCGGCCTAAAAGTGAAACGTGCCGATATTGAGCTCTCTGAATATTTTATGCCCGGCCTTGGAGGGGCACAATTCTCACGAGCGAACGCCCTGGAAACAGCCGATGCCTTGAATCAAATCAATCCGGATTTTATTCGCATCAGAACTTTGGCTGTTCCGGAAAATGTTGAACTGCACAAGGATTATCAGTCCGGAACCTTTAATAAGCTTGGAGATGTGCGGATGGCTGAAGAACTGCTGCTCTTGCTTGATAATCTCGACGGCATTACCAGCACGGTCAAAAGCGACCATATCCTGAATTTATTCCAGGAGGTGGAAGGCCGATTGCCGGAAGATCGGGAGCAGATGACGGCACCCATCAGGACCTTTCTTGCTATGCCGCCTGAAGAACAGCTTGTTTACATGGTCGGCAGACGTACAGGCATTTTTTCGAGGCTGGAGAATTTGCATGACCTGGAGCTGAGGAAACATGCTGAAAAAGCATGTAAAGCACACCATGTCACGTTGGACAATATAGAAAATTTTACGGCAGAAATGATGAAGCAGTTTATTTGAGCTCCCTGTTGAGCTGACAATAAACTGGTCGTAAGTAAATGCTTGCGTCGCGAGACACCTGCAGGTCTTTTGGTTTGACCTTGTCTTGGGCATGCTGTAGAAGAGAGCAACTGTCAATTTAAGATTTAAAGAGCCTTTATTTTACCTATGGCCACTTCGACTCCTCTGCTGTCTAACTATCAAATAACCCTTTCCTACGATGGCCGGGCTTTTCTTGGTTGGCAGCGTCATGGCGATAAGCCGACCGTTCAACTCGTCCTTGAACAGGCTGTGACGAAGGCCTTCGATATCCGGGTTGCGGCACAAGGCTCCGGTCGTACGGATCGTGGCACTCATGCCCATGGTCAGGTGGCAAGTATTCAGCTCCCAGCAGAAACACAGCCCGCTCTTATCAAGGAAAAACTCGACCAGTTTTTGCCGCCGGAGGTGCGGATCATCGGTGTGAAGTGTGCCCCAAGTGACTTTCATGCCTGCAACTCAGCTATCGCCAAGCATTATCGATACGTCATCTGGAATGACCGCAAGCTGCCTGCAGAGCTCGATGGCAGGGTCTGGCATGTAAAGGATCCTCTGGATGTACAGGCGATGAGTGCCGCTTGCTCGATTTTCGTTGGTGAACAGGATTTTGCTTCTTTTGCAACGAAGACAAACTTCAAACAGAAATCGACCTGCCGCACCGTAATCGGGGCCGCACTCACCCATGAGCTGCCAACGATTACTTTCGATATCTGTGCCGACGGGTTTCTGTATAAGATGGTGCGCAATATTGTCCGTGCGCTGGTCAAAGTAGGAGAGGGACGCTACACTCGTGAAGACTTGGTTCGAATTCTGGCGGTGAAGGACCGCCAGGCTGCTCCGGGGACAGCCCCGGCCTCCGGTCTCTATCTCGAACAAGTCTTCTATTCGCAAGACGAACTATCAGACTCCGCCTGTAAAAGGTTTCTTTGATGAACCAGTTCGAACACCAACGCCACAAGGAGGGATCTGCGCTCACACGTTCGCGCGAGATTATTGTCGCTTGCGCTCCCATGCGCAGCAACGTCAATATTTCGAGTGTCGCAAGGACCGCGAGTGCGTGTGCCGTAGAGCGGCTCGTTTTAACCGGCAATGCGACCTTGATCTCAAAGATCGCCCGCGATGGCGCAGAAGAACTCGATATCTCGATTCACCGCAGCCTGCTCCCGGTTCTCCGCAAGCTGCGTAATGACGGCTATCGCCTGGTAGGTCTTGAGCAGACCACCAATTCGACCAGTATACATAGCTACAGTTTTTCACGTCGCACGGTCCTGGTTGTTGGCAATGAGCGCACCGGTCTGACACCGGAGACCCTTGAAATGTTGGATGATGTGGTCGAGATCCCGGTCTACGGCCTGCCTCACAGCTTTAACGCCGCGACCGCGGCCAGCATGGCGCTCTACGAATACTGCCGGCAGTTCCCGAACGGCTGAGTTGATAAAGTGTCTCACTCTCCCCACAAGAACCTACATCGCACAGAACTCGCCTGTGTCCATGCATAAAGACTTCCCCGGCATAATCCGTCAGGCAACCGGCGCCAGTGATATTGAACTTGTTGAGGTGATTCAGGAGCTGTGGAGCGGCTACGGGACCATAAGCCGATACCGGCTGGCCGGAGCAGACCGCGAGCGGGTTGTGGTCAAACACGTTCACGTTGCTGGGCAGGCGGGCCATCCCCGTGGCTGGAACACCGATCACTCACACCTGCGAAAGCTGCGCTCTTATGAAGTGGAGAGTGCCTGGTATAGAGGATGGAGCAGCCGCTGCGATGAGAATTGTCCGGTGCCCGGATGTTTAGCGTTGGAAACCCGTGGCGAAGAAATCCTCATGGTCCTCGAAGATTTGGATGAGATCGGCTATTCGGAGCGCCTACAAAGAGTTGGCGAAAGAGAGATGTTGGCATGCCTGCGCTGGCTGGCGAACTTTCACGCTACCTTCATGGGGTGTGAGCCGGAAGGGTTGTGGAATCAGGGAACATACTGGCATCTGGAAACCCGGCCCGATGAACTTAATGTTCTCACAGATCTCCCCCTGAAACAGGCGGCGGCAGCGATTGATCAACGGCTGCGCGAAAGCCGCTACCAGACCCTGGTGCATGGTGATGCAAAGCTGGCGAACTTCTGTTTTTCCACCGGTGGTGAATCCGTCGCTGCGGTCGATTTCCAATATGTCGGCGGTGGCTGCGGGATGAAGGATGTTGCCTATTTTATCGGTAGTTGTCTGGCAGAAGAGGAGTGTGAGCGACTTGAAGACCGGCTGTTGAATTATTACTTCTCAAACCTCAGAGAGGCCCTGGTGCGACGTCCGCCGACTTTCGATGCCGGTGAGATTGAGGATGAGTGGCGAGGGCTTTTCCCGCTGGCATGGACCGATTTTCATCGATTCCTGAAAGGGTGGAGTCCTGGCCACTGGAAGTTGAACGCCTACAGTGAACGAATGGCGCGGGCCGTTGTCTCCAGAATCGAAGGCACTCAAACGTGAGTGTTTTTTGATAGCCTTCTTTTGTGCTGCGACACTTTGATGAGACTACTCCCGAGCAGTGTCTTGTCTCAATGTCGTCAGCGAACGACATCTGCTCCGACAACCCCTAGTTGCAACGTCTTAATCTGCTTTTGAGTCAGTTTCCCTTTCAGGTCGAGATCAAAAAACTTCTGACTGCCGGCAGCGACCGTGCCTTTTAATTTTCGCTGCACCTTGTGCACCTTGCCTGCCTCACTCCGGAATTGAATGGTCAGCACAATCCCGCCGATCTTGCGCGGCGTTGGATTGCTGACCTGTGCGATGATTCTGCCCTGGGCATCCTGCCCCGATCTGACTTTGATATATTCAGCGGGATTATCTTTTAGATCCATGTCGACCAATGAACCGTACGCCTGCTGACCCAGTTCGCCCTGGCTACCCGCCACCTTGGCATAATATGACTTGGCCTCATTCAGGCGTCCAGCCTTGCGGGCCAGATTGCCAAGCGAGTTGTAAGCGTCAGCGGTGGGCAGGAGTTCAAGGCTACGTTTCAAGTCAGATTGCGCCTGCCTGGAAAGATTCAGCTGTTCTTTTACCTTGCCACGCTGCAGATAGTAGTTAAAGAAGTTAGGATTCAGGCTGGTTGCTTTGTCGTACTGTGTTAGCGCCGGTTTCAGCCGCCGGTTTTTTTGTTCTACATCGCCCATCAACGCGTAAAAGTGAGCCTCTCTGGGTTCTATCTTGATGGCTTTTTGTGCAAGATGACGGGCATTTGCAAGGTCATTCTTCTTTAGTCCCTTGCGACCTTCGTCATATGCTTTATAAGCCGGCTTGGTGGCGATCAGATGCGCGATCTTGGCGCGGTAGCGTGCGACACCCAATTCGCCGCCCTTGGGCATGGTGGACATGAGTTCGATATTATTCTGCACACGCTCCCGAGAAGGTGGATGGCTGGCAAACAGACCCGTTATCCAGTCTTGTCGCTTGCCCTCAGAGAGCTTGACAAAGGTGCGTTGCAGGTTGACAGCGCCCTGCGGATCGTAACCTGCACGTACCATATACTGCATGCCGTAGAAGTCCGACTCACGCTCGGCGTCGCGTCCGTATTTCTGCGAGATCAGTTTCGCTCCGATGCCCGTGCCCATTTGTGCCAGGTCCGCATAACCTGTTCCCTGGGTGGCAAGGGCGGCTCCCATGGCACCCGCTTGCAGCAACATTCCTTGAGACATACTCTGGGCACCATGCCGGGCGGCTGCATGCACAATCTCGTGGCTGAGTACGGCTGCCAGCTCGGCTTCGCTCTGCAACTCAGTCAACAGGCCCCGATTGATTGAGATCTTGCCACCTGGCAGCGCCCAGGCGTTAGGCACAGAACTGTTTAATACTTTGAACTCATAGGGTAGCCTGCGATCACTCACCGCCGCCAGCTTCTGTCCAACCTGGCTGACATAAGCTGTCAGTTCGCGGTCCACTACGTAATCACCCCCCTGGGACTGACGTGCGGGTGCGTACTGTTTTGCGCCAATGGCAATTTCCTGCTGCTCACTGACCAGACTCAATTCACTCTTGCCCGTCACCGGGTTCACGGCGCAGCCAGCGAGCAGGAGAAGCAAGGTCCAAAGTAATAGTTGCCTCTTCGCCATGGTGCATCCCTTGTTATCTGTTAGGTCTCTGTTAGGTATCTGATTGATTACTGACGGCGACAATGTTGTGACTCAGGGTCTCGTTGGCCACAGTTAATATCCACTCATTGAATGCTTATGCCTATAAAAAAACGACCTGCCGGGAGACACAGACAGGTCGTTTTTCTGGCTTAATCGTCTAATTACCAAGGATGTAGTGCTCCAACTGGGTAATCAAAAAATTCTTGTCGGCAACCTGTGCTTTAACCAGGTCGCCAATGGAGACCATCCCGATCAATTCTTTGTCCTGAAGAACTGGCAAGTGGCGACAATGTTTGTCGGACATCACGGCTAAACTTTCTTCCACACTCATATTAGGGGTGACGTAGAGGATTTTAGTGGTCATGATCTTTTCTACGTTCGTTTTAAGGGATGAGCGTCCCTCCAGTATTACTTTCCTCGCATAGTCACGCTCGGAAAGGATACCGACTAACCGGTTATCCCTCATAACAAGAAGAGCTCCGATATTTTCAGCGGCCATTAATTCCAAGGCACTATAGACTGTTGCGTCATGGCTGATACTGAATATTGACTCACCTTTGTTCTTTAATATGTCACGGATCGTTTTGGCCATGGCAACTACCTCCTTTAGTTTGCAGTTCAATGAGAGCAGTTAAATTCTAGCGGAGGCAGAATGGTTGTCAATCATGGGTTATAAGTTGGAGATTTTAATCTGTAAGGCTGCAGGGTTGTATGTACGACTCTGGGAAAAAGGCTTTTTAACTGAAAAAGGGGACAGCTCGTTAGAGCCGTCCCCTTATGTTGTTGCGAGCAACCCTCTGTTTAGCCGAGGATTTCCTTGAGATCTGCTTCGGCAGTTGTGATCGGGCCAATGTTGTAGTTCTCAACCAGGAAGTTGAGTACGTTCGGCGTGATGAATGCCGGCAGTGAAGGTCCGAGTTTGATGTTCTTGATACCGAGGTGGAGCAGGGTGAGCAGGATGGCAACGGCCTTTTGCTCGTACCAGGAGAGAACCATGGAGAGAGGCAGATCGTTGACACCGCACTCGAATGCATCGGCTAGGGCAACGGCGACCTGAATGGCGCTGTAAGCGTCGTTGCACTGACCAACGTCGAGGAGACGGGGAATCCCTCCGATATCGCCAAGATCAAGTTTGTTGAAGCGGAATTTGCCACAAGCCAGGGTCAGGATGACCGTGTCCATCGGAGCTTGCTCGGCAAACTCGGTGTAGTAGTTACGACCGGACTTGGCACCGTCGCAGCCGCCGACCAGGAAGAAATGCTTGATTGCTCCAGCCTTGACACCTTCGATGACCTTGTCAGCAACGCCGAGAATGGCGTTGTGGCCGAAACCGGTCAGGATCTCCTGTCCCGGGTTGTCTTCGAAACCGTCACACGACTGGGCTTTAGCGATAACTTCCGAGAAGTCCCAACCGTCTACATGCTTGACACCTGGCCATTGCACCAGGCCCCAGGTGAAGAGGCGGTCAACGTAGCTGTCGGCAGGCTTCTGGATGCAGTTGGTGTTAAAGATGATGGCACCCGGGAATTCAGCGAACTCTTTGTGCTGGTCCTGCCATGCACCGCCATAATTAGCGACCAGATGGGCATACTTCTTCAGGCCGGGATAGCCGTGAGCCGGCAACATCTCGCCGTGGGTGTAGATGTTGATGCCGGTCCCTTCAGTTTGCTTGAGCAGCTCTTCGAGGAACTTGAGATCGTGGCCTGAGACCAGAATTGCTTTACCCGCTTTAGTGCCCAATTGTACCGGGGTAGGTACGGGGTGGCCGTAAGCTTCAACATGGGCTTGGTTGAGCAGTTCCATGGTGACATAGTTGATGCGTCCGGCTTCCATGGCCAGACCGACGTTAGCCATCAGGTCGAGGCTGTCGTCAAGCTGAGCAGCCAGGGCCTTGTGGGTGTAGGCGTAGACTTCATCTGATTCCTTGCCAAGAATGCGGGCGTGGTCGGCGTAGGCGGCATAGCCTTTGAGACCGTACATGGTGATCTCACGAACGGAGTGGATATCCGGATCGACAGTGAAGTCTTTTACGCCGTGCAGCTGACCCAGTTTGACCTGCTCATCAATAGAAGCAGGAAGATCCCAGTCCTGGGCTGCTGCGGGGACGGCACCATCATAGGCGCCGGCCAGTTGCTTGGCTTTGTTGCGCAGTCGAACACCATCAGCGATGAATTTAGAGACTGCCGCAGGGTCGAAGTCGACGTTGGTGACAGTAGTGAAGAGGCCGTCGATCATGAAACGATCAATCTCCTGATCTTTGACGCCATTTGCCCGAGCCTTGTCGGCCCAGAAGGCAATGCCTTTCATCGTGTAGACCAGCAGGTCTTGCAGGGCTGCTACATCAGGTTGCTTGCCGCAGACGCCGATAGCTGTGCAGCCGGTTCCTTTTGACGCTTGTTCACATTGGTAACAAAACATGGACATGATTTTTTCCTCCGTTGGGTTGGTCTCGTTAATGTTTGGTCAAGTTGCTCTAAATCTTTTCAACTGTAGCAGGTTTTTGAATAATGTCTTTCATGGTTACTGTTATGATTTGCTATACTTGATGCCTGTTCAACAGCGTGGTGCGACAATAACCTGTTGTCCCCATTGTTGGATTTGACAGAGGTCAAGAAAATAGAAAAAATAACACTGGTGGCTTGATTGTTTTCCAGCCTTCAGACCCGGAGTCATGATGAATTACTGGTTGATGAAGTCTGAACCTGATTGTTTTTCTCTCGACGACCTGAAAAAAATGCCGAACATGACAGAGCATTGGGACGGGGTCCGCAACTACCAGGCCCGCAATTTTTTGCGAGATCAAATAAAGGTCGGTGACGGTGTGCTTTTCTACCACAGCAACTGTTCTGAGCCGGCCATTGTCGGACTGGCCAGGGTCGTTCGTGAGGGCTACCCGGATCACACCGCTCTGGATCCTCGTGAGAAACATTTTGATCCGAAGGCCACGGATGACAAACCGATCTGGTCGATGGTTGACATCAAGTACCTTTGTCATCTGCCTCAGCTGATTACTCGGGACGAACTGCGCCAGCATCCGCTCTTATCCGGGATGGGGGTGCTGCGTAAAGGCAACCGCTTATCGGTACAACCGGTCACCGCTGAAGAGTGGCAGGCCATTCTCAAGCTTGAAGCCCTTGAGGATCCGCTTGTCTGAGGTGAAACTTGCTTGGTTTTAAAGCTTTATTTTGTGGGAGTCCTTAAGAAGATGAAGAAATGGACAAAATTATTCTTTGCTGCCTTGGCTGTTCTGGTCGCTCTGGCTGTGGCCCTGATTGTGCTGGCCAATGTCCTGGTTACCCCGGAGCGGGTCAAGGGAGCACTTCTGCCTCTGGTTGAAGAAAACATGAATCGCAAGGTCGAACTGGGCGACATCCAGGTCAGCTTGTTCTCAGGCATTGAAATCCATGAGCTGACAATCTATGAGCAGGGCGGGGGCGAGGTTTTTGTTTCAACCGACCTGATGCGGCTCAAGTACCAGTTGTTGCCCTTGCTGGCCATGAAAGTTGTCGTCGATGAAGTACTCTTGGAAAAACCTGAGATCAGGGTCGTGCGACTCAAGGATGGCCGGTTCAATTTCAGTGATCTTCTCGGCACACCCGAAACGACTGCCTCCGACAAGCAAACCTCTTCGTCAAATCAGAGTGGCACACCGATCAGTCTGTTGGTGTCGAATGTCTCGCTCAAAGATGGACAGCTGACCTTTCTTGACCACTCCTTGAATGATGCTTCTCCATATCGTTATCAACTCTCGGCGCTGCAGGTCGCTGCCAAAGGTGTTTCACTCACAGGTAAGGTCCCGTTGTCAGTGCAATGCCAGGTCAACGGCAGCCCCTTGGCGCTCGACGGTCACATCAGCCTGTCTCCTCTGGGAGGTGACTTCAAGGTTGAATTGCTGAGTCTGGATATTGTCGCTTTCAGCCCCTACTTGAAGGATGTTTTACCTGGCAGGCTTGGAGGCTTGAAACTGACGGTCAAGTCTGCTCTTTCCGGAACCCCTGATGACGTAGCTCTAAGTGGGAGCCTGAGCTTCGCCGATCTTGATCTGGTTCTCGATGCTTTGCCCGATACTGCTATCAAAAAGGCCGCTTTGGAGGTCAACTATGATTTTCAGTTTAAGCAAAAACAGGCTCTTCTGTCTCTTGTTAAGCTGGAGCTTGATTACAACGGTATCAAGGTAAATGTTAAAGGGGATATTAGTGATCTGTCAGGCGTACCTGAGGTGGCGCTTGCGGTTGTGGTTCCCAGCCTTCAGCTTCGTCAGGCCCTCGATGCCGTTCCAGATGGGCTCATCGGCGATGTCGGTTCTCTTGACCCGGCTGGAACAATCTCTATCGAGTCAGCCCTGTCGGGTGCTGTGGACGAGGGCTTGGGGCTACTGAAAACCGCGTCGGTCAGTCTGGACAGTGTTCAGGCAACGGCCGGAGGTTATCGCCCGGCATTGACCGGGCAATTGACCATCACCGGTGATCAGGTGACCTCCGAAGGTTTATTTGCGAGATTAGGTGACAACAGGGCTGAAATCATCCTTACAGCAGATCATCTGTTTGATGACACGGTCGTTGTGAATGCGGACATAACGTCAAAACGTTTTGAACTGGAGCCGCTTTTGGGAGGTAATGCAGGGGCGGTTATCGCTGCCGACCAGACCGAAGACGTCGGAGATGATCGCTCCACCTCGGAAGAGATAGGTCCGTTCGATATCCCGCTTCATGCAACCGGGACGCTTGAAATTACAGAAGCCCTCTGGAAGGATCTGTCAATCAGTAATTTTCTCGTCCGTTACGAGCTCAAAGATAATGTTCTGGATTTGACCCGTATGGATGGCCAGGTTGCCGGAGGGTCGTTCAGTAATAGTGCGCGAGTTGACCTGGGTAAAAAAGGCCTGGCGTATTCCGCCAACCTTGATGTGCAAACAGTCCAGGCTGGTCCATTATTGGCTGCGTTTGCGCCGAAAGCCGCAGACAGCCTGTCTGGGGCCATGAACCTTGACCTGGATGTCAAAGGTCGTGGTACACAATGGGAGACGCTGAGCAAAAAACTCTCCGGTCAAGGGAATGTGTTGCTTGCAGATGGACGTGTCGTCAGCCCGGGCCTGGTCAAAGGCTTCGCTTCTTTTCTTCAGCTTTCGGACACGGACGAGATCAGCTTCAGTAATTTTCAGGGTGATGTTAAAATTGCTGATGGTAAGCTACAACTCGACAGCAGCCTCTTAAGCGAGCAGTTCAAACTGTTCCCTAAAGGGACCATTGGCCTTGATGGTGCAGTGGATTTGTCGATGGATACCCGTTTGAGTCCACAGCTCTCAGATCGCCTTGACAAGAAGGGTAATGTGACAAAATACCTTACTGACGAGGAGGGCTGGAGTCAGCTGCCTTTACTTATCTCCGGGCATTATAGGTCCCCGGTTTTTAGACTCGATCCAAAGGGAATGAAGAGCCAGGCCAAAGAAGCACTCTCCAAGGAACTGGGCCGCCAGATTAACAAACTGTTCGGGCAACCGGAGCCTGCCTCACAGGAGTCGAGCCAGCAGCTGGAAGAGGGTAACCCGCCTGCCGAGGATCCAACACGCAAGCTCTTGCAGGATTCACTGCAAAAGCTGTTTGGCAATTGACAAGTTGTCTAACCTGAATTAAAACAGCATGGTCACAGGAAGGATATGTTTTTATGAGTGGTATCAAATACTTCAGCGGTTTTGAAGTTGTCAGAGCTGCAAAAGAAGTAGAAAAGAACGGTCATCGGTTCTACTCGACTATGGCTGAGAAGGCGTCAGACCCCTTATTAAAAGAACTCTTCGCATCGCTGGCCCAGGATGAAGTTGAGCACCTCCGTCGCTTGAACCAATTGGAGACTGAGTACCAGGATGGCGCTTTTGCTGATTGCGAGGAGGAGTTCCTGCCTTATCTGAGACAGTTCTCCGACGCCGATATCTTCCCTGATGCTGAACGTCTCGAGGCTGTCCTGAAAACGGCTTCTGCAGATATTCAGGCGCTGGATATGGCTATTGAGGCCGAGGTGAAGTTTGCCGAATATTTTCTTAAAGCCAGTTCTCTGGCGCAGACAGACGACGGCAGAGAAGCCTTTGGCTGGTTGGCAGGTGAGGAGTCAAGGCACGCGAAAATTTTGCAGCAGCGTCGTGCCCAGTACGCCAGGAAATAATCCCGGTCGCCGGGGTTAAATAAATCGTGTTGATTCGTGAGTGAATGTGCTCTGGTTTCAACTTTGTTATGGGGGGGGGGATATGGCGGAAGATCGCGAGATAAAACGTCATCGTAAACGGTTTCCCGTCGGTTTTGGCGTTGGCAAGATAGAAAAGAACGCTTTTACCGATGACATAAGCACTGAAGGTCTTTTTATCCGTTCGCATGTGGTTGCCCCACCAGGGACAATAATCATGATTGAAATCAAAAGACCAGAAGGGGTTATCACTCTTCTTGGCGAGGTCATGTGGATCAAAAAAATCCCCCCCAGAGTTCTGCATAGGCTGAAGGGCGGAATGGGGATAAAGATCAAATCATTTCAGTCAGGAGAAGAGATTTATCAATCCATCTGTGATGAACTGACTGCGAGGCGGGGGTCATAGGAGCACGTCGTATTGATTTCCCCAAAGTGAAAGGCCTGCCACTTGCTGCGCAGGCCTTAAATTTACCTATCTTTTTACCCTAATCACGGGCATTTACCGACACTATAAAGAGCCGGTTCGGTTGAAAATATTCGCAATGATCAGGCTTATTCTCGATAGGCGTAACCTCCTTGTGAGGGGTTAACGTTACGAGCAACGTTGCTTCTATTTAGTATAACCCTTCCAGGATATTTTTCATCCTTTCGAGGCCTTATTTTTCATTTATCTAAAGCCTGTTAATTGTTGACTGTTTTAGTTCGTTGAAATTGGAATAAAATAATTATTTTTGAGTGTTGACATACTGAAAGATGTTATTTATTAATTAGTTATACAGTGTGAAAGCCATCCCTATCGTAAGGTAGGTGCGGAAAGCTACGGATCCGCCCCCAAACACATCTTCGGACTGCCGGGTTGCCATCAAATTGGCCCCGGCTTCTTTCGTTCCAGCCGGGGAAGTGTAAAAGTCTGGAGGTTCTCATGGATGTTTTTCTGTTAGGTGTCGTCAGTGCTTTTCTGCTCTTTGCTGTCATCCTGCCACTCTTTGGAATTGTTCTTGGCTTGTTCTGTTACTATGTTCTGCCTTATCTTTTCGGTGGCATAGTCTTGCTCGGTCTGCTCCTGGTTGCAGGTGTGAAGATCCTTTTCGCCTTCTGGGTCTGGCTTGTCGCCTTGCTGTGGGCTACGGCCGTATTCTGCGTTAAGAGGAAGTTTCGCAATATAGGTGAAGAGATTGAACACTACCGTGCCGCTCATGCAACCTTGTTGTGCGGGCACACCTATAGACGCAGAAGGAACGAGTTGCGTGAGGCTTTTGCCGCAGAGGGAGAGCTTTGACTCTTCGCTGTTTCAAAACAGGTTGTTGAGAAGTAATTCGAGTTGTTTATCTGTTTCCTGCTTTCACAGGCTCTTTCAGGGCTGTGTCTGAAAACAGATCTACGAAAAATATTCAGGGCCCGGCTTTGCAGTCAGGCCCTGAATATTTTATGGCGGGCCTTTTAACCGGAGACAGTGATTTCTATGTTGAGTTCTTCCGCGACGATGTTCAGCCCCTCTTCAAAAGCTTTCATCGTGTCTGATTCCGGGGGATGGACATGGATATCCATCAGGTAAAGTGCTGTGCCGCTCTCTGGAGTCACCTTTATTGTTGATTTGAGGTCAACGATGTTCAAAGCATTATCGGCGAGGTAGCGGCTGATTTTGTAAACGATTCCGGCCTGGTCCATGCCTTCGACATGTATGGTGCAAGTGCGGGGCATTGCCGAACCTTTCACACGCACCCCCTTCAAGGGTCGAATGAAGGCAGCAATCTTCTTCTGTTGCTCCAGGTTGCGACAGCCTTCGAGCAGAATTGCTTCTATATTGTCGTTACTCGATGAAAACAACAGGTTGATGGTGAATTCATCGGACAGCATTGACATGGTAGTGTCTTCAAGGTTGCAGCCGTTTTCGTACAGAACTTGTGTCACATCGGCAACTATGCCGGGTCTGTCTTTGCCAAAGGCGGTCATGATGTACCGGTTTTCCATCCCTACCTCCATTATCTGATTCAGTCAGTTTTTTTGATAACTCCATTATTCTTGCACTTTCTGCCGATTTCTTCAATCGTTTACCCGCCACGTACGAGACTTGTTTCTTTGTCTCTTTTATAAATCCTCCCCTGGATATAAAAAATATGCATTCGCTGGTCCTTAACAGTCTTCCTTTGTGGTAATCTTTACAAGTAGTTATTGTGAAATCCCAAAATCAGGAGAGACCTATGAACGATCAAAATGACAAACAAGAAGAGCATGAAGAAGTCGGTCTGTACGAGAAATTGGCTTCACGTACGGCGGACCTTCTGGATGAAGGAAAGAAGACCTTTGACGAAGCACTTAAAAAAGCCAAGGAAGAGCTGTCCAACGCGGGAGACTTTTCTCGAGAGCAGGCAGACAAACTTGGTGAATATGTGCGTCGTGACCTGAAGGCCAATGCCGACAAGGCCAAAGTTGCGGTAAAAAAAGCTGTAGAACCTCAACGCCTGGCGGCTGGTGTGCAGAGTGCTTTTTCCCGTATTCTGACCACGACGGCTGAAACTCTCACCGAACTGGCAGAGAGATCTGAAAAAATCCTGGAATATAAAACTGGCGAAATCACCAGCCCGGGGACCTTGACCTGCAAAGACTGTGAAGCCGAGATGCATATGACAAAAACGACACGTATTCCACCCTGTCCGAAATGTCATAAAACGATTTTCCGCAAGTCTTATTGATCCAGGGATAAAGTTCGATATGTATTTATCTATCCGTGCCTGTGTCTTGTCAGGTGACGTGAGGACTGTTGTTAATGAAAATTGAATGGTATCCGGGACATATGGCGAAAGCCAAGCGCCAGATTGCCGAGGTGATGCCAAAAATAGATGTGGTTATCGAGGTTCTGGACGCCAGACTGCCGGTTTCCAGCGCTAACCCCATGCTGGAAAAACTCCGTGGCAGCAAGCCCTGCATCAAAGTTCTTAACAAGAGTGATCTCGCTGACCCGGATGTAACCACTCTGTGGGTTGAACATTTTAACCTTATGGCGGGCGTGAAAGCGATTCCTCTGGAGGCTACAAAGCGTTCTGCCGCCGGTCAGATCCCTAAACTTTGTCGTCGCCTGGTTCCAAATCGTGGTGTACCTGGAAAAACCTTGCGTGCCATGGTGGTCGGTATCCCGAATGTTGGTAAGTCGACCCTGATCAATACTCTGGCAGGTAAAAAGATGGCCCGGGTAGGAGACCGACCCGCGATCACGACCTGCCCGCAACAGATTGATCTGCGCAATGGTATTCATCTCGCTGATACCCCGGGTCTGCTCTGGCCGGACATCCGCAATCAGAAAAGTGCCTACCGGTTGGCGGCCAGCGGCGCAATTGGCGAAGGTGCCATGGATTATGAAGGCGTCGCACTCTTTGCTGCGGAATATCTGATGAGTCGATATCCCGAACCCCTTGTTAGCCGCTATAAACTCGCAGAGATGCCGGAAAGCGCTCCGGCTTTAATCGAACTGATTGGTCGTAAACGGGGTTGCCTGGTTGCCGGGGGGCAGGTCGATCAACTTCGCGCTTCAGAACTGCTTTTGCGTGAATTACGTGCCGGATTGATCGGCCCGGTCAGCCTGGAGTCGCCGGGAATGGACGTGGACGAGGGCGCTGATCATGACAGCTGAGGAGCTGCACCGCCTTATTGAAGCGGCGCAGGCCCCGGTCGTCCTGGATGTTCGTAGCGGCTTTGAGTTTAATTCCGGCCACATCTCTGCAGCCGTTCATGCTCCCATGATGTCGCTGGTGAAGACGGTAGCGAGATTATCCTGTGATAAAGAGCAGCTTTTGGTTCTGACCTGCGAACATGGCCCCCGGGCTCAACTTGCCAGGATGATACTCAAGTGGTCAGGTTTCAGAAATATAGAGTTGCTCGATGGTCACATGGCGCGATGGCGCCGTTCAGATTATCCCCTGGTAAAAGTAAAATGATAGCATGCACTAAGTAGCACCAGCGCGGCAATTCACGAGAGCCGTCCTCTTTTCAACACCGTAGCGTTAAGAGAACTTCCCCGCAAATTTCTGGATATCGTTTCCTGGAAACTGTGACCTTTATGAACTCCCTGCAAACAGAAAAAAGTCCTTACCTTCTTCAACATGTCAATAATCCTGTGGACTGGTATCCATGGGGAGAGTCGGCTTTTGAACGTGCACGAGCTGAAAATAAGTTGATTTTTCTCTCGATCGGCTACTCGACCTGTCACTGGTGTCACGTCATGGCCCATGAATCTTTTGAGGACGATGAGGTCGCTAAGCTGCTTAACGGCAATTACATTTCCGTGAAAGTTGATCGGGAGGAGCGTCCAGATATTGACCAGGTCTATATGGAGGTCTGTCAAAGACTGACCGGCAGCGGAGGGTGGCCGTTGAGCATTATCATGACGCCGGATGCGTTGCCTTTTTATGCTGCCACCTACATTCCCAAACATGGTCGCCAGGGTCGACCGGGGATGATGAATCTGCTGCCATGGGTTACGGATAAATGGCAGGAAGATCCGGGTTTCCTGAGCAATGCTGCTCAAGAGGTTGTTGAGGAGATGAGAGGTCGTGGTGAAGCACGCGGCGATCTTGAGATAAGTGCTGATTTACACATGAAGGCAGAGCATGGGCTGAAAAACAGCTTTGATCAGAGGCACGGCGGCTTTGGGCAGGCTCCGAAATTCCCTCGGCCTCATGATCTGACTTTTCTTTTGCAACAATACGGAATTTCGGGAGATGAAAAATGCCTGGAGATGGCCGAACAGACGCTGGTGGCAATGCGCAGCGGCGGGATCTACGATCAGTTGGGCTTCGGTTTTCATCGTTATGCAACCGATGAGAAGTGGCTCGTACCGCACATTGAGAAGATGCTCTATGACCAGGCTGGTCTTGTCCTGGCCTATCTTGATGCCTGGCAGATCACCGGCCGTGAAATTTATGCGAGAACAGCACATGAAGTTATCTCTTACCTGTTGCGTGATATGTTGGCTTCAAAAGGAGCTTTTTTCTCTGCTGAAGATGCCGATTCCGAAGGAGTTGAAGGAAAGTTTTATCTCTGGTCGCAAGCGCGGCTCACAGAATTGTTGGCATCTGATGTTGAGGACTTCTGCAAGGTTTACAATGTTACTACTGAAGGGAACTACCATGATGAAGTAACCGGTAAGGTTACCGGCAGCAATATTCTTCACCTGTCGGCGATTTCGGCGGAAAGCCTTGTCGAGTCAGCAAAAGATGAACGTTTTGCCGCTTGCAGAAAGATTCTCTTTGCAGAACGAGAAACAAGAGTCAGGCCCCATCTTGATGACAAAATCATCGCAGCATGGAATGGCATGGCAATCTCGGCCCTGTCCGAAGCGGGAAGGGTGTTTGAGGAACAAAGCTACCTTGAAAGGGCGCACATTGCCGCTGATTTTGTCCTGACAGCAATGCGCGACAAGGAGGGCCGTCTCTATCGCCGCTATCGTCAGGGGGAGGCGGCTGTTGCTGCTTTTTCGGAAGACTACGCATTCCTTGCCCGCGGTCTTCTCGATCTTTATGCCGCTGATTATGATGTACGACGACTAGCTCAAGCTATTGATCTCGCAAAGACGTTACGACAGTTTTTTCAGGATTCCGGTTCGGGGCGATTGTACGATACCCCTTCTGACGGAGAAAAACTCCTGATAAGGCCCTGGAGCACATTTGACGGGGCCATGCCATCAGCCAGCTCGATCACTCTGGATGTTTTTGCGCGACTGTTCCTGCTGACGGGTGACTCAGCATGGCAGGCTTCGGCCGAACAGTTATTTCACTCTCTTGCAATCGAATTGTCACGCTATCCGGCCGGTTACACCCAGTTTCTGCAATCTGCGAACATGCTCATGCAAACGACTCGAGAAGTTGTTATTGTCGGTGTCCCAGGAGACCCTTCCACCGAGGCGATGTTGTCTGTTACGAGAAAGGCCAATCGGCATCAGGTCGTTGTTTTGTTTAAGTGCGATGAGAATGCCGAACAGCTGGCGGGGTTGTCGCCTTTCACAGAACTCATGGCACTTGAGCATGACCGTGCTACGGCGTATGTCTGCCAGGACTTTACTTGCGGGCTTCCGGTTGCCGACGCCCAAGAATTGCATGTTGTTTTGACTTCACGAGTCGTGTGATCTCAAACTATGGGTTTCCCTCCGTACAAGCGGCCCTGGTATCTGACGAATGCTCATTTTGAAACAATCTGGCCATCACTGTTCAGGTTGACTGCTCAACCAGCTTATCGTCGCGAGCGAATCTTCACAGAAGACGATGATTTTCTTGACCTGGATTGGCTGCAGCCAGGGCACAAGCGGCTGGTTATTATTTCTCACGGCCTTGAAGGCGACTCCCGCAGACATTATGTGGTCGGCATGGCAAATGCCATGGTCGCGAATGGTTGGGATGTGCTGGCCTGGAATTTTCGTGGTTGCGGGGAGACGATCAATCGCCAGCCGCGCTTCACCCACAATGGAGCGACAGAAGACCTAGATACCGTTGTTCAACACGCACTGAGCAAGCATAATTACAGAACAGTCGCACTGGTCGGCTTCAGCATGGGTGCAAATCTCTCTCTGGTTTACCTGGGGCGCGATTCGGATCGCGTGCCTGCTGAAATCAAGGCTGCTGTCTGCTTTTCCGTTCCCTGTGATCTCGCGTCAGCATCATCGTGCCTGGCCGAATCAGGAAATAGTCTTTACATGCATCGTTTTCTGCGTCTCATGGGCCGCAAGGTTCGCCAGCAGGCGCAAACTTTTCCAGAATATTTCCCGGTTTCTGACTATCAAAAGTTGAAAAATTTTCATGATTTTGATGGACGCTACACCGCTCCTCTACATGGCTTTCGTGATGCCAGGGATTACTGGGAGCAGTGCAGTGGTAACCGGTATCTTGCAAATGTGTCACTGCCAACGTGGATTATCAATGCTTACAATGACCCCTTCCTGCCTCCCGCCTGCTACCCCGAGTTCAGTTTCCATGGCAATCATTTTGTTTCTCTTTTCACTCCGCTGCATGGAGGTCACTGTGGTTTTACCTCTCCTGGTCGCTGTGACTTTTACTGGTCGGAGCAGGTAAGCGCCGCGTTGCTTTCTGCTTTTAGCTGACGAACCTCTCTAATACCAATCCCGACTCATAATTGCTTTGTTTGTAAAAATAGGTTGGCATCTAACTTGCTTTTGATTATAGTAATTTCGTCAATTTTTTTTAATACTCATAAAAAGGGAGGATAATCAAATGTTTACGGGGAGAAAAAAAATCATTTCTTTAGTGGCTCTGGTCATTTTGCTGACTTCGTTCAGCGTCCAGGCGGGGAATAAAGAATATACAGAAGTTGATGCGCAAGCAGTCAAGGAGATGATGGTCACTGATGATGTTTTAGTGATCTTTCCGCTCAGCCCGATCGAATTTGATAATCTGAGCATTAAGGGCTCGGTCAATGTCCCGATGGACCAACTGGAAACGGGATTGCCAAAGGACAAATCACAGAAGCTTATATTCTATTGCCTCGGCACGAAGTGCGTTGCTTCCTGGCGGGCTGCCGAGAAGGCTGTCGAGCTTGGTTACAAGAATGTTTATGCTTTTCGTGAAGGTCTCCCTGGCTGGACTGCGGCTGGCTATCCGACCGTTACGGTCAAAAAGATTCCTAATGTAGAAGTGACCAGAATATCTACATCGACGCTTGCGAGTAAACTCGCCAATGAGCAGGTCATTCTGCTTGATGTCAATTTCAGCGACGATTTGCGTAAATTTTATATATATCATAACAAAAGAGTACATATTCCGCTGAATGAGTTGCATCTGAACACATCAGAACTGGATAAGAATAAAGAGATCATTGTCTTGTGCCTCAAAGGCAAGAGGTCTCCTACTGCGGCACGCTACCTTGTTGGTCAAGGCTTCACTGATGTCGTGGTTGTAGACGGCGGCATACAGAAATGGATTCTTGAGGGCCGCCCGGTTAAGAAGGGCAGTTCGTAAATATTTCGGTTCGCAATAACAGTTACAAAATCGAACTTAATTCAAGTCGAACAAAACAAAGCCCGCCCTTTCTGGCGGGCTTTGTGCGTACAGAGCCTTCCTGCTTAACCTTTAATTTTATTTATATGCTAATTTTTACCTTTCGATGTTGGTTCTGCAGGCCAAAATCACACAAATAATCGTATCATGACGGTGGGTTTCAATCCGGAATCATGCTATAGTCCCCATCAATTTTATTGAGGCATAAAGATGCAAGGTTTTACCGTAATTTTCGCCCATGGGCGTGAAAGTGGTCCATGGGGAACAAAAATCCGGGCGCTCTCCAAGGTGGCAGAACGTAGCGGGTGCCGTGTAATCAGTCGCGACGACACTGATAATCGGGATCCCGAACTGCGTGTCGCCCGGTTGATCGATGAAGTTAATTCGTTACAGGGCCCGGTTGTGCTGGTTGGCTCAAGCATGGGCGGGTACGTCGCAACGGTAGCGTCGCAAGTGGTGCGACCGGTCGGCTTATTCCTCATGGCACCAGCTTTCGGACTGCCCGGATATGCCGAACAAACACCGTCGCCAATTTGCCGCGAACTGGCAGTTATTCATGGTTGGAATGATGATGTCGTGCCGATTGAGGCTGTCATCGATTTCGCCAGGACTCACCAGGCGAGGTTCCATCTGGTTCCTGCCGGACATGCATTACTGGAGCAGGTCGACTGGCTGACGCAGGTTTTTGAACAGTTTCTTGATCGCTGTCTGTGTCGTGACACTGATATGTCGAGAGAACGTCTTCTGGCAACAATTTAGAATCTCCCTGTGGTGCAGGTCCAATGGCTACCAAGGAAAGAATTGATAAACTGATGGTGCAGCGGCAACTGGCTGGTTCGCGAGAACGGGCCAGAGCCTTGATCCTGGCTGGCCGTGTCGTCGTCAACGACCAGACTGTAGATAAGGTCGGCACCCAGGTTGATGTTGCTGCTTCGGTGCGCTTGAGGGGCGAGGATATCCCTTATGTATCACGCGGTGGAATGAAGTTGGCCAAAGCCCTGGAAAACTTCGATATAGATGTTGCAGGTCGCAACGCTATTGATGTTGGCGCTTCAACCGGTGGCTTTACGGACTGTCTCCTGCAAAATGGAGCGGTGAGGGTTGTGGCCGTCGATGTCGGATATGGCCAGTTGGCGTGGAAACTTCGGGATGACGACAGGGTCGTTAACCTTGAGCGCACCAATATCAGGCATTTAACCTCTGAACAACTCGATTTCATTCCTGATCTTGCCGTGATTGACGCCTCTTTTATTTCGCTGGAGAAAGTATTACCTCCGACCCTCACTTTGATGTCGTCTGGCAGTGACATCGTCGCTCTGATTAAACCGCAGTTTGAAGTAGGAAAAGGGCAGGTCGGCAAGGGGGGCGTTGTTCGTGATCCGCAGCAGCATACCCAGGTTGTCGACAAAATAAAAGATGTGGCAGAGCAACTTGGCTGTCAGGTTGTGGCCGTTTGCGAAAGTCCTATCCTCGGGCCAAAGGGCAATCGTGAGTTTTTGATTCATCTGCGCATGGAGACAATATCATGAGTCATCAGGCCTATTTCCTGGGCGCCGGTCCCGGTGATCCGGAACTGTTGACCCTGCGTGCAGAGCGTTTACTCGGAGAGTGCCAGGTTGTTTACGTGCCGCCACTTTTTGACCAGCCTTTTGCAGCGTTCTTAGAGGGCAAGGAGGTCTTTGTCCCCTTTGATTACTATTTTGCCGATCTGATAGAAATGATCAAGGGTCAGCTGACCAACGGCCCGGTCGGTTTTCTGGTCCCGGGTGATTTGACCTTCTATTCACCCTTTCAGGCGGTCGTTGACGCTCTGGGTGACCTGGCAGTAGTTGTTCCGGGTGTCGGAGCCGCCAATGCTGCCTCCGCTCTTTTGAAGAAGACTCTCGATCTCCCCGGGGTCTGCAGCCGAGCTATTCTGGCTTCGCCACGCACGCTTGGTGATGGTCCCGACGCACCGACCATGGGCGATCTCGCCGCACCGGGTGTTTCACTTCTGATTTACATGAATAACCTGCCCTTGGAAAAATTGGTCGGCCAATTGCGAAATGGCTACACGAAAGATGTTCCGATCGCTTTGGCACACCGGGTCGGCTTGCATGATGAGGAAATCATTGTAGCCACCCTTGATACGATCGTTGCAACGGTAGGCTCCAGAGACTTTTTCAATATTGACAGCCCCAATCCGCGCCCTGCTTTGACACTGCTGCTGGTTGGTGAGAGTCTGACCGCCGAAGCGGATCCTGCCTGGTGGGATTACCGGCGCGACAATATCTGGAAATACCGGGAAAACAGTTGAGTATGCGTATTGTATCGCCAGTCGATAATTTCAAAGAAGCAGGTCTAATCCTGGAAGCTGGGGCCGATGAGCTTTACGGTGGCTACATCCCTGCTGAATGGGATGATTACAGTCTCTCCGCATCTCTCAACCAACGAACCTTTTCTGCAGCGCAGATTTCTTCAGAAGAGGAATTGTCCGAGATTATCTCGCTGGTCCATGCCTCTGAGCGGAGCTTCGCGTTGACTCTGAACGCTCCTTTCTATACTGACGAGCAGTTACCCCTGCTGATCGAATATGTTGACCGCATGTTTACTCTGGGCATCGACAGCCTGATTCTTGCGGATGTCGGGTTGTTGCGCCTGTTGAAAAAACGCCACCCCGAACTTGAATATCACGCCAGCACTCTCGCTCATCTGACAAACTCCGGAGCTCTCCGTTTTATGGCAGAGCAGGGCATACAGAGAGCCGTTTTGCCCAGACATCTGAGCGTAGCCGACATGGCGTCGATTATTCAACAGGTGCCGGGTGTCTTGTGTGATGCTTTTATGCTGGTAGGCAAATGTCCTAATACGGAAGGGCTCTGTACCTTTCATCATTCAAGTGCCGAGAAGATCTGGCCCTGTGAGATTACGTATGATGTTGCTTCGCTCACGGATACGATATCACCTGAGTTGCAGCGGGCGATGATGCGACAGGCTAGCTGGTCTGAGACGAACCGACGTCATGGTTGCGGTCTTTGCGCCATCCCCCATCTGAAAAAGGCCGGTATTAACGGCTTGAAACTGGTCGGTCGCGGTGCCCCGGCAGCGCAGAAAGTCAGGAACGTAATCTTGACAAGAGAGTTTATTGCTCTGGCAGAGAGTTGTAAAGATTTTAGCGAATATCAACATAAGGCAATGGCCGCTCACCGGGAAAGATTTGGCGCGGCATGTCATCAGAATGTTTGTTACTATCCGGAATTTTTCGATGAGGGTGAATTATGATGCGTTTACTGGGTAGTGCGCACATAGAGGCTCTGTCTCGGGAAGAGAGTGTTCGTGGCGTACTCGTCCGCATGGTCCTGGAGCAGGCAGAGCATGCCGATAGTGGCGAATTGGCTCTCTTGGAGGGCGCACTGCAGTTGCTCATGCAGCGATTTCAGGCCATGGAAGGCGATTCCTCATGATATTGCGCAGTGTAGAATTGGAAAACTTCGGTCGATTCCGCGGTCAGGTCATAGAGTTTCGACGTGGGATGAACCTGGTGATCGGGCCCAATGAGGCGGGTAAATCAACCCTCTCTGAGGCTGTTCCCGCTGTGCTGTTTGGCACTGATCGCCTGGAAATGTTTCAACCCTGGGGGCGTAGCGTCTGTTCAGCATCTCTCTTTTTTGAGGGGCCGGACCGTACGATCCAGGTCAAGCGCAATCTGGTGACAGATGAAGTTGAACTGGTTGAAAAGGATGACCTGTACCATGTCTTGTCGCAATTTTCCGGGAAAGTCCCGTTGCGAGGACGTAGTGCTACTTGTCGTGAATATCGCGCCTTGATCGAGTCTCTGTTAGGCCTCTCAGATGAGCGTTTGTTCCGGGCCACTTATTTCTTTGGCCACCATCCGCAGGAGTGGAGCGGCGAAGAGCTGGCCCAGAAACTTCGTTCCCTGGTCAGTGGTACGGCGGAAACGGATTATGCGAAAATCCTTGATGATCTTCTTGATGAGCATTTTCAACTTACGAGCGACAATCCCTGGGGTCGTGACAAACAAAAAGACCGTGAATACGAAGAAGTCTGCCAACAGTTGGCCGAGCAGGGTGAGACCGCGCCTGCCTTATCCGTTCCCGTTCCCGTTTTCGTTGAAATCGACAACCTTGCTGATACCGATGCGCAGATAGAAAAACTTGCCGATGAATTGGCGGATGATCGCCAGGAATACGAAAAAGGACTGCGCTATGTTGAGCATGTTCGCAAACGGCTGAACGAAAAACCGGAAGAATCCTCTCCTGCTGTGGTTGAGAAGAAACCGGAAGCCGGGAAACCACCGGTTGGCAAGGGCTCTTTGTCCGACCAGCTTGTCGCTGTCGGTTTGCCGCCTGTCTTGCCCAGAGAATTACCTGAGGTATTGTCCGAAGCTGCAAAAATCAGGAAGGAACTCGCTGCACTGCAGCAACCATTCGCACTTCTTAACAGCCGCGAAAAAAAGATTCCCCTGTTCCCCTGGTTGGCTCTTTGTGGCGTATCCGTTTTTCTTGGTGCAACTGCTGCGGTTGCTTGGTGGCGAAGCTTTCAACCTTTCTGGATTCCTCTTGGTTCCCTGGCGGGTTGCGCCCTGCTGCTCAGCTGGGGTGGCTGGCGTTACATGGTCAGGAAAAAGGCCCTAGATGAGTGTTGTAAAGAGCGTAACCGGCTTGATCAGAAAAAGCTGGCAGCCCAGAAGATGCAGGCAGAACTGAGTGAGCGCTGTGAAGCTCTTCGCTTGCCTTCCTCCGCGATTGATCTGGTCCGATTGCAAAAACTTGTCACCAAGCATCATGAGCTGCTTGAAGCCTGGTGGAAACACGGTGATTCGCCAGTCGCAGGTGACGAGGTCCATGAGGACACTGGCACAAGCGTTTGCGAAGAGATTCATGACGCCGGGGATTCAACGGAGATTGAAGATACGGAACAGGAACTGCGACAACTTGATGCCCGTATGGCAGAATTTGCGGAGGAATTAAAGAACAAAGAGTTGCGTTTGCATGAGTTAAAGTCTCAAGCTAGGCAATCTTCTTCTGCTCAACATCCCGGAGCGACTAGCGATGACTCCCCTCTTTATAAACGCAAACGGGCCCTGGAAGAGCGCATAGCCATTTTGCGCAAAGCCATCACACTGCTCGCTGACGCAGTCGATGAATTCGGCCGGGCACATCTGGCCGGTTTGAACGAAGAAGCAAGTAAGCTTTTTAGTAAAATTACCGGCGGGCGCTATCCGGCGTTAAAGCTTGATGAGAATATGACACCTTCGGTTCATGTCGATGGCAGGCGTTGGATGCCCGTTGAGAACTTCAGTAGAGGGACGACTGACGCGGTTTATCTGGCGTTGCGTGTTGCCCTTGCAAAAGTCCGCGACGACGGGCGCTCTCTGCCTCTAATGCTTGACGACCCGTTTGTTCACCTCGATCAGAAGCGACTGGCGACAACGCTCAATCTCGTTGATCTGGCTTCGGCGGATGGACAATTGATCCTCTTCAGTCATAATTTAGATTTAGGTAAACGTGCTGCTCGTGAACGTTGGCACGTCGTTCCCCTGAACGTGGACTCCGTTGATACAATCATTGAGGAAGGAGGAGAGCATGCCGGACAAATGCATCTTTTGTAAAATCATCTCGGGGGAAATCCCCGGAAAGTTCATTTACCAGGATGAGAAAATCGTCGCTATTGAAGATATTAATCCGCAGGCCCCCTGTCATATTCTGATCGTGCCTCGCAAGCATATCCGTACAACTCTTGATCTGACGACAGCAGACAATGAATTAATTGGACATATCTTTCAGGTGGCCGGGAAAATTGCCCATGATAGAGGGTTTTCCGAAGAGGGTTTCCGAATTGTCAATAACTGTAATGAAGGTGGCGGCCAAGTGGTTTGGCACATCCATTTTCATCTGCTCGGAGGCCGGGATATGACCTGGCCCCCTGGGTAATGGCACGTTTATAATGTTTTGAATCGTAACCTTGTTGCGAGGCCGCCCTTTCTGTTTTAATATCATCTGGGCCCTGTGCGAATCTGTTGGCAATTCTTCGCCGGTAGTTTTCTAACGGGTTCAGGAGCCATATAAACCCCTGTCTGAAAGTATTGTTAAGTGGACAGTATTCGTCAACCGATAGCCCCGCCCGATGCGCCGGAAAAATATGATGACAAGCGCCAGCAGCGCCTGATCAATGAGATCATGGAGCTATTGGTCACGCATTATGGCGGCAGCCTCAGCGAGAGCATTCTTGATAAATCGATTGATGATCTGCAAAAGGCGATAGATCTAGCGCTGGAGGCCCACCGTCGACAGGTGCGAAAGTCTGGAGAACCATACTTTTTCCACCCGCTGCGGGTCGCTCATATGGCCGCTCGTCACTGGATGGATTTTGCTTCCGTTATCTCTGCGCTCCTGCATGATGTTGTTGAAGACACACCGACGACCCTGGAAGATATCAGCGAAGTCTTCGGTATGGAAATCGGCCTTCTGGTCGATGGCCTGACCAAGGTTGACGATCATCTCCTCAGTCGCGATGTTCTTAAAGAACAGACGTATCGCAAACAGGTTCTGCTGGCGGTAAGGGATATCAGGGTTCTTTGCCTGAAATTCTGGGACCGGATTGATAACCTGCAAACCATTCAGGCCCTGAATCCGGAAAAGCAACGTCTGATTGCCGAAGAGACACGTACTATTTACGTCCCCTTAGCGAGACATCTTGGCATGGGTCGTGTTGCCACGCAACTCGATGCACTTTCACTGACAATCCTCTACCCGACCCGGGCCGAACGCTACGATATTGCTGTCAACGAGTTGCGCCAGAATCATGAAGCCACCCTTGGTCGGATTCGTTCCGAAGTGCACAACATTCTTGAACATTACAAAATAGACGCTTTGGCCAGGGATCGCTGGCGGCCGTTTTCCATTGCCGCCGCGCGGACGACTATTCGCGGCCTTCCGGCGCTCTATACTCTGGACATTCTGGTTGATCGTTCCATGGACGCCTATCATGCTCTCGGACTGTTGCATCGTCTGTACCCGCCGATACCCGGGAAGTTGCGTGACCACCTGCATACGCCGTCACAATATGGTTACCAGGCATTAAAGACCAGTGTTCAGGCCGGTGAGGTCCGTTTGCGGGTAGAAATAACCACCCGCAAGCTTTCCCGGTTTAACGAATCGGGGGTCTTGGCGCCAGGGTTTGAATTCAGGAGCTCGAAATTTGAAGACCTGATGCAGTCACTGATTGAGGGTGAGTCGGCTTTCGACATGGAAAGTCTGCGATTGGCCTCTGCTTCGATCCAGGTTTACACGCCATTGGGAGATGTCCGCTCGCTACCGGAAGGAAGCAGCGCCCTGGACTTTGCTTTTGATATCCATGAACAGCTGGGGTTACGCGCTGTGCGCGTTCGTATAAATGGTAAAACCCGTCAACTTAAAGCCCGTCTGATGGATGGAGATCAAGTCGATGTCGAAACCGCCGACCGCCCGACAGTCTTGCCTAAATGGCTGGAGTGGGCCGTTACACCGCGTGCACGCAACAGTATTCGCCGTTACCTGCGGTCAAAAGTCAAGCAGCCGCGAAGTGACAAGGGCAAGCCATAGTTGCTGGTGGAGTCCTTTCCTGTTCACGCTGGTTGTTATGCTTTTGTTGGGTCAACCTGCTTTTGCTGATCAGGCAAATGTCTTTGTTTATCATCGTTTTAACGATTCCCGTTATTCCTCGACTAACATTGCTCTTGAGGATTTTCGAGCTCAGCTGGAGCTGCTCAAACAGAAGCAGTTCACAGTGCTCACGCTTGGCCAGGTTGTTGAAAATTTACGAACGGGTACAGCTCTCCCGCAACGTTGCGCGGTCATTACCGTTGATGATGCTTATCGTTCATTTCTCACTGATGGCTGGCCATTGCTCAGGCAGTACGGTTACCCCGTCACTCTCTTTGTCAGCACTGATACGGTTGGCGGCGGAGATTTCCTTGCCTGGCGGGAGCTCCGATCTCTTCAGAAGGAGGGGGTTGAAATAGGCAACCACTCCGCCGGCCATGCCTATCTGCTCAACAGGCTGGATGGTGAGAACGATGATGAGTGGGCTTTGCGTGTAACTGCCGATCTGCGTCTCTCACAACAGGCCTTTGAGGATCATCTGGGGTTCTCTCCCAAGTTGTTTGCCTATCCCTATGGTGAATTCTCTCCGGAATTGGTCGCCCTGGTCAAAGCGTCCGGTTTTCAGGCGGCTTTTGGCCAACAGTCTGGTGTTGTGACTGCGGAACAGGATCCATTTTATCTGCCGCGATTCCCTGTTGGTGGTGATTATGTTTCTATAGCGGGGTTCCGTGACAAGCTCTTTATGAAAGCCTTGTCTGTCGATATTGTGGATCCTCAAAGCACTGTAATTATGGATGAAAACCCACCAAAGTTGAGGTTTTACATGAAGCAGGAGAGTGTTGACAAAAGCTCTCTGCGCTGTTTCGTGCCGGGGCCATCGGAGTGCCAGATCAGGCTGTTGAATGAGGGGGAAGGGCTGTATGAGGTAGAAGCGTCGCAACCACTCTCCGGAAGACGCAGTAAGTACACCCTGACGGCATCTGGTCCACATGGCAAACCTTGGTACTGGTTCAGTCAGTTATGGGTTCGCCTTGGTGGAAGAAAGATGCCCGATGGTTCTGTTCCTCGTTGATAGCCCGTAGGGGCGCTGCCAGAGACAAAGATTTCTCCTGAAGGGTAAGTGTTGTTTTTGGTGTTCTAAATATCCTTAGGTGATCCAAGAATGAGTTGCGAGAATATATATAAGAATACTGTTCGTTGGGTTGCAGGGATTACTGTTAGTCGTGATTTGTGAGAACCTTAAGCCAAAAAACAATTAATTCAGTTTCATAAATATTTGCTTAGCTGTAAACTATTTCCTCCTTCATACGTCAAACCCTCAAAGCTAAAGGAGGTAGTTATGAAAGCATTAGCAAAACTACTCATCGCATTATTCCTCTTAACTTCAATTTTTACATTGGGTGGGTGCGGTCTCTTCCATCCATGGCATGGACATGATCATCAGTGCGGACATAGTCAACATTAAGAAAGCTTTTGCGAATCGTCAAACAGTTGGGGAGGCATTATGCATTCAAATACTTTCGGTAATTGGTTTTGTGGCCCAGATGGGATTTTTTACGGGATGCATTTTGGTGGCTTTTTCCCTTTTATCTTTTGGGCCGTAGGTCTCTTCTTGCTCTTCACCCTGATTCGCACCCTAACTTCAAGCAGACAAAAAAACAGCAATCAAGATGTTAATAAGCCTTCAGCCTTGTCTATTCTTGAACAACGATACGCAGCTGGTGAAATTGATCAGGATGATTTTTTTCAGAAGAAAAGAGATTTGACGCACTAATAACATGAAAACAATTGGTTCGATAGTTTGTAACCAAATTAGAACGAAAAATGGCCACCCGGATCGAACCCTGGTGGCCATAGTTTTGTTGATTAAACAGCTTACTGAATACCTCTATCAACAAGAAGCCGATTTCCGTCTCAGAAGTCGTGACTTATGAGAATCTTCAGTGACATATCAACTACAGTAGTTCATTTTTAGTCTTGGTATCGTTATATAGATTATCAATAGCCAAAGGTCTGTTCAGCAACTTTTTGAGAATCAAAAAGGTCAGGTCGCAGGCGGTGTACAGCATGCCAGGAAATTAACTTTGCGGTGAGACTCCAGAAGAGCCAGAGATAATCTTCAGATAGGCATCCCGGCACAACTTCTCAATCTCTGAGAGATTGGCAAATGGGTCACGGAAATCTTTTTTGCCGACAGTAAAGACACCGTGTCCATATACGATTGCCCCCCGACGGCCCTGCACTGCGGGAGGGAGTGTATTGCTAAGCCCTCTTGGCCCGGTACCTACTTCGCCGGGAATCACCGGAATATCGTCCACAAAGCGCTCTTTGTCACATTTAATGTGACATTTCCCCCTGTACTCACACTCTTCCTCAAAACACAGCATCGACATGATCACACTGAATTTAGGGTGCCCGTGGAGTATCGCCCGGTTGCCTCCACCCAGATATATATCACGATGCGCCACCAGTTCGCTGGAAGCAGTGATCCCTGTGCTGGCGGAGTCATCGAGGGGGCAAGCGTCGACACAGCCCTCAAGTTCGTCCATAGACGATCCCGTCTGGCTGATATACACGGTATCATTTACAAAGTATGAAATATTTCCGAAGAACGAATCGACCATCCGCGCGTCAACCGTCGCCTGCCCTGCATGGACCATTGCCCTGACAATATCATCATCCTCTGAAAAAAAACCCGTTTCAAGGTCTGCTTCTGTGCTGTCCGGTAAAAACTGTTCATATGCGGCCAGAACGTCCGGCATCATTTTTCCTGCTTCCTCATCCGTAATCCCGGCGTGGAGAGAATAAGCATAATCTACAAAGAACTTGACGAACGCAGAAAAGATAATGGAACTGAACACCACAAATGCCTGCTCCGGGCTGACAGTTCCGAAAGCGATTATCCCATGCCCCTCGACCACACAACCTTTGCGTTTTTGCAGCAGCGGGATAATCTCTGTCGCAGCCATTGAACGAGCCACGGGGATTGAATGGAGGAAGGTACGGGTCTCGGTATCTTCGGGGACAAACTCGGTATCGCTGCGGCGGCAGTGATAGTTCAGGATGCTGAAAAAAGGCTCCACTGGACGGGCAAAGATCATGCTGTTTATATTCAGGCCACCGATGATTTTTTCCAATTCTTCAGCCAAGGGATCTTCGCGGTTCCAGATAACAGTATCGTTAATCCCGCCGACCAACGGCGCGCCGGAGGAGCACAATCCGTGGGCAACCAACTTCTCCTCATACTTGTTCAGCAATTTCAGCATGACAGCCCCAGCTCTTCGCATTTTCCCGGTGTCGGCATACCCTTTTCATCAAGCCCCCGGATGCGATAATAAGCCGCCCGTTCCTGTAAAAATTCACTCCTGTTGATCGGCGCAACACGGATAGACTCGCTACTGCTGCCGCTTTCCTTAAAAAAGCGCACAGGAATGTCGTCGTCATCGGCGGCGAAGCCGTTACGGGCGTTCATGATACGTTCACGGTAGTAGATACGCTCTCCGACCTTGAGCAGTTCCTGTGCGGAAGTCTTTATCCCGGTGACACCATTCAGTGCCCGGGCGTATTCTTCCAGAGATGCGGCAAAGAACAGAAACTTACAGGCAGTCAGTGAGTCGACCACCGCATTCATATCTTCACTTATCTTGATAATTCGCGCCTTGCCGCTCAATGAAAACCGGTCCGTTGCGACGGGCTTACGTAATATCTCATGGGAGACAGGATACGCCCGCAGGTGGCAACCGCCACGGGTTGAGGTTGCATAAGCCAACGCCATGCCGTGGGCGCCCCGGGGGTCATATGCGGGGAACTCCAATCCCTTTGAGACCATAGCGGCTTCCGGTCGGCCGGACTCTTTGGCAAAACGCAAGGCCCCCTGACCAAGCGCAGCACCGTCTCCCCGACCTGAAGCTATATTTTCGAGCATCCCCAAAAGTTTTTCCGGGGTAATTTCTTGTCCGGTTATTTCCGCATAAGTCGCAAGAGCGACAGCGGCGGAAATAGTATCCATTCCCGCCTCGTTACATATCCGGTTGGCAGCAACAACCGCATCCAGGTCCGCGTTGCCTACCAATGCGCTGAAGTGGGACATTGTCTCAAACTCCGGGATGACCTCCCCCTTAGCGCCGACCTTTTTGCACAGGATATGGCATCCGGCACAGCCGAATTTTTTTGTGTCGTAATGTTTTTTATAGGCATAAGCATTCATCGACGGCGAGTGCTCAAAATATGTTTGCCGGAAATTATTTGTAGGCATCATCCGACGGCTACGCATCAGGTCATACAGGGCTCCGGTCCCGTAGTTGGTGATACCCAAATCCCCTGTGAGCACTGGGGATGCGGAAACCAGCCGGTATATCTCCTCCTGCGCCGCCTTCAGTTCATCGCGGTCGAACACTTCGGTTTTAAGGCTGCCGCTGACAGAGATAAATTTCAGTTTTTTCTCTGCCATCACCAGGCCTAGCCCGCCACGTCCGGCAAAGTAATGGCCGTCGAACACAATAGCGGCATAACGCACGCCGTTTTCTGCGGCCGGGCCCACCATGGCATGGGCGCCGTTTTGCATACCGGGTACTGCTGACAACTGCGATTGGATGTCAGGCACCGGAAGACCCGCCAGATGTGCCGCGTTGCGGAAAGCAACACCGTTTTCACTGATGCTCAGACCACACCAGTCATCGCTCTTGCCCGTCACGACAACACCGTCGTATCCAGCTCGCTTGAGGACCGTTCCCAGTTTACCTCCGACAGATGCATCACATACGGCCCCGGTCAGCGGGGAGCGGGACATGACTGTCATACGCCCCGATGTCGGCGAAGATGTATTGTTCAGCGGTCCCGTCATGAATGCCAGAGGCATCTGCGGGTCATCCCATGTATGGCAGAAATGTTCAAACAGCAATTCACCGGACAACCCCTTGCCACCGATGTTACGCACGTAAACATCCGGGTGGAGTATCAGTTCGTCAGTTGTTTGTTCGGTCAGGTTGACCGTCAGTATTTTTCCGGTCCAGCCGTGCACATCTCACCTCATTAGGGAAACAGTTATCAAGCTTCGTTGTCCGTCACTGAAAGACAATGACATCTTAGACGATCAGGTAATTTTGTGAAATGGCAATTCTGCTTAAAGATGGCCTTACCCACGAAAAGTGAACACGGTTAATCGTACTAATTGATGTTTCCAAAAACACAAAAAGCCACCCACCGTTCATGCGGATGGCTTGTGGTCATTGTTCATCTTCCCCCTGCATTCTCAGAAACCTTCATAAATAAGACTGTGAAAGCATATTCAACCGGGTGTTTAGGTCAAGGTATGGTTATCTTGTTTATCCTCTCGCATTGTTTTGAGTGCGCGAAATTTTTACTACTCCTGACAAATAAAAATGGCCACTCGGAATTGATCCAGGTGGCCATCATTTTGCGGGTTAGTCCTAATGTCGTGTGTGGTGGACTCAAGCGCACAGCCCAAAAAAAACTAATTATATCTTTTCGTGAGGAATCTCCCGGGGGTCTGTCATATTCTCAGGACGTAACATATCATCGAGCTGTTCTTTTGAAAGCAAGCCTTTTTCAAGAACCAGAGTATAGACGCTCCCACCCGTTTTGAGTGCCTCCTTGGCAATTGCTGCGGATTGCTCATAACCAATGACGGGCACCAACGCGGTTACCAGGCCGATACTGTTCTCGACGTAGCCACGGCAGATCTCCCGGTTGGCCTCGATCCCCACAATGCAGCGCGAGGCGAGAGTCACACAGGCATTTTTCAGGATCATCATGCCGTGCAACAGATCGAAAGCGATGATCGGCTCGGCCATACACAGTTCCAGTTCGCTCGCTTCAGCGGCCATTGAGACAACAGCGTCATAACCGATCACCTGGAAGCAAATCTGATTGACAACTTCCGGGATGGCCGGATTGACCTTGCCCGGCATGATGGATGATCCGGGCTGCATCGGCGGCAGGTTGATCTCGTTGAGACCACAGCGAGGGCCAGAAGAGAGCCAGCGTAGATCGTTGCAAATCTTTGAGATTTGTACGGCGGCGCGCTTAAGAGTGGCGGACATCTGAACAAATGTTCCGGCATTCTGTGTCGCTTCAACCAGGTTCTCTGCACGGCGAAGTTCAAAACCGCTGACTTCGGTGAGCTTTTTGGTCACCAGGTTGGCATATCCGGGAGGACTGTTGATACCCGTTCCGATTGCCGTTGCTCCCATGTTGATGGCCTGAAACTCGTGACAGGCCCCTTCAATTGCAGCCATGGCACTACCAATCATAATCGCGTAGGCGCTGAACTCCTGGCCGAGGGTCATCGGTACCGCGTCCTGATTTTCGGTGCGTCCCATCTTCAATACATCACTGAACTCATCGCCCTTGGCTTGCAGCGACTTCTTCAGCTCTTTCATCGCCCTGGCCAGCTCTCGATGTGACAACAGAACGGCCAGTTTAATCGAGGTCGGATAAGCGTCGTTGGTTGACTGGGAACAGTTGACGTGATCATTGGGGTGCAAGTGTTCATATTCCCCCTTGCGATACCCCATGAACTCGAGACCGCGATTAGCGATTACTTCATTGGCGTTCATATTGGTTGAGGTGCCAGCCCCACCCTGGAACATATCGACGGCGAAATGCTCACGCAATTTGCCATCCAGAAGTTCGTCACAGGCACTGCAGATCGCTTGTGCTTTTCCCTCGTCGAGAACTCCCAGTTGCTGATTTGCCAGTGCCGCCGCCTTCTTCGTCATGGCAAGACCCTCAACCAGATGCTCAAAATTACTGACAAAAACACCTGAAATAGCGAAATTCTCCATAGCCCTCTGGGTCTGGACCCCGTAGTAAGCATGGTCCGGAATTTCGCGCTGGCCCAGAGAATCGTGTTCCAGGCGAAAACCTCCTACTTCACGGACTTCCTGGTCATCCTGGTAGATCTGATCGGACAAACTTTGCAAACGCCTGTTGATGCCGACCGCAACCCGCGCAACAATCCGGTAGAAGAGCTCGGGCTTCTCTTCTCGGTAGGCATCAAGCTTTTCTTTGGAGATCTGCCAAACGGTTGTCCCGTGGCGGGTAAAGGCTCCTGTGCTATGAGCGTCATCGCCTAAAAAGGCCCCTTCACTGATCAGCGTCCCTGAGATCAGGGAGCCGATGTGCCTGGAGGAGCCGTGCAGGCCCCGAACTAGCTCGACATCGCCATCCAGAACGATTCCGGCCCAGGACCTGGGAGTCGACTCTTGAAAGAGCCAGTCATTGGCTTGATAAGTCCGCGTTTCCCCTACTTCAAAAAAGATTCGAATATCTTCTTCACTGATGCCCGAGCCTTTGGCTGCCTGTTTAATGATCTGTTCTTCGAGGATCATGATTATGACTCCTTTATTATCAATTGACTGGTGTTAAAGGATAATCCCACCAAACACAAACCCCAGGATAACTGCAGCAACGATCGTCACTGTGCCGGGGATCAGAAAGGGGTGATTGAAGACAAGTTTACCGATCTGTGTCGACCCGGTATCGTCGAACTCAACAGCGGCAATGAGAGTAGGATAAGTTGGCAACACGAAGAGGGCACTAACGGCAGAAAAGGCTGCTATCGCGGCAATGGGAGAGACGCCAAGAGCCAGAGCTGCCGGCATCAGAGCCTTAGTGGTGGCTGCCTGAGAATAGAGCAACATGGAAGCGAAGAAGAGAACCACGGCCAATGTCCAGGGGTTTGACTCGAGTATCCCACCGGCAAAGACGTTAATCTCTTCAATGTGTGCCGTGACAAAAGTCGTACCGAGCCAGGCGACCCCCAGTACACAGATACAGGCGCTCATGCCCGACTTGAAGGTGGCGGCATTAAGGATTCTTTTTGCATCGACCTTGCACAAGAGAGTGATCATGGACGCTGCAGCTAGCATAAAGGTGACAATCGCATCGTTGCGCGAGAGGATCGGCTCCTTGATCAGGCCGATTGTGTCACTGATTGCTGTTGCATAAAAAACCACGCAGACAATACTGAGGGCAAAAATCAACACTGACCTTTTTGCTTCCGCGGGAATCTCCTGTTCATTATCCTCTTCCACTTCTATATTGACCTGCCCTTTTGCCAGACGTTCCTGGTAGATGGGATCATCCTTAAGATCCTTACCCATGAAATTGGCAACAACCGCACCAATCATGACCGCCAGGAAGCTGCTGGGAATCGCGATCATCAGTAACTCGACATAGTCGACACCAACTTTTTCCAGCTCACTGGAGAAAAACACCACGGCTGCAGAAATCGGTGATGCGGTAATGGCGATCTGAGAAGCGACAGTAGCTATCGACAGAGGGCGTGAAGGTCTTATTCCCTCACGTTTAGCGACTTCTGCGATGACCGGAAGAGTTGAAAAGGCAGTGTGTCCAGTGCCCGCAAAAATAGTCATCCAGTAAGTGACCATCGGGGCCAGGAAGGTGATATATTTCGGTTTGCTTTTCAAAATATTTGCCGCAATGTGAACGAGGTAATCAAGCCCCCCTGCTTCCTGCATAGCGGCGATCGCAGCGATGACCCCCATGATGATGAGGATGACATCCACCGGGATAGCCCCCGGCTCAAGACCGAAGCCAAAAGCGAGGACCAGAACACCAAATCCGCCGGCAAAACCGATACCGATGCTCCCCATCCGGGCACCGAGCCAGATAAAAAACAGCACGACCAGTAACTCAACGATCCACATACAATGTCTCCTTATGTACGAATAAATCTGCTGAACACAAGAGCTACCCTCAGGGAATCACGTAACTGCCACTCAAGTCCAAAGTCTGACCAGTTATCGTCGTTTTTCTGCCATTTTCATGTAATTGAGTGGAGACGGATGACCACCTGTAGGAAAATTCTCCACTGATTCCTTCCAGTTTCTCGCTACCACCTAGGATGGTTCCGGTGACTCGTTTGTCTTTTTGTATTGCACCACTTTGCAGTGAGACATAGATTTCCGCGCCATCAAGGTCCTTCCAGACACAACGGGCAGTGGCACCGGTCGCGGAGTCTGATAGACCGACACATTCAGCCCAGTAATCATTTTTTTTGCCGAGACTTGACTGAAGATTTACATGGCCGGAGAAATTGAAGGTATAAATCTGTATGTCGCTGTTGGAGATAAAAACCTCTTTAACACCATTGGCAATCCATTTTCCGCTAAATTCACCAGCTTCTGCTGCACAACCGACAGCTTGAAAACCAAAGACAAGGAAAAGAACGACGAAGCTGATTACCCTGGAATGCCAACTCAACGATAGACTGTAGTTGCCCATCCTTATTCCTCCTTATATTGAGCTGATTGCTCTGACGGAATTTCATGGCTAGACGACATTTTAAAACGCTAATTATCCACCAAAATTATACTAGGCTTTAGAATGATGTCTATCGACCCACAGGAGACAAAAAAGGTGTAGGGAGGCTAGAGAAGAAGGGTCAGGTTTGGGGAGAAGATTCATGTAAAGGATTCGGGGTCAGGGGACACTGGTTCGAATCCAGTCATCTGGATTATTATTTATCCTCTCACATTGTTTGATGGTGTGGAATTGGCAAAAATTCGAAATTCTTACTAACCCTGACAAATAAAAAAGCCCCGCTCACCGGAGGGGGGTGGGAGCAGGGCAACCTCTGTGCAGCCGAGGAGGCTGCAACAAATTACTTATGTGTTTACCCTAATATTTTATTGAATCAAGCGAATGGTCAAAAAAGCTTATTTTCACAAGCACTGATATGCAATAAAAATAAATATTGGTCTCAAAATTTGTCTTATTGGGCTGTTTAGGCCTTTTTGTGGGAGGGAGAGGCAGGTTCTAAGCATCTAACTTTATTTGCTTTAATCTGTTTTGGTGTGTCCAATAGTTTTATTCCTCGTTGAGAACAGGCCGCTTCCGGATGTGCTGATACTGGTCAGCTTCTCGGTTTGTGGTTGACGTAGAGAAGCAAGGTTGGCTCTTGATAACTTGTTCTGCTGAATCATCAGCTGAATCTCCCGAATATAGTCCTCTCCACGCTGTGAGTATTTCAGCAGGCCTTTCGCCAGCGCCTTCCCCGAAACCGGTTGTCCTGATTTGCGCAGCTCATATCTGATCTCACGCAGTTCGCGGTAAGCACCGTGTCGGTTGAGATTATTCATGTAGCTGCGAATTGACTCGTAAAGACTCGCGAACTTACGAACTTCGTAGATTTCTCCGGGCGGACGGCCCTTCGGGACAATGCCGCTGCCCGGCTTGAACGTCCACTCGCCAAAAAGATTGTTTCCCTCTTGGGCAAACCGGGAGGTTCCCCAGGCGGATTCATTGGCCGCCTGTGCCAGTACGAGAGATGGCGGGATGGTGTCAACTCTGCGCAATAAGCGAGAGCGTTTCCGGTGGTCAACGAGTGGGTTGCCACGCAACCCGTAACGTTTTGATATCTCAGCCAAACGTTCCCGGTCATCGATTTTTAATTTATGTTCACTGTGTTTTTCCAATATCTGCAGTGTCTCAGCACGCTCTCTTGCTATCTCCTGGTTGGACATGAGGATCATCGGCAGGAGGCCCATAAAGAAAGTCCGCTTCTTCGCGGCAGTGCCGACTGAGTTATTGATGTCAGCCGGAATCGTTTCGAGAATGAATGGTGGGACACTATTCTCGAGGTGCATCCAGTCATAGTCCAATGCCTGAAAAAAAGTTTGCAGGCCGGCAGTTGTTTCCGGTTGGATCGTTTGGGTGCTGTTCTGGTTGTTTTGCCGGGAAGCCGCCATCAATGAAGGCGTGCAACAGAAGCAAGCTGCGAGGCATACGAGGCCGGAAAGAAAAGCCCTGCTTGCCAGTTTTTTGGAGTAGGTTAACATTTAAGTTGTCCGGGCTTTCCTGCTACACAAAACCGTCCTTGTGTGACGGCTAAAATGCCTGAGTCATATTATCATGCTTGTTTTTGCACCGACAAGTATTCAACCGTCAATATTATACCGTCAAAGGAGCCCACATGCAGTCTTATCGAAAAGAACTCTGGTTTGAAGTGCCTGAACGTCGCGGCTTTGTTAATATCACTTCCAAGGTTGATGCGTGTCTCAGGGAAAGCGGTATTCAGGAGGGCCTGATTCTTTGTAATGCCATGCATATTACGGCATCCGTTTTTATCAATGATGACGAGAGAGGCCTTCATCAGGATTTTGAGCGCTGGCTGGAACAATTGGCACCCCACGAACCTTTAACACTCTATCAGCATAACAATACCGGTGAGGATAACGGCGATGGGCACCTTAAGAGAACCATCATGGGGCGTGAAGTAGTGGTTGCAGTCACATCAGGACAGTTGGACTTTGGCCCGTGGGAACAGATTTTTTATGGCGAGTTTGACGGTCGACGTCGCAAGCGTGTGCTGGTGAAGATCATCGGTAACTAGGGGGAGGCGTTTGATATATAAGAACGTTGTTTCGTTGCCCTTGCCTTTAACGATAATTTGCATATAATTGGATAAAATGTTTGTTGCATTATGCCCTTCCGCTCTCTGGAGGTCAGTGTCATGAATGCACATATTGTTTTTGGCCTGTTCGCCCTTTACGTTGCTGCAATCTCCCTTTACCTGGTGCTTGCCGGTCAACAGGATGCAGTCCTTGCTGTGTTACGCCGCTTCTGGGGTCGCACGCTCGGCCATTCCCTGTATTTTATTGCCCGGGTCGCGCTCCCCATGCTGCTCTGTGTCCTCTGCCTTGGTTGGGGGGTTCGTCAATATGACGCCACCGTCGCTTTTAATTCTTCCGATGCCCCTCTGCAGTTGAATGTTGAGTACTACCGTGACCTCAGGTTGATGCTGCAGAAAGAGCAGGTCCCGGATACGATCGGTGTCGTTTATGGTGCCTGACCCGTTCACTGTTGCTCCGCTCATTGATGCCTGACAGACTGCGAGCCTTGACATTCCTTCGTATCGTAACTATCTTCCTTCCGGACGATTAAACTCCCGGGAGGTTTTTTTATGACAAAGAAGAAATCAGCAGAGCAGGGCACAATTTCCATTCATACGGAAAATATCTTTCCGATTATCAAAAAATGGCTCTACAGCGAGAAAGAGATTTTTTTACGTGAACTCGTTTCCAATGCTGTTGATGCGATTCATAAAATGCAGCATGTGAACCTGGTTGAAGGATTGCAGAAAGCAGATGAGTATCGGGTTGATGTCCAGTTGGATAAGGACAACAAGACCTTGACGATCAAAGATAACGGCATTGGTATGAGCGCCGATGAAATCCGTCGCTATATCAACCAGATGGCATTCTCCTCGGCCGAAGAATTTATTGAGAAATTCAAGGACCTGGATGATAAAAGCCAGATTATCGGCCATTTTGGACTTGGTTTTTATTCGGCGTTCATGGTTGCGAAGCAGGTTGAAATTCGCTCGCTCAGCTATCAGGAGGGCGCATCTGGCGCTCACTGGTCGTGTGATGGCTCAACCAGTTATGAGCTCTCTGAAATTAAACTTGAGGAACGTGGCACGGAAATCATCCTGCACCTGGATGATGACGAACTGGAATTTCTGGAACCGGCCCGTGTACGTGAAGTCCTCACTCGTTACTGCAATTTTCTGCCTGTTGCCATCCATCTGGAAGGGGATGTGGTCAATGATCAAAACCCTCTCTGGACACGTATGGCCACCGAACTAAGTGATGACGATTACATAGATTTCTACCGCAAACTTTATCCCTTTTCGGATGATCCTCTGTTCTGGATTCATCTCAATATCGATTTTCCTTTCAACCTGAAGGGGATTCTCTACTTTCCCAAGCTGACCACAGAATTTGATGTCACCAAAAGTCATATCAAGCTTTTCTGCAACCAGGTCTTTGTCAGTGACAACTGTGTCGAGTTGATTCCTGAGTTTTTAACCCCTCTGCAAGGTTGTCTTGATGCTCCTGACCTGCCCTTGAATGTGTCGCGCAGTTACCTGCAGAACGAACCACAGGTTCGAAAAATCAGAGACGTCATTACGAGTCGTGTTGCTGGAAAACTGGTTGAGCTCGACAAGCAGGATCGCAAAGCTTTTTCCAAAGTTTGGGCCGATATCCATACCTTTATCAAGTTCGGCATGATGCGTGACGACAAGTTTTACGACAAGCTAAAAGACCAGACACTGTTTGCTATAAGTGGTTCAGATGATTGGATTACCTTGCCGGAATATCTGGAAAACAGTGCCGCTGCAAAAGCAACGACTGTCTATTACACCAACGATGAGGTTGCACAGGCGACATATCTCAAATTGTTCAAGGCACAAGGTGTTGATGTTCTGGTGATGGATGCACAAATTGATTCGCACTTTATCCAGTTTCTGGAAATGAAAAACTCCGAGATGAAGTTCGCCAGAGTCGATGCTGATGTGACAGAGAACCTTATTCAACAGGATAAATCAGGAGACCTGGTTCAGGGAGAAGATGGTAAAACCCGTGATGAAAAAATTGTCGATATTTTCAAGAATTACCTGGGTGAGGAAAATCTCGAAGTGCGTGTCGAGAGCCTTAAAGATGAATCTGTCCCTGCCATGGCTCTTTTCTCAGAGCAGGACCGCCGCTTTCAGGAAATGACCAGAACTCTGGGGAAAGATATCCCCTTGTCAGATAAAGGCCCGTCATTGCTGGTGAATACGGCCAGTCCGGTGGTCCAGAACATTGTGCAACTCCATGATGAGCAGAAAGAGGAGAGTGCGTCTCTTCTGGTCGCTCAGGTTTATGACCTTGCCATGTTGACTTGTCGGGCTTTCGATCAGGAACAAATGTCACGTTTTCTTGATCGGAGCAACCAGTTGCTAGCAAAAGTGAATGTTTAGACGATTAATGACACCTCATGGTAGATGAATACTAAAAAAACAGGAGCCCATAAAAGCTCCTGTTTTTTTAGTAAAAGATAACTTTCGTGATATCTAGTTTCACTCTTGTGGAAATTCTTTTCTGTATTTCTCCCACTTTCGGTCAATCGTGGCCTGTAAAGCGATAACGTGCTCTTCATCATAAGCATTGTAGCGGGTCTGGAGGTTTACATAGTCACTGACCGGTCGCAACGATTTCTTTTTCAATTGCTTTGATGACTGTCCTGTTAGCTGTTTCTTGCCGTTTTCTATTTCATAAAGGTCAAAAAGACCAGATTCAACTGCCATGCGGCCGATTGCCACGGTTTTGTGCTCTTCAATGCCCCATCCAGGAGGGCAAGGCGTCTGAATGTGGATGTATTTCAGCCCACGGATCTCTTTGGCCTTGAGCAGTTTGTCGTGGAAATCAAGTGGATAGCTGGCAGAACATGTTGCAATGTAGGCAGGATTGTGAGCGGCGACAATCTCCGGTACATTCTTGCTGTTTTCCTTTTTGCCGGAGTATGGGGTTGTCGTCGTCAAGCCTCTACGGGGGGTTGTCCCAGACCTCTGGACCCCCGTGTTCATGTAGGCTTCATTGTCGTAGCAGATGTAGATGATATCTTCATTGCGCTCAAGAGCTCCAGATAAAGCCTGGATGCCGATGTCCGCAGTGCCGCCATCACCTGCCCAGGCAACCACCTGGGTCTTCTTGCCGCGTCTCTTCATGGCGGCTCGAACACCGGTGGCAATGGCTGCGGTCGAGGCGAAAGTGCAGTTAAGAACAGGCATCTGGGTAGCAGAAATCGGATAAAGTCCCTGCAATACTGTCAAGCAGCTGGGGGGGACGACGAAAATACAGTCGCGACCGAGTGCCTTCATGCCGATGCGGTAGAGGATGCTTAGACCGCATCCAGTGCAAGCCCGGTTTCCAGGGTGCACAAACTCTTCTTCGGTCAGGTTGATGACGTTTGTTTTTGCTGTTGTGCTCATAACTGTAGTCCAATCCATTGTGGAGTATCTATTTGTTCAGGCTTTAACGTCTCTTCATTCAGGCAAATATCTTTCACCGACTGATAAAGGTTTTCTGTGCGGATTTCACGGCCGCCTAGGCCGGTGATGAAATTATGTAGCGTCGGTCTTGCCGGGTACGGGTAGAGGGCCGATTTGAGGTCTGCATAAAGCGCTCCCTGGTTGCCGTAACTTAAACCTTTTTCAAAGACCAGAACGCTTTTGGCCGGTTGTAGAATTTTGGCGATATGGCTGGTAGGGAAAGGACGGTACATTTGTAAAGCCAGAACGCCAACCTTGTAACCTTCCTCCCTAAGCTGATCGACGACATCATGGAACTGGTTTGCTAGGGTCCCCATAGCGACAACTATGAATTCGGCGTCATCGCAGCAATATGGATCACAGATTGGGTTGCCGCCGCGGCCAAAGCTCTTGTGATAATCAGCATCGATTTCTTCCCAGACATCCATGGCGAGGCGCATTTCATCATGCAGGTTCTTACGGATCTCCATGTAGCCGGGCCGCTTAACACCATTAATGTCAACGCGCGCATCAGGCAAGGTGACAGTGTTCAGGCTCTCGGGACGCTCGGGATTCAGGGTGTGCTTGTATTCATAGTCGGGTAAAAAAGCTTTGACATCCTCAGCATTTGGCAGTTCGAAAGGCATGTAGGTGTGTGAGAGGTAATAACCGTCATAATTGACCATTACCGGGATATGGACCAGCTCAGCTAACCGGAAGGCCTTGATAGTCATGTCGACAATTTCCTGATGGTCCTTGGCAAAGACCTGGATCCAGCCTGCATCACGTTGGCTGATTGCATCCTGATGATCGTTCCAGACTGACCAGGGAGCACCAACGCCACGGTTGACAACGCACATGACCATCGGCAGCCGGGCGCCTGCTGCCCAATGTAGCTGTTCACTCATATAAAGCAGCCCGTTCGAAGAGGTCGCAGTAAAAGATCGTGCTCCGGCACTCGCTGCTCCGATACAGACACCCAGAGCACTGTGTTCGCTCTCAACGGCAATATATTCAGCATCCATTTCACCAAGCGTGATCATTTCAGAAAGTTTCTCAGTGACCGGCGTTTGTGGCGTGATCGGGTAGGCGGCTATGACTTCTGCACATGCGAGCTTGACAGCCAGAGCTGCGGCAACATTGCCCGATTCAATAAAGCTGTTATTCATCCTTGTCTCCTCCAGTGAACTCTTCCTCAGAAACCATACTAATCGCGCCCGTAGGACATTCTTCTGCACAGATTGAGCAGCCCTTGCAGTACTCGAGATCTATCTGAGGTTCAAGATCTTTGCTGACAGTGCTGTCAGGACAGTAGAGCCAACAAAGATGGCATGTATGCCTGCCGGTTTTGGACGGAGTGCATTTGCTGTAGTCGATGATCGGTCGCTCAACTCTCCATGAGCCTGTGCGACCGGCGTCGCCGGGACCGGATGTGCTTGCTGATGTCAATATCTTAAAGCGTGGATCAGGCATCTGCTCCTCCTGTTTTCGTTCCCTGCATCTGCGTTGATTCGAAGGCCAAATGGGCAGACTTGGCATTTTCTTCAGGTCTGCGATTGTAGAACTCTTTGGTGATGCAATTCGTCAGCAGGTCAATGTTTACCAGCCCGGAGGCCTTGGAAAGAACACCTATAATGCCACTGTTAACAATACCTTTGCGGAGTCCAGCCTCTATCCCCAACTTCGTGACATTAGCAACGGCTACACGATAATTGGGGTATTTATGTTTTTCTACTGGGTGGGGACTGTTGATAACCAGAAGACCACCTGGCTTTAGGCCGGCAGTTACATCGACTTCGTTGAGAATCAGATAATCAAGGACCACGACGATGTCTGGTGATACGATCGGCGACAGATCGTAGATTTTCCTTTTGGCAATTTTTAACGATGTGCAGACTGGAGCGCCACGCCTTTCTGTGCCGAAGGTCGGCGCCATTGCGACACCAGCGTAGCCACTCTTGAAGGCAGCTTCAGCAACGACCTTGGCTGCTGTGATTGCACCTTGACCACCACGACCGTGCCATCGAATCTGTATCATCTGTGGAGATTCTTTCTGCATTGTTTACATCCTAATAATAAATTGTTGAAAATGTAGATTTGCCGTGACGTTCTGACGCTCTTAAATGCCATTTATCGTCTCCGACGAACGCTTCCACGTCAGATGGGCCGCTTTGAAGGATCATGGTAGAAATCGTAGCATTTCATGATTTGCTCAGATAGCCACTGAAGTTTGTTAGCTCACCGGTTCCTCTAGTGATTCCTCAGAGAATACAGACCCCGTGATGTTGAGCTTATCACAGGCGATCTCGCGCAGCTTGTACTTCTGGATTTTGCCGCTCGCAGTCATCGGGTAGGAATCTATAAAAATAACATACTTTGGCTTTTTGTAGGGTGCAATACGGCTGCGGGTGAAATCTATAACATCCTCTTCGGTGATATCCGCGCCTTCTTTGCGGATGATGAAGGCACCGACCACCTCGCCGTACTTTTGGTCCGGGAGACCGACCACCTGCACATCGAGAACGCCGTTCATGGTGTAGAGGAATTCCTCTATCTCACGAGGGTAGATGTTCTCTCCTCCGCGAATGATCATGTCCTTGATTCGGCCGGTGATCTTATAATAGCCATCTCCGTCGACTTCGGCCTGGTCTCCTGAATGCAGCCATTCGTCGGCATCGACCGCAGCGGATGTCTGCTCAGGCATGTTGTAATAGCCCTTCATGACGCTGTAGCCGCGGCAGCAGAGTTCGCCACGTTCGCCTAAGGCGACTTCCTTACTGGTCTCTGGATCAATGATCTTGACCTCGATCTCCGGCAGAGCGGCACCGACGGTGCCGGTGCGTTGGGCGACCGAATCGTCGGTGCGAGTCTGGGTGATGACCGGTGAGGCCTCGGTCAGGCCGTATGCGATAGTGATGTCTGTGCAGTGCATCTTTTCCATCACCTGCCGCATCGTCTCTTCCGGGCAGGGGGAGCCGGCCATGATGCCGGTGCGCAGGGAGCTGAGATCGAACATATCGAACATCGGGTGTGACAGCTCTGCTATGAACATAGTCGGCACACCATAGACCGCGGTGCACTTTTCTTTCTGCACTGCCGCCAGCACCAGTAGCGGATCAAATAGTTCCAGAGGTACCAAGGTCGTACCGTGGGTTAGCGCCGCCATGACCCCGAGTACGCAGCCGAAGCAGTGAAAGAGTGGCACCGGCAGACAGAGCCGGTCCTTTTCTGTGAATTTCTGTCGCTCGCCAATGAAGTAGCCGTTGTTAAGAATGTTGTAGTGGCTGAGCATAACTCCCTTGGGGAAACCGGTCGTTCCGGAAGTGTACTGCATGTTGATGACGTCATGCTGACAAAGGGCTTCTTTTATGCTATCGAGTTCGCTGTTGTCAAATTGATCGCCGAGCAGCATCAACTCGCGTGTATTGTACATGCCGCGATGTTTTTCCTGACCGATGAAAATGACGTTGCGCAGTTCCGGGAACTTCTCGCTTCTCAACTGGCCCCGCTGGCTGCTGGTGAGCTCCGGGATCAGTTGGTTGATAGTCTGCAGGTAGTCATGGTCGCGGAAGCTGTCAATCAGTGCCAGTGCCTTGAGATCGGCCTGCTTGATCAGATACTCGAGTTCGAAGCTGCGGTAATGAGTGTTGATGGTGACCAGCACCGCGCCGATCTTGGCGGTGGCAAACATGAAGGTCGTCCAGTCAGGTACGTTGGTCGCCCATATACCGACATTGTCGCCTTTACTGATGCCGATCGATAGCAGCCCCTTGGCTAGCTGGTTAACGCGTTCGTTGAACTGGCGGAAGGTGAAACGCAGATCACGGTCGGGGTAGACAATGAATTCATGATCCGGCAGGTTCTTGACCTGTTCCTCCAGAAACGCACCAATGGTTTTATCTGTATAGGGCATTGCGATAACTCCGGTTAGCTTGGTGCGTAAACAACCGCCAGGATGCGCGCGTTTCCACTGCCCTTGGCGTGGACATCGTGGGGTACGATCGAGTCGTAGTAGATACTCTCTCCTGTTTCCAACTCATAAGTGTTTTTGCCGTAGTTGATCTGGATGGCACCGGAGAGAACGTAGATGAATTCTTCACCTTCATGGGCGGACAGTGGTGGCGCTTCTCCGTTGCGCGGTTTGACATCAATCATGAAGGGTTCCATGTGTCGATCCCGCTTGCCGGCTCCCATGGAGTAGAAATCGAGGTTGCTGCTGGCTGCTTTGGGGTCTTTGCCTGAGAACCGAAGCACGTTGGGCGATTCAGTCGATTTGAAAATGACCGGCCCTTCGATCGGATCATCATCCAGCAGGGTGCCGAGGCGCACGCCCAAAGCACGTGAAATCTCCATCAGTGGGGTGAGTGATGGGACCAGTGCACCCTCCTCAATCTGCCGGATCTGCTCAGCGTGACATTGACTCTGCTCGGCCAGTTGTTCAATCGTCATTTCCTTGGACTCGCGCAACTGACGCAATTTTTCGCCAATTTTGTATTCAACGGACATGTTATCTCCTTACATTCAACCACTAGGCAAAAGTCGTAATAAACTGCCTAAAATTTAAGGAGTCGTCAAGTAGGAAGTTTTTTAGGTGATAACGGAAGGTCGCAGGAAACGAAAACTCTAGCTTCTTCTCCGTTCAAAGACAGTTCATGTCTCCATTGAATAACAAAACACGGCTATTATTTGAGCGTACGATCCACAAACGCTTGAACGGCGGCTCGAGTCTCTGCCGATTCCCAGAGAGCAACAATTTCAGCCTCATCCAGCCCGGTGCGCGAATCGATCGCCTCACGCGTTGGCTGGCGAGCCTGCTGCTTGGACAGAGCGTATAGTTCAGGTCGAATCGCGGCTAAGGATTCAGCCACTGTGATCGCCTCGGTCAGCAGCTGTTCCGGTTCGACAATGCCATCGATCAAACCTTTGTTCAGCGCGTCCAGTGCGACATAGGTCGCGCCTCCGAGCACAACCTCTTCAAAGAAGGGCGAACCGGTTCTGGCGCGCATGATTTCCAGCACAACAGTCGGAAAGGGTACCCCGACGCGTAATTCGGGGACCCCGATCCGTGCCTTGCCAGCGACCATCAAGCGCCGATCTGCGCCACAGGCCATCAGGCAGCCGCCGGCGATCGCGTGACCATTGACCGCCGCGACGACCGGCTTAGGGCAGAAGAAGAGGGTTTTCAGCATTTCATCAAGTGCATAGAGGAACAGATGAACATATTCAACTCCCCCCTCTAACAGTTGCGGAAGGTCAACCCCGGCAGAAAAAATCTTCCCCTGCCCGGTCAACACCATCGCGCCGGAAGAAGATTCCGCCAGTTGCTGAATTTTTTTGGTCAATTCAAAACAAAAGTTCAAGTCCATGGCGTTGGCTGGTCCGTACTGCATGCGCAATATCTCGATGTCACCTTTGCGCTCGACATCAAACATCAGAATCTCCTCAGTTCAGTTGGGATAGAGAGTTTCTTTGAAAAGCCGTCGCCTCCATGGCACTCATGGGGCGCTCCTACCCTTTCCCAGGGCGGATCAAAAACCTCCGGATGCTAGGCGCACGCAGGGCAAGGAGTGAGACGTAGCGGCAGCTACTCCGCAGCGATGCGGACCAATGCAGCAACGCAGAGGGTGATTTTTCATCAGCCCTTACATATTGCGGCGATATTGTCCACCGACCTCATACAACGCAGCACTGATCTGCCCGAGTGAGGCGACTTTGACCGCCTCCATCAGCTCGGCGAAGATGTTGCCGCCACTTTCGGCGGCTTGTTGCATGCGTTTGAGGGCCTCGGGTGCTGCTGCGGCATGTTCTGCCTGGAAGGCGCGCAAATTGTCGAGTTGGTGGCGCTTCTCCTCATCGGTTGAACGGGCCAGCTCGCCAGGGATTTCGTAACCTTCTGCTTCGTTTCTAGGGTTCAGGTAGGTATTGACGCCGATGATCGGCAGCTCGCCGGTGTGTTTCTGGTGTTCATAGAGCATCGATTCTTCCTGGACCTTGGTCCGTTGGTAGAGGGTCTCCATCGCTCCGAGCACGCCGCCACGCTGACTGATTTTCTCGAACTGGTCCAGAACCGCCTCTTCGACAAGGTCGGTCAGTTCTTCGATAATGAAAGACCCCTGCATCGAGTTCTCATTCTTGACCAGGCCAAGTTCCTTGTTGATGATCATCTGGATCGCCATTGCCCGGCGTACCGATTCCTCTGTCGGGGTTGTGATCGCCTCGTCATAGGCATTGGTGTGAAGGGAGTTGCAGTTGTCATAGACGGCCATCAGTGCCTGCAGGGTCGTGCGGATATCATTGAAATTCATCTCCTGGGCATGCAGCGAGCGGCCTGAGGTTTGGATGTGGTATTTGAGCATCTGGCTCTTCTTGTTGGCTCCGTAACGGTCGCGCATGACTACTGACCAGATTCGTCGTGCCACTCGGCCGATAACTGTGTATTCCGGGTCAAGGCCATTGCTGAAGAAAAACGACAGGTTGCCGGCAAAGTCATCGATATGCATACCACGTGACAAATAGTATTCAACGAAAGTGAAGCCGTTGGAGAGGGTAAAGGCCAGTTGGCTGATCGGGTTGGCGCCTGCTTCGGCAATGTGGTAGCCGCTGATCGAAACGGAATAATAGTTGCGGATCTTCTGATCTATAAAATATTGCTGGATGTCGCCCATCATGCGCAGGGCGAACTCGGTAGTGAAGATACAGGTATTCTGCCCCTGGTCCTCCTTAAGGATGTCAGCCTGCACCGTGCCGCGCACGGTCTGCAGGGTGCAGCTCTGAATCTCGGCCCGTTCTTCTTCTGTCGGTTCGCGATCGTGTTCATTGCGAAACAGCTCCAACTGCTGACGGACGGCGGTGTTCATGAACATGGCCAGCAGCATCGGCGCCGGGCCGTTGATCGTCAGCGAAACGGAGGTCATCGGGTCGCAGAGGTCGAAGCCGGCAAAGAGCTTGTCCATGTCGTTCTGGGTGCAGATCGACACACCGCTCATGCCTACCTTGCCGTAAATATCGGGACGTTCATCCGGGTCTTCACCGTAAAGGGTCACGCTGTCAAAGGCGGTCGAAAGACGTTTGGCATCGTCGTCTTTGGTCAGGTAGTGGAAGCGGCGATTGGTCCGCTCCGGAGTCCCTTCGCCGGCGAATTGGCGCTTCGGGTCTTCAGCGGTCCGCTTGAAGGGAAAGAGCCCGGCCGTGTAAGGGAAAAAGCCAGGGGCATTCTCCTTCATGCACCAGCGGATAATCTCACCGTAGTCTGCAAAGTCAGGAAGACAGACCTTGGGGATGCGCGTTCCGGAGAGAGTGGTTGTGGTTAACTCGGTGCGAATTTCCTTGTCGCGCACCTTGGTGATCATGACCTCTTCTCGGTAAGCCTTCTTCAGCTCCGGCCACTTTTGCAATAATTTGCGATTTTCCTCGCTAAGAGCCTTTTCGGACTGATTCTTCAGGGTCTCGAGTTCCTCGACCTGACAGGCGCACTTCTCAGCCAACAATGCTTGGGCGCCAGACAATTGATAGAATTGCCGTCCAATCTCGGTCTGTTCCTGTACACGCTTGCGATAAGCCCTGGCTGTGTGGGTAATCTCGGCCAGGTAGCTGACCTGCTCCGGAGGGATGATCTGTTGGGCGATACTTTGACCTTCTCCGGCCACCAGGTGAGATTGCCAGCCGAGTTCACACTTGTCGTCGAGTTTGTCGATCAGTGCACAGTAGAGCCGGTTGACGCCAACGTCGTTGAACTGGCTGGCGATGGTGCCGTATACTGGAACGTCTTTGTCATCATCGTCGAACAAGTGGTGATTGCGCCGGTACTGCTTGCGAACATTGCGCAGGGCGTCTTCGGCACCGCGCTTCTCCATCTTGTTCAGCGCAACCAGGTCGGCGAAATCGAGCATGTCGATCTTCTCCAACTGGGTCGGAGCGCCGAACTCGCTGGTCATGACGTAGAGTGACAGGTCGCAGATCTCAACGATGCCGGCGTTACCCTGGCCAATGCCGCTGGTTTCGACGATAATCAGGTCGTATGCGGCCGCCTTGAGAACGTCAAGCGCTTCGCGGATTGCCTTCGACAGCTCACTGCGTGAGTCGCGGGTTGCCAGAGAACGCATGAACACCCTTGGCGTATCGATGGCATTCATCCGGATGCGGTCGCCGAGGAGGGCCCCGCCGGTCCTTCTGCGCGTCGGGTCGACGGAGAGAATCGCTACGGTTTTGTCATCGAAATCACGCAGGAAGCGACGTACCAGTTCATCGGTCAAAGAACTCTTGCCTGCGCCGCCGGTGCCGGTGATGCCGAGGACCGGCACTTGCCTAGCCAGTTCGCGAACCTGCTGCTGCGCCAATTGCAACTGCTCATCCGGTTGCTTGACCAGTTGTTCGGCAGCGGTAATCAAGCGAGCCACCGCCTGCGGATTGCGCTCGGGTAGCAGCTTCAAATCGCGATCGAGTCGATTGGGCGGTGGGAAGTCGCACTGCTCAAGCTTGTAGTTAATCATCCCCTGCAGCCCCATGCGGCGGCCGTCTTCGGGGGAAAAAATTTTACAGATACCGTAGTCTTCAAGTTCCTTGATCTCTTCAGGCAGAATGACTCCGCCCCCACCGCCGAAGATTTTCACATGGTCTGCGCCTTTTTCGTGCAGCAGGTCGTGCATGAACTTGAAATATTCCATATGACCACCCTGGTAGGAACTGACGGCAATCCCTTGGGCGTCTTCTTGAATCGCAACGTCAACGATCTCACTGACAGAGCGATTGTGACCGAGGTGAATAACCTCTGCTCCTGAATCCTGTATGATCCGACGCATGATATTGATCGAAACGTCGTGGCCATCATAGAGGCTTGTGGCAGTAACGAAACGGATCGGGTTAGTCGGTTGGTAGACAGAGCTTTCCATCTTGTACCTCCTCATGGCATGACAGGCTTATACTCGATGTGTCGCATATGATGATTCGAACGCTGTTATAACCCTAGCTATTTAGCAAGCGCCGTGCCATGAAAATAGAATCTGCTGAATCCACGGCAAGAGGCATAGTCACTGACTTTATGCTGAGTTCTATGCTTGATAGTGAGTATGATGGTGACGTTTGGCTATGTTCTTTGTCTACGCTTGTTTACATTCAGGGTAATGGCACGTGCATTCTCAGGAAGAACGACTCAGCACCCGAGAAGGCAGGTCCAACGAGTTACAATGAAAAGATGCCACGTTTAGGGGCCAGCTTCATGCTCGCGGAGCCCTCTTGTGTGTTGATTCATCTCCTCATGCATTTTTGTCGAGGTCTTACACCGGCTGTAAAATGTGATGTTTTTCCAGAAAGTCAGTAATCGCATGCAATGTCTCGCTTGGATATTCACGAAAAGGCGAGTGTCCACAGTCAGGAAGAATGAAAGTGTCTGCTCCGCCCGGCAGGTGTTTATTGATTTTTTCCAGTTGCATGAGTGTTCCGTAGTTGTCCAGCTCTCCTTGAAGCAACAGTGTGGGAATTTCTATCTTCGGCAGGAACTCTTCAATGTTCCAGCTCTCAAAGTCTTCATCCAGCCAGGCTTGAGTCCAGCCGAGAAAAGTGTTGTCAACCTTGTCTCCATGATAGCGGGCCAGTCGTGAACGCAGGTCGGTACTTTGGTATGCGACTTTGGCTTCACGGATACTGGCCAGGGTGAGTTCTTCGACTAAAACGTGTGGGGCCATCAGGACCAGCCCCTGGATGCGTTCGTCGGTAATGCCACCGGCATTGATCAGGGCGATGGAGGCGCCATCGCTGTGTCCCACCAGAACGGCCCTTTGTATATCGGCAGCTTCAATAACCTGTGGCAGGATGTTGAGTCCCTCATCATGCATGAAGGTAAGAGGTCTTGGGAGTACGCAGGGTGAGGACCCTCCATATCCAGTCCGGCTGTAAGTCAGTACCCTGCAACCGGTCAATTGTGCCACCTGGCGTGGAAAATCCCTCCACATGGCCAAACATCCTAGTCCTTCGTGCAGGAAAACCAGCGTCGTGACATCGCTCTGGGAGGGGCCGAGTCGCTGATATTCGAGCTTGCTGCCGTTGATGTGGAAAAAGCCGTGTGATTCTTGCAATGGTTGACTTACCCCCCGGAAACGTAGGAAACCAGGTAGACCTCACTGCCGTCAGGAATTACGGTCTGATTTTCGCCGGCGAGAATCATCTTGCCGTTGATGACGATATTGAGATTCGGATCATCTAAAATCTCTGACGCTTCAGGGAGTTTGCACCGTAGATGCCGACGCAATTCTCCCAGGTGAGCGATCGGCTCATCAACAATAATGCTCTGTTCCGGTGCCCCGGGAAGCGCGCACGGAAACTTGACCCTGATGCTGTAGCCAGTGACGACTTTAGAAAGCACAGCATGCCAGTCGAGCGCGGGAACGCCGGCCGAGTTGAGACCTGACAGGCTGTAGAAACGTTCTTTGAGGGATGCAAACTGAGCACGATCGATTTTTTCACCTTTGAAGGGACCGACCATGATGGGTTCATCGAACCAGCGAGCGGGCAGGGTGTCATCTTCCTGCCGCAGGCCGAGGCGGAAGTTGATCATTCTCTCCAGCCCGGTAATGTTGCGACCGACCTCGTCCAGTTGGACTTCATTGAAGTTCAACTGTGTCAGTTCACTGATCTGGGTAGCGAAGTCCGCCAAGTCGGGTGTTGATGGCGAATTGAACAGCTTGGTGCTGAAACGGCACATACCGATCGCATCGCCGGCGGCAAAAGTGTTTTCGCAACGGCGTACCGCGTGCTCTTTGCCCTCGTAAGAGGTTGGCTCCGGGGACACCTTCCCGCCGTAGAGTGCGGTCTTGAAACCGGCATCATCGTTGATGCGGGCGTTGATCTCGAGAGTGGCCCGATTACGCAGGTGGTCCATGCCGCGGGTGGCGACAGCCAGCCCCAGGGCAAAAGCCTTGAGGATGCGGGCGTCGTGAGGGTCGGACTGAAATAACCCTTTGGATGCCATGCAGTAATTCAGCGCCTCTACTGGGTATTTGGCCTGTTCGACCGCACGGCTGGAGGCGGCGATGGTGTCACCGAAGCCTTCGCGTCTTGCGGTTATAAACAGCAGTTGTTCGACGACCTGATAATTACCCCAGGTCAGTTCAATCCCACCTGTGGTCTCCTGATCGATGATGCCGCGCTGGTATAGTTCCATGGCCCAGGCAATAGCACTGCCAGTGCTTGAGGCGTCGAGGGCCAGATCATTGAGGATGTTGTTCAGGCGCAGTACCTGTTCTGGCTCTTTGATGCCGATGTTAGGGCCGAACTTGCCGACGGTAATGTACTCCGGACCTTCTCCCTTGTCGTACTTGTCGAAATGGCCGTCGTTGTTGATGCCTTTGTAGGTCCGTCGTTTATGATGTTCCAGGGCACTCTGCTCTTTATCGTAGCTCGCGTTGCCATTGAGACCTGTCAGGGCGCTGGCGCCCCAACCGCCTTTGCCACCCGGAAGCATGTCGTTGTTGGCCCGGCAACCGACCGGGCACTGGTAGCAGCGGCTCATGCCCGGACGATAAGGGTCGAAGTTGTCCGCGTCGAGACTGTCGTGCCAGGTAGTCTCCTGATTGTTCTTGGTGCCCATGGCGCCGAGGATCCGGCTCGGTTTGTAAAGAAAGGGGGTGCCGACCTTCTTCAGGGCATTCTGGACCACGCTCGCGGCGAGGATCTTTTTGCCAATTTCCCGGCTGTTCTGTTTATAGGTATCTGAAAGCTCTGATTCCGGAAGTTTACCCTGTATGAGGATCGCCTTCAGGTGCAGGGCTCCCATCTTGGCACCACCGCCTCCACGGGCCCAGATCGATTTCTCCCCCGCCATGATGCCGCTGCAGAGGACCTGGTTCTCTCCGGCGCTGCTGATCCGCGCCATTGCCATGTCTTTGCGTTCGGTGCAGTTGAAATCACCTTCAATCGACGCGGTAAACTCAATGTTGTCCATGCCGCGATAGGGCGTGGCATCGATGAAACTGATTTGCTCCTGCTGAATCTTGAGCAGGGTCCACTCGGGGTTGCAGCCGTAGAGGACCAGGTGGTCGTAGCCGTTGCGTTTAAGATAGGTAGGAAAGTAGTCTCCGGCGTTGCTGTCGAGGATTGCACGACTCTCCGGTGAGCGACTGGAGACGTTGCCACGGGTCGCGCCTGGCATGTTGCTGGTCAGGACTCCGGCGCCGAAGATCAATGGCACCTCGGGATCAAGAGCTTCCTTTTCTTCCTGCAGCAGATTGTAGAGCAGGTACATATTGCCGCCGCGGCCAGCCAGAAAGCGCTGGATCGCATTAAGCGGTATGTAGCCGCGTTGGCAGCTGCGTTGTTCAAGGTCGACAAAGAGCACTGCGCCCTGGCTTGGGTACCGGGGAGTTTTATGCATCCGGCTTAAAAGCCGCTTAACCCGCTGTCTGATATCCATGGGCTCCTCGTAATCTATGTAAACTGTGCATCGGCACCGAAATCTCCGCCAGCATTGTTGCCGAACAGTTTGGGACTGTACTTCTTGTAAGTGGTTGTAATGGCGTCAAAAGGGACATCGGCAAAGGAACCGCGCTCACAGACGTATTCCATGTGCTTGCGCTGGTCGGCATCGAAAGGGTGGAAGATCGAATCATCCCGACCGTTGAATTCCAAGGGCTTGACGCGAAACCTGGTACAGAGTTCCAGGTTGAACGCAGGGGTCGATTTGACCCAAATCCCGTGCAGGTAGAATTCTGTGAATGCATGCCAGCGCATCAAATCACCACCATTCATTTCACGTAAACGGGGGGTATTGAGGTGGTTATTGACGTCGGCAAAGCCAAGCCGTGAGGGAATCCCAAGCGCGCGACCACAGGCGGCCAGAAGTGAGGCTTTGGAAATACAAAAGCCATAACCGTTGCGTAATACACTGCTGGCCCGATACATCTCAGGGTCGCTAAAATCAAGGTAGGGTGTATAGCGAATCCCATCGCGCACCCGGTAATAAAGAGCGATGGCTTTTTCGTGTTGTGACCGAGAGTCACGGACCGTTTCTTCCGCAAATGCCCTTACGTTGAGAGCATCGCTGTCGATGAAGTCAGCACTTTGCAGAAACTGCACATCCATGAGATACAGGACCTTTGCTTTTTGGCATTCAGAAAAGTAAGACCGGGCACTTGACTGCATGCACAATGTAGTTTGCCACAGACCCAAACATGATGTCACGGAGACCTCCACCGCCGGGATGACGGCCGATTATCACCAGCTGGATATTCTGTTCCTCGACAACTTTCATGATCTCTATGCCAGGGGTGCCCAGCTCTAGCAAAAGCTTTGGTTCAAAGCCTGCGTCCTGAAAAGGCTTGGCAAGTTTCTCAAGGATGCGGTTTCCCGATTTTTTAGCAGCATCGTAGACCATGTTTTTCTGGATATCAGGGACGAGGCGATGGACCAGATGGACATCTACGACATGGAGAAGGAAAATTTCTCGCGGTATCAGCTCCTGGTTGGCAATGATGGCATGAATCGTTTTTTGCGCTGTTTCCGACTCGTCGACAGGAAACAATACTCTGGGGGTCATACCAAACTCCTTCGTTCCCGGTGGCGTCACCATCAGCCATAAACCAGGTGCGGTAAGAAAAGGACAAGGTCTGCCCAATAGGTCAGGATCAGCAGAATCACGATCTGAATCAAAATGAATGGCATAACCGCCTTGGAGACGTAGATCAGGTTGCGGTCAACCGCAGCACCAGAGATGTAGAGGCTGACGCCTAGCGGTGGAGTGCAGTAGCCGATCCCCAGATTTATCGTCATCAACAGACCGAAATGCATCGTGTCGATACCGAAAGAGGAAAGCAGCGGCAAGAATATCGGGGTCAGTATCAGGGTTGCAGAAATGATATCCATGAACATGCCGACCACCAGCAACATAATGTTAACTGCCATCAGGAAAACCCACGGAGATGAGATCTGGCTGACTACGGCATTGGCAATTTTGTCCGGGATTTGTTCAAAGGTCAGATATTCGCCGAATACCGACGCCCCGGCAACAATTATCAGCAAGGTTGCCGAGGTGACCGATGAGCTGACGATGACCTGCTTGATATCCACAGCCTTCATGTCCTTGTGGATGAAAATTTCAACAAAGAAGGCATAGAAACAGGCGACCACAGCCGCTTCGTTAGCAGTGAACATTCCGGAATAGATGCCGCCAAAAATCAGCAGGGGTAGACACAGCGCCCAGAAACTCTCTTTGAAAACAGCGGCTATTTCCTTGAAATTCGGCCGCTCCAGCGTTTTGTAATTTCTCCGCTTACAATAAAAGTAGGCGTATAAACTCATCGCTGCCATGATCATGATTCCCGGAATGAAGCCGGTCAGAAACAGGGCCTCAATCGGGTCGTTGCTGACCATGGCATAGAGAATCATCGCTATCGATGGGGGGATTATGATGCCCAGGTTTGGAGCGGTGGTCATGATGCCGACAGAAAACTTTTCATCATAGCCATTTTCAATCAGTGCCGGGATCATGAAGCCGCCGATCGCAACCACAGTGGCGACCGTTGATCCAGAGATCGCTCCGAAGAAGCCGCAGGCCAATACGCCAGCCATTGCCAGTCCGCCCGGTAAAAATCCGACCAAAGTATTGGCGGTCTTGATCAGCTTATGCACAATCGAACCGGTGGTCATGATGTTGCCGCACAGGATAAAGAACAGCACCACCACCAGGGCAAATTTATCCATACTGCGGTAGAGGACTTCAATAACAATCTGCGGATCGATGCCGAGCATGAAGACCAGCCCGACAGTGCCAGTAAAGAAGAGCGCCATAAAAACCGGCACAGTTGAGGCAAGCAGGCCAAGCAGGAGTATAAGGATGATCAGATAGTTGGTTTCCATAATTATTTAGACAACTTTAAGACGAGATCAAAAGGATCCCGCTGTCAGCTGGCAGCCCCCTCCTTCCAGTCTTCGACCATGACAAGCAGGGTTCGGAAAAACGTCATCACGCCCATTAGCGGCAGCACTGCGTAGAAGATCCATTCCGGAATCTGCAGACTTACGGTCCGTGCATATTCGTCCTCATACATCATGACCGTCATCATCCCGCCAAGGTAGATCAGCGCTCCAGCAAAAACCAGGGTGACCAGGTGGGCAAACATGGTCAGAGGTTTTTTTAACCCGGGGACCATTTGTGGCAAGGCGTCAATGCGAATCAATGAACGCCCACGAACTGCAACAATGCAGCCGATATAAGTCGAAAAGTAGATCGTTTTGCGCACGACTTCGTCAGACCAGTAGAGATTGACATCGTTGGTCAATTTACGTAGCAGAACATTGGCCATGGCGACCGTCAAGGCAATGCAGACCGAAAGCAATAGAGACCAATCTTCGAAAATGATGAAAGCGCGATCAACAATTTGAATTGTTCTTTTTAGCATTTAATTGCCTGGGTGATTAAAAAGCCGGGGAGCAGAACTCCCCGGCTCTGATAAAAACTGGAATTTCCCTGATGTTAGTTGCTGCCGAGTGTGGTGCGAACTTTGGTCATATAATCCATGCCTATTTTCTCACCCCAAGTTGCATAAACCGGTTCGGCCTGCTTAACCAGGGTGGCCTTGTCAGTAGCAGAAAGCTGGAAGAATTGTACACCAGCTTCCTTGGCCTTGGCGACCTGGACATCCTGCTGTTTTCTGGTCAGTTCACGGGTTTTGGTGCTCTCTTCATTGATGACTGTAATCAGGATTTTCTGCAGGTCTGCGGGCAGCTTGTCGAACCAGCGCTTGTTCATCAGGTGGATGAAAAGGCCCTGGGCGTAATCGAGCTCTGTGAAGTTCTTGGCTATGGTGAACTTCTTGGTGATGTTGCAGACGATCGCGGTGTGGTCCAGACCGGTGATAACGCCAGTTTGCAGCGCCTGAGGGACGTCCGGCCATGGCATGACCGTAAACTTCATGCCCCATGCCTTGTAGAAGTCGGCATTGAGTGGTGCCTGGGCAATACGGAAGTTGATCGACTTGGCGTCGGCAATGGTTTTGACCGGGGTGTTAGTGGCCCAACCGTAGGGGCCGTATCCCGTAACATCAACGGTCATGATGCCGCTCTTCAGGGCGCTGTCAGCAAAGGGTTGCCAGAGCTCAGGAGTATTGCGGAAGGTGTCGAGCTTGTCGAAGGTGTCGACAACGTAAGGAAGGTTGACGATGCCGAGAGTGTCAGCAACATTTTGCGCTGCCACCGAGGAACTCAGCATGCCATGAACGGCGCCTAGCTTGAGCTTGTTAATAACATCTTTCTCGCCGCCAAGTTGCGCTAGTGGACGATAATCGACGTAAATGCGACCGTTTGATTTTTCCCAGACGGCATCACGGATGTTGTAGCCAACGGCAACCCCCTCAATAATTGGATGGGAAATGTTAGACAAAATGTAGGTGTATTCAGCTTTGGAATAATCAAATTTTGTCTTCCAGTTCGCAAGAGGATCTTTCTTCTTCTCGGCAGCAAGCAAGGGGCTGGTCAGTAAGCTGACAATCAGCAGGGCGAGCAGGGGGAAAACGATAAAGATTCTCTTCATTTTATACCTCCTAACGGGGTGTTGACCTGCGTCACTCATTGACGCGAGGTTTTAGTTTTAGCTATATCTATAGGAGATTGTCAGACTATCCATGCTACGGATGCAAATCCGGCTGTTTGGCCATATCTCAGCTCTTTCTAGACCAATAGCTACGGCTATTACTCTCAAACGAGCCAAAATCTGGTATCAACCTTCCGAATTTTCGCTTCGGCCTGTATAGTCCGATAGCCTCCTAGGCCTCGAGGGCCTTGACCAGGCTACGCAAGGTCTTGTTGTAAGGTGTAAGTACTCCGGCACGTTCACCATATTCAATGATCTTGCCGTTGATATAGTCGATTTCGGTTTGACGCCTCGCTTCAATATCCTGCAACATGGATGGCTTATGGTGTCCAGCGTCCTTGATGTAGTCAAGACAATCAAGGTAGTAATCAGGTCCCAACATAAGCTCATTGGCCCGGGCCACCTTGACCCCTTCTTTCAACAATGAATCGACCAGACCGGAAACAATCGGGTCGTTGATGACTTCGAACATGGTCTTGCCGGTAACGGCGCAGACCGCATTCATACAAGAGTTATTGACGGTCTTGCTCCAGACCATATTGCGGATCTGATTGGTGTGGTGTGTGTCGAGGCCGCACTCGGTCAGAACATGACAGATTGCTAGTGCGGCTTCTTTTGAGTCTGGATCCAACTCTTGCAGATAATGGGGACGATGGTGAAAGACCATCTTGACCTTTGCTGGTCCTTCCAGAATGCAACCGTAGTTTACCACCGCGCGCATTACCTGTTTTTTGCCAAGTCGTTCGGCGAGGACCAGTTCGGTGTCTATGCCGTTCTGCCAACTGACAACGTAGCGGTCTTCGTTAATAAAAGCTTCCAGGGCAGAGGTAATGATCGGCAGAGCCGTCGCTTTTACCGTGACGATTACGACATCTGGGGGGGCATCGGCCAGTTCATCGATCCGGGTTGTGGCTTTAGCCACTCTGGCCTGAAAGTTATCTGTGCCCGAAATGTTGATTCCAGCATCCAGGGCTGGTTCAAGAAGGCTCGACTGGACATCGCAGAGGGTGACTTCGTAACCTCCACGGGAAAGAAATGCGGCAACGATGCAACCTACTGGTCCGGCGCCGATAACGGCGAATTTTTTTGGTCTGTAATCGGTTTTTTTCTGCATCATACCTGACTCCCTGTTTATCAAACGGTTGAACAGGTTTTATGCGAACACTTCTGTGGCAAAGAGTCTTATGGACTAATCCTTGCCTTAGATAGCAACCTGGGTTTATTCCTGCCCCACCAGAATGCCAAACGATTTTGCATCAAGTAGTTTTGCTCCATTTTTCTCCAGCATCTCGATGGCCTGATCGATGGCGCTGAAATGAAAAACCATGACCGCTTTTGCCAAATTCGCTCCAGCGACGGCATACATGTATTCGACATTGACTTTGGTCCCAAGAAACAGGCTGAGGAGTTGCGCCAGACTGCCAGGGGCATCTTCAATCTCAACGGCGATAACATCATCTACACGAGCAGGTATATACTTCTCCATTATGACACCCCGAGCTTTGGTCAGGTCAGAGACCAGAATCCGTAGTACGCCGAAGTCGTGGGTTGAATCGCAGATACAGTGAGCCCTGAGATTGATTCCTGCCTCGCCCAGCGCCTTGGTGACTTCGTGCAGTCGACCCGGAGAATTTTCGAGGGGAATCGATAACTGTTTTAACTTCATGGCAATGTTCCTTACTCTGAATGATTCAGTGAGAACCGTTCTGGTTACTTCGGTTCAAGTGCTTTGACCAGCCCTCTGATCATGTTGTTATAGGGGGTCTGGATGCCAGCCTGTAAACCATATTTGATGATTTTGCCATTGATGTAATCAACCTCGGTGCGGCGGTTTGCCTCTATATCCTGAAGCATTGAGGGCTTGTGAGCGCCGGCATTTTTGATGTAGTTGATGGCGTAAGGGTAATAGTTTGAGCCGAGAGAAAACTCATTGGTTCGAGCAACAGCAATCCCTTCCTTGATCAGCGCATCAACCAGGTTGAAGGTGATTGGGTCGTTGATAATCTCCACCATGGTCATACCGGTTACAGCACAAATTGGATTCATGCAGGCATTGAGAACCGTCTTTCGCCAGACTCTGTCAGTGATCTGGTCGGTGTGCTCGGTATCCAGACCGCACTCAGTCAGAACCTCACAGATGCCGATGGCTGCGTCTTTTGATTCCGGGTCGAGTTCCTGCAGGTAATGGGGACGATGATGAAAGGCCAGACGGATGTGGCCGGGACTTAAGGGCACACAACCAAAATTAACCACTCCGCGCATAACTGCCTTATTGCCAAGGTGCTGGGCCAGTTCCAATTCCGTATCGATGCCGTTTTGCCAGCTGATCACATAACGACCTTCGGCGACAAAACCTTCTAAAGCCGAGGCAATCAGGGGGAGGGCTGTCGCTTTGACTGTGATGAAGATGACGTCGGGAGGATCGTCGAGAAGATCATCAATACGGGTTGTTGTGCGAGTCACCCTGGCTTGAAGGTTATCTGCACCTTCAAGAAGAATTCCTGGATCAAGGGCCGGAGCAAGAAGTTCAGGGACAATGTCACAAAGAGTGACCTCATGCCCTGCCTTGGCGAGAAAAGCTGCGACAATCCCTCCGACGGGACCAGCACCGATAACGGCAAATTTTTTCGGACGGTAGTTAGTATCACCCATCTTTACCACCTCCATGAGTGGTCAGCCCATGCTTCAGGCAGAGACTTAGCAAAGGCCTAGAGAATCCCGAAAGCTTTGGCATCGAGAATTTTAATATTGTTCTCCTGCAGTAATCTTATGGCCAGATCATTGTCGCTAAAGCTGAACACCATGACGGCTTTTCCCGAGGAGGTTCCCGCCAAGGCGTACATATAGTCGACGTTGACTTTGTTCTCCATCAGTACTTTGATGGTTTTTGCCAGGCTGCCCGGAGTGTCGCTGATTTCTGCGGCAACCACCTCGTCGACACGGGCCGGCAGCTGTTTTTCCATGATAACGCTGCGTGCCTTGGCGACATCGGAGATCAGAATTCTCAGCACTCCGAAGCCTGAGACATCACAAATAGACAAGGACCTCAGGTTGAGATTGGCATCGCCAAGCGCCTTGGTTGCTTCGTATAAACGGCCCGGCGAATTTTCAAGGAATATCGATATCTGCTTCAATGTCTGTTTCATGATGGACTTCCTTTTTGTTGGCTTAACAACAGTATGAACCGAAAAAAGATTAACGCCCGTTCGCTACGCTCACTCACGACGCAAAGGAAAGCTGGGAAAGACACAAAGAAAAACAGGTTTTATTTTAAAATCAAAAAATACTTTGCGCCGTTCTTTACCCTTTGCGTTTCGCTTTTGATCTATCAATACATCAAAAGTTACGCCGCCGCACCGCCAGCCAAAGCCTTCAAGTTGACTTCGATTCCTTTGCCCTGGGAGATCTGCTTCACGACATCAGTAATCACATCTTCCTTGAGGGGAAGATATTTCATGACCGCCCCGACCATCACCATGTTGACTGCCTTGCCGTTGCCGGCGTCCCTGGCGATAGAGAGAGCTTCGATCCCCTGCGAATCAGCACAACCAGCTTCAATCTGTTGCTCAACATCAGCCGGATAGACAGCCAACCCTGCAGCAACCGTACTGGGGTTGATGGACACCTTGCTGTAAACCAGTCGACCGCCCGGCTTTAGATAGTGGATGTAGCGCAGTGCTTCCAGTGGTTCGAAGGAGATCAACAGGTCGGCACTTCCTGGCATGACTACCGGAGAACTGACCTGGTCGCCGATGCGGACAAAGCTGATGACGCTACCGCCACGCTGGGCCATGCCGTGTACTTCGTTCTGCTTGACGTCCATGCCGCTAACGAGCGCACTTTCGGCGAGAACCTTGGAGGCCATTAGAACTCCCTGGCCACCGACACCGGAAATAACGATATTAAAGATTTGCATTGTTTTCTCCCTCAAGCGTGTGCATCGCATCGAATTTACACATCTGAGCGCAGATACCGCAGCCGTTACAAACGTTGGGGTCAACGCGTACTTTTGGTTTGTCGCCGCCAGCGACAAGCCCCAGGGCCATACAAGCAACCTTCAGGCAGGCTTTGCAGCCGGTACAATTGTCCTGTTCGACGTTCATGGCTGGTTTGCGGATTTTGTAACGCAGAATGCAGGGATTCCTGTCGATCAGCACGTAGGGGCCGGGTGTTTCGAGCCCTTTTTGATCGCTGCTTCGGTCTCTTTGAGATCGTAGGCATCAAGTTCCACGACATTGTCGATGCCTAGTGCCTTGACCAGTGGAACCATTTCAACCTGACGTGCAGGAATTCCCTGCAAGGTCACGCCGGTCCCAGGATTTTCCTGACCACCGGTCATGCCTGTGGTGCGGTTATCCATGATAATGACCAGGGCATTGCCCCCGTTGTAGGCCATGCTCATCAGGCCGGTCATCCCGGAATGGAAAAATGTTGAATCGCCGATCACGGCCACCGGTTTCTCATCTCGGCCAGCGATTGCATTGACTTTGGCTATGCCGTGGGCGGCACTGATGCTGGCGCCCATGTCGATCACCGAATGCATGGCGTTCATTGGCGGAAGAGCGCCCAGAGTGTAGCAGCCGATATCGCCGGAGACGAAGACCTTGAGTTTGCTGAGAATGGTGAACAGACCACGGTGGGCACAGCTGGGGCAGAATACCGGTGGACGCTGCGGCAGACCTCTCACCGGGCTGACGCTCTCAATTTTGGTTCCGCCGAGGGCTTCGCGGAGAATGTCGGCATTAATCTCACCGCAGAGTGGCAGCTTGTTCTTGCCGATCTCAACGTCGATGCCCATGGCGCGAATCTGTTCCTCAAAGATGGCATCCATCTCTTCGACGATCACCAAGCGTTTGACGCTGTTGGCGAACTCGCGAATTTTTTGTGTCGGTAGTGGATGGCTCATCCCCAGTTTCAATATGGACGCCTCTGGGCAGGCTTCACGTACATGTTGGTAAGAGACCCCGGAGGTGATGATGCCGAACTCGGTGTCTCTCATCTCAATCCGATTCAAGGGAGTCGTTTCGGCGAATTCCTGCAGTTTGAGGAGCCGCGCTTCAACCTCGATATGCTTGAGCTTGCCGAAGTTAGGCAGCATAACGTACTTAGGGACATCCTTGACCCATTCGCTGATCTGTGGGGCAATTTTCTCCTGCTGGATAACCACCCCTTTAGCGTGCGAGATCCGTGTGGTGGTACGCAGCATCAGCGGCGTATCGAATTGCTCGGATATTTCGAAACCGGCCCGTACCATCTCATAAGCCTCTTGAGAATCGGCTGGATCGAGCATCGGTACCTTGGCAAATTTGGCATAGTTCCGGCTGTCCTGCTCATTTTGTGAGGAGTGCATGCCAGGATCGTCGGAGACCATCAGAATCAATCCGGCGTTGACTCCGGTGTAGGTCAAAGTCAGCAAGGCATCGGCAGCGACATTAACCCCGACATGTTTCATGGTCGAGAGGGAACGCCCACCGGCGATAGAACCGCCGATAGCCGATTCCAGGGCAACTTTTTCATTCGGAGCCCATTCGCAGTATACGTCGCCAAGACGGGCGACTTCTTCGAGGGTTTCGGTGCTGGGGGTGCCGGGGTAGCCGGAGGCAAAGACCCCGCCAAAATCTCCGAAACCCAGAGCGATGGCTTCGTTGCCGGAAATTATCTTTTTCATTAAAACATTCCCTTGTTGATTGGCTCCCGCAGGGGAGCCGGATTAAATGTCACGTTCTGAATAATTTATTTGGGCCGGCGATCTTCTATTCGCTTGGCCTTACCTTCACTGCGCGCGATACTGCCGGGTGGTACCAGGTTGACCTCGACGCTGATGCCGATAACGTCCTTGATGTCCTGCTGCAGATTACGTTTTTTGCTGTGCACTGTCGCGACGTCTTCGAGGATATCGAACTCAGTCCCCTTGAGGATGTCAGCAGATGCTTTGACCATGAAATCCTCTGTGACCTCGACCTTGACCCGCAATGAGTCCATGGCGCCCTTACGCTCTACGATGACCATGTAGTGGGGCGATACCCCTTCGCGCTTGAGGATGATCGATTCGATCTGCGAGGGGAAAACGTTGACGCCGCGTATAATCAGCATATCGTCACTACGCCCGGAGACCCGTTGCATCTTGACCAGATTTCGGCCGCAGATGCAGGTGCCGTAGGTGAGGCGAGTAATGTCCCGGGTGCGGAAGCGTAACAGAGGCTGCCCCTGGTTGGCGATGGTTGTAAACACCAGTTCACCCAGTTCGCCTTCGGGAAGGACCTCGCAGGTTTCCGGATCGATGATCTCTGGGTAGAAATAGTCTTCATTGATGTGCAGTCCTTGCTGCCGTTCCAGACACTCGAAGGCAACCCCTGGGCCGATGATTTCGGAGAGCCCGTATATGTCGCAGGCCTTGATGCCGAACTTGTCCTGGATCTGGTGGCGCATCGCTTCGCTCCAGGGCTCAGCGCCGAGAACGCCGACACGGAGATTTAGCTTGTGGAAGTCGACTCCCTGTTCCTTGCCTGCTTCATACAGGTGCATCAGGAACGACGGAGTGGAAGTGAGTACGGTGCTGCCGAAGTCTTCCATCAGCATCAGTTGCCTCTGGGTATTGCCGCCAGAGATCGGAATCACTGCTGCGCCAACCTGGATCGCACCATAATGGGCGCCTAAACCACCAGTAAATAGGCCATAACCGTAAATGTTCTGCACAACGTCTTTACTGGTGATGCCAGCGGCAGTAAAGGCTCGGGCCATGACCTCTTTCCAACTTTCCAGATCCTGCCTGGTATAACCAACCACCACAGGTTTGCCGGTCGTCCCGGAAGTGGCATGGTACTCGACGATCTCCTTCTGGGGGGCAGTAAAGAGTTTGAACGGGTAATTGTCGCGAATGTCCTGTTTGGTGGTAAAGGGGATTCTGCGGATGTCCTTCAGCGTCCGGATGCTTCCCGGTTTGATCTCCAGTTCGTCGAGCTTCTTCCGGTAGTGTGGGTTATTCTCATAAACGTAGCTAACCGTTTTTTGCAGCCGACCGAGTTGTATGGCCTGCATTTCGCTGCGTCTGCATTTCTCTTCTTTATTCCAGAGCATAGATTCACCTTTTTGTTGCCTGCCATTGCAATATAGATTCTTTTGCGAGCCCTTAATTGTTCCTTACAGGTAGTTCAGTTCTTTGGCTTTTTCGGTAATCTCTGCACGAAACTGTGGGTGAGCAACATTGATCAGTGCCTTGGTTCGCTGGCGGATGGTTTTACCGTAAAGTTCTGCAGCACCAAACTCCGTAACCACGAAATGGACGTGGTTTCGGCTAGTAACCACCCCAGCACCAAGTTTGAGCGTGGGCACGATTTTACTTACCACACTGCCATCGCGCAGTGTTGAGGTGCTTGGCAGAGCAATAATCGGCACACCGCCTTTGGAACGAGAGGCGCCATAGATAAAGTCCAGCTGGCCGCCAACCGCCGAATGCATCTTCGTGCCGATACTGTCGGCGCAAACCTGGCCGGTGAAATCGACTTCAATCGCCGAGTTGATCGCAACCATACGGTCATTCTGAGCGACTACAAAGGGGTCATTGACATATTCGGTGCGAAGCAGTTCGACCATCGGGTTGTTGTCAACCCATTCGTATAGACGCTGAGTGCCAAGCAAAAAACCGCAGGTGATTTTTCCGGGGTGCAGGCTTTTACGTGAACCGTTCACGATTCCAGCTTCTACCAGATCGATCACTCCGTCTGAGATCAGTTCGGAAT
>CAZXBD010000201.1:0-18651 GCA_964638305.1 uncultured Geobacteraceae bacterium | reverse complement strand
TTCCGCTCCTTCGAACAGATCCCGCCGCGCACCCGTTATCAGTTCCTGCTCGATAACGCCCAGTACACCATCATGACTTTTATCCGTGGGCCGGTCTGTCGCGGCCAGGTGGCGTTGAATGTCATCCATGATCAGTTCTGGGTGATGTTCCTTGACCCTGATCACGACCTGAGCGTCAAGTATCCCGGTTTCCTCAAACAGCAGAGCGACAATCTGCGGACGCCGAATGCCAACGGCAGTAATTTCGGCAACTTCAATATCTTCAAGGATGAGTACCGTAAAGCTGCAGACCGGTTTGCGGCGGCACAGCAGGCCTATACTGCCAGCCACAACTACAATGGCCTGGGCTACGATGCAATCTGGAAAGGCAACCGGGCGGAGGATACACCGCTCCTGACGGTCTACCGCCACTTTGACAGCGCTTCGGTTCATAAAGGTGTACTCGGAGGGCTCCCGGAAACCATGTGGGTGATTGACTTCCCGCTGCTCGAGCGGATCTATTATGCCCTGGTGGCCGGCTTCGATGTCTACGGTACGCTCAGCCACCAGCTGGCCACAAGACTCTACATGGATACACTCCGTCTGGAAGGGGAGAGCCTGTTCCTCAACTTTATGCCGCAACAACAACGCAAGCGGATGTTGGACAAGTGGTACACGGGTGTTGATGCAAAGCATGTCCACTATGTTGCGGCCGATATGCCGAGCGGCATAGAGTTCTCAACCGCTGAACCGAAGCGGGAGTTCATCGAAACACTGGTCAAGCAGCATATCCGGCCGGACGCGAAGATCGCCTTCGATCGTGCCAATTATGTTGGTTCCGGTGAGGAACATCCGCAACTGCCGACTGAGTACAAAACCAAGGCCGATTATCTACAGGGCTTCCGGGCGATCTCCAAGCCGGGAACGGCCTTCTTCAAGGCGATCACCGACAACAACCTCAACCTGGGCTATGTCCGTGTGCGCCTGCCGGATAAGAAGGACTTCGTCTTCACCATCGTCGTCAATCGCTGGCACGATAATGTTGCTTTCCTCTTTTCCGAAAACAAGACCTTTGAACATGAAAAGGACCAGGCCAACTTTATCCGTGGCTTTGTCGGTTCCTATCCGAACAGTTTTCTCGATCTGCATGTGGAGGACGTTCCGGACTTTTTCGAGCTGATCTCGAATTACAGCGGCAGTGAATCGGATATCTCAAGGTTAAGAAAATATGTGGTCAACCGGGCGGATGATGATTTCTGGGAAAGGTACGATTGGTTCCAGCAACGCTTCAAAGAGGACCAGCCGGTCCAGGCCGGTTTGTTCGATTTGAACCGCTATTACTACCGGGCGCATTGAACGCGTAAGATGGAATTGCCAGGACATAGGAAACGCCCCCGCGACAGGAGTCCGTGGGGGCGTTATTCTTGACGAAAACGGTTAATGCTTTGAATACTTTTTCAGAGTCTGAGCGATATTCTCATTGCTCACCAACATTTTATCGATTACTTCTTTCCCTGCCTTATTGCTGACCTGGTTGTCACTGAATTGATTCTCCAGCTCGTTAATGCATGACGACATGGTCTCATGCTCCCCTTGCAGGGTGTTTACAAACGTCCGCAGCTCCTCGATCACTATGTTCAGATCATCTGCCAGGTCCTTGAAATCGGCCTTCTTCCTCAACTTGGCGGAGACATCCAGGTTGCCACCGGCAATTTCAGAGAGAACTCTTCTGAAACAGTAAACTGGTCCGGCCATGTTATGGGTAAAGAAGATGCTCGCAATGCCCATAATAAGCATGACTGCTCCGAGTGCCGGCCAGATGCTGTGGTGCAGTGTCAGCAGTACCCTGGCTGCTTTGGCTTGCTCATCAATGGGGAAATCTAAGGCGAGAGGCACTATATAAGGGACGACCAAGATCACAACAAAAAGCAAGGTGTAGATCATTAGAAGCAGAACCGTTAAAACGATGTACTTCAATTGAAACTGTTTGTCGATGAAATAGTTTCTTCTTTTTGGTCTGGCCATGATTATTGGACCTTAATATGAGGTTTCAGATGGGGTTAAGGTGATTACCGTCTGATCTTTGTCATTGGCTCTGGCGGTCAAAACATAAGTTAAGGTGGCCGCATTGTATACATAGTCGGCGTCAGTGACGGTTATGTCATCCTTGATCTGCTCAGTAAATGATCCAGAAAAAACAGTTAAATTGCCCGGATTTTCTTTCCCTGTCGCAAAGAATATCCCGTCTGGGTATCTTTGGTAATCTATGTGGAAATTCTCCAGGTCTTTGCGAATCGTGTCCAAAGTGGAAATGGCCATTGTTCTTTTCGCTTTGTCGATATAGCTGCTATATGTCGGAATTGCAATTGCAGCAATAGTGGCAATAATGGCAACGACAATAAGTAGCTCTAGAAGTGTGAATCCTTCCGAATTCTTCCATCGGCTAAATTTTCTCAAAGCGAGGCGGCTTGGACGGGTCTGGGCAGACATGAACCTGGGATCCTTTTTAGTCGAAAAATCGTTACAAAATTTTTGATAGGCCGGTATTAAGCACTTACTGTGCCAGACAGGAACGGGAGGCCCGTCGTCGTTTGCCTCAATTGGCTTCCTGTAATTGTATGGGCGATATAGATTGTAAGCTCTTTTTTGTTTTAGATATAATGTGCCGATTTGATTAACAAAAAACATATATCAAGGGCCATTTATTGCTGCATGTCTACGTGATATCGCTTAACCAGTATTTATATCAGAAAACGGTTTCGCCTAGACCAGTGTGCGAAGACAAGGTCTTCATATTGATTTGATCCGCGATGGGTGACAACCTGATACCGGGGGCAAGGCATTGTTTGAGAGTGGAAGCTGGGGTGGTGGAAAGATAAAGAAAAAGGCCTCGCAGTCGGTAGATTGCGAGGCCTTACATCTTGTGGTGCCCAGAGACAGAATCGAACTGCCGACACGAGGATTTTCAGTCCTCTGCTCTACCGACTGAGCTATCTGGGCTAAGGAAAGGGATTTGTAACGAAAAGCACCGTTTATGTCAAGGAGAAAAGCCGCTGCAGATTCTTTGCTTGCTTTCCTCTGTGCTTTTTGTTACCAAGAAACACCATAAAATATCAGCAGGGTGGCATCGGAATGAATTTTCAGAGTTGGTTGTTTGCAGGTTTTTCCTTTTGGTTCGGCAGCTTTTTTGGTTTGCCTGGCCGGGGTGAAGTCTGTTGACGATCAATTGTCGATAGATCTACTGAAACCACGGGCGGGCTCAATCGGGGCGCCTGTGGTTTTTTCGTTTCGGGAAAGTTAACGATAAAGGCCGCCGGGAAAGCCCTGCCGGCCTTTATTAATCTCTGACACGAACTTTCCCAAAAGGAGACAAAGTTATGATTATCGTTATGCGGAACGGGGCCAGTAAAGATGAGTTGGCCGAAGTCAAGAAGCGCATCAAGGAACTTGGTTACAAGCCTCATGTTATTCATGGAGATACGCGTAATGTTGTCGGCGCGGTCGGTGATGAACGGGGCAAGGCGGTACTGCAATCAATCGAATCGATGCCGGGGGTGGAAAATGTGGTGCCGATCCTCAAGCCCTACAAGCTGGCGAGCAAAGAAGTCAAGCTTGAACGGACTTCGGTTGAAATTGTCCCTGGTGTAACTGTGGGTGGTGATAAGCTAGTTGTCATGGCCGGACCTTGCTCTGTAGAGAGTGAGGAGCAGATTCTTGAAACTGCCCATGCGGTCAAGGCCGCCGGGGCCACAGTTCTGCGTGGTGGTGCGTTCAAGCCACGGTCCAGCCCTTATTCTTTCCAGGGGATGGAAGAAGAGGGTCTCAAATTGCTGGCGATGGCACGCGCAGAGACCGGACTGCCGATTGTGACCGAAGTCGTCAATCCCCGCGATGTTGACCTGGTCGCAAAATATGCCGATGTGATGCAGGTCGGAGCTCGCAATACCCAGAACTTTGCCCTTCTTAAAATGCTTGGCCAACTCGACAAGCCGATTCTGCTCAAAAGAGGAATGGCAACGACCATTCAGGAATTTCTGATGAGCGCGGAGTATATCCTCTCCGAGGGCAATCAGCGGGTCATCCTCTGTGAACGCGGTATCCGCACCTTTGAAACGGCAACCCGTAACACCTTGGATATTTCGGCGATCCCGGTTCTGCAGGAGCAGACTCATCTGCCGATCATTATCGATCCTTCGCACGCGACCGGTCATGCTTCTCTGGTGCCGAGCATGTGTTATGCCTCCGTTGCGGCAGGCTGCGATGGCCTGATCGTCGAGGTGCACCCCCATCCGGAAGTTGCTGCGAGTGATGGGCCGCAATCTCTGAGACCTGCCGATTTCCAGGCGATGATGGAAAAGCTGGCGGAGTTCGCCAAAGTTGCTGGAAAGAAACTTTGATGTAACAAAAGACTCAACGCGGAGGCGCAGAGCCGCCGAGCAAAGCTTTCAATGAAAATCTTCATGCTTCCGTATCTCAACGTTAAAAGCAGCTTTTGGGAAGGTTTTGTCTTATGGAGAGCAAATTTTTGGAGACCCTATGTTCCTGATACCCTTGAATCAGATAGAAAGTGTTGATCTTGTCATCCATGCTCTGCGCGCGGCCGGTGGTGAGGCCGATTGCAGTATGTGCCCGGTACGCAAGGTCTGCACAAAGCAGTGCCTCTCTGTGGCTGATGGCATACGGCAGATGGTTGCGACCAACACTTTGCCGAATATGGACCCGATCCAGGATGCGGAGGAAGATCCGACTGATAACCCCGAGGACCCCGATGCGGGTGGCTCCGGTTCGCATCTGCGGATTGTGAAATAAGTTAATCTGGTTATTTCTTTTGCTCCAACTTATAACCAGAGGCCTTAAACCTTTTTTCACAGGGATATACAGGATATTCAGGATGAGATCTTTAAAATCAAACATTTATGGTTATTTCAAGGCCTAAATATTTTGACTTTATCCTGCTCATCCCTGTTAAATTTCTTTTGACCTTAAAGTAGCTTGGTTTTGTGCTGACTTCGATAAGTTGTTTGAGCGAAGTAGATAACCAGATAAGTCAAAATGTCCAAGCGGACAGCCAGTTCATTAGATAATCCGACCGGCTGCTAAAGGAAGAACCGATTATGAATTTCGCGAAGCTCGCACTGGAAGTACCGACCGTTCTTTTCCCCAAGGCAGGCGTCGATCTGAACCGCTGGGCGGTTATTGCCTGCGATCAATATACCTCGGAGCCGGAATACTGGCGGGCCGTTGATCGCTTGGTCGCCGAGCAGCCTTCAACTCTGCGGCTGGTGTTTCCGGAGGTTTATCTGGAAGATTCTGATGGCGATGCGCGAATTGCCGCCATCAACTCCTGCATGGATCAATACCTCGCGGATGGTGTCCTGGAAGCCCAGCAACAAGGGTTTGTCCTGCTAGATCGGAAGACCAGCCACGTACCATCCCGGAAGGGTTTGATGGTTGCACTCGATCTGGAGGCATACGATTACCGTCCCGGTGCCAAAACTTTGATCAGGGCAACCGAAGGAACGATTGTCGACCGACTTCCTCCGCGTATTCGGGTCAGGGAAAATGCTGCAGTTGAATTGCCGCATATCATGGTCCTGATCGATGATCCGGAGCAAACGGTCATAGAGCCGCTTTTTAAAGCCGACCTGGAACAGGCTTATGACTTTGAACTGATGCAGGGTAGCGGACATCTGCGTGGCTGGAAAGTCAACCGGCAGGAGCTGCTTGATCAGGTGCGCTCTGCTCTCGAGCAACTGGCCGAAAAGGAGCGCTTCCAGGAACGCTACGATGTTGATGATGACGAGGTCATGCTCTATGCAATGGGCGATGGCAATCACAGCTTCGCAACGGCCAAGGCGATCTGGGAGCAGCTCAAGGCCGAAGCGACCGACCCCTCTGATGTAATGAACCATCCGGCTCGTTATGCTCTGGTCGAGCTGGTAAATGTTCATGACCCGGGCCTTGAGTTCGAGGCGATTCACAGGGTTCTCTTTGACGTTGACCCTGAAGATATGCTGAAAAAAGCCGAAGATTACTATGCCCGGGCCGGCACTCCCTGCCAAATTCAGTGGTTCGATGATCTCGCCGCAGCAACCAGCGCTGCGGAAGGGGCTGGTGCTGCACATGCGATCCCCTTTGTTGCTGCGGGTCACTTTGGTCTTCTGAAGATTGATGAGCCGAAACTGACCCTTGAGGTCGCGACGCTGCAGAATTTCCTGGACGATTACCTGAAGGGTTGTTCGGAAGCGCGCATCGACTACATTCATGGCGATGATGCGGTCACGAAACTGGGCCTCCAGCAGGGCAATATCGGTTTCTACCTGCCGTCGATTTCAAAGCATGATCTTTTCCGTACCATCGTCAGGGATGGAGCCTTGCCACGCAAGACCTTTTCCATGGGTGAGGCAGACGAAAAACGTTTCTATCTGGAGGCGCGCAGGATTACCCTCTGAGCCCATTGACAACCCACCTGAAAAGGTGTAAAACCGGCCTTCCGGTGGGTTTTTATAAAACTTGCTAACAACAGAAATCGCTGGCCAACGTCCCCGGGACGGTACGGCGTTTTTTGTTTCAAAATTTGTCGTTCAAAACAATCAGGAGTCAGTGATGAATAAAGTCCGCACTTATAACAAAATCTCTGTCAAGGGCCTCGAGAAATTCTCCCTTGACAGGTACGAAATCGCCAGTGAGATTGGTACTCCTGATGCGATCATGTTACGCAGCCATGTGCTGCAACCCGACGACATAGACACCTCCGTCAAGGCCATCGGCAGGGCTGGTGCCGGAGTTAACAATATTCCGGTCAAGAACTGCACCGAACGCGGTATCGTGGTCTTCAATGCGCCGGGAGCCAACGCCAACGCCGTCAAGGAGCTGGCCGTTGCGGCAATGCTGCTGTCGACCCGTGATATCGTTGGTGCCATAGAGTTTGTCCGTAAAGAAGGTCAAGGCAAGAGCGCCGAGGAGCTGCACAAACTGGTCGAGGGTGGCAAGAAAACCTATGGTGGCACTGAACTTAAGGGCAAGACCCTTGGTGTGGTCGGCCTTGGTGCCATTGGTTCGCTGGTTGCCGAGACCGGTCTGATGCTTGGCATGAAAGTGCTTGGTTATGACCCTGCTCTGTCGGTAGCCGCAGCCTGGCGCCTTTCGCGTGATGTCGAGCGCATGGAGAACATGCAGTCTCTACTCTCCAAGTCAGACATAATCACCCTGCACCTGCCGGTTCTCGAGGCAACCCGTAACCTGATCAGCAAAGAGCTGGTCGACAGCTTCAAACCGGGAGCGACCCTGATCAACCTGTCACGGGAAAAAGTGGCCGATACCGAAGCAATCCTGCTTGGCCTGGAGAATGGTCGGATTGGCAAATACCTGACCGATTTCCCGGTCCAGGAGCTGATGGGCAACGACAAAGTTGTGCCGATTCCGCATCTTGGTGCCAGCACTGAGGAAGCCGAAGAAAACTGTGCCATCATGGTAGCAGATCAGCTGATTGATTTTCTTGAGAACGGCAATATCAAAAACGCAGTTAATTTCCCGAACATCACCCTGGAGCGTAATGGTGGGTTCCGCATTGCTTTTTCGAACCGCAATGTGCCGAAGATGCTCAACCAGGTCCTTTCGATCCTGGCTGATCGGGAAATGAATGTCATCGATATGATCAACAAGAGCCGTGACGAGGTGGCGTACAATATCCTCGATATCGAGCAGGAACCATCTCCTGAGCTGATACAGGCTCTGGAAGATATTGACGGCGTTATCAAGGTACGAACTTTATAAGCCGGGCTGTAAGACGGCAAGGTTCTTTTCGATAGATTTTTCAATAATGCAAGTTGCACGTAGAGGAGAAAGACATGTCCAAGCAGGTTTATAACTTCGGTGCCGGTCCGGCGATGTTGCCAGTTCCTGTGATGGAACGAATTCGCGAGGAATTTCTTGATTTTCAGGGGATGGGCGTCTCCGTCATCGAGGTCAGCCACCGTGCCAAGCAGTTTGAACAGGTCCTGATCGCTGCCCAGGAGAGTTTTCGTCAGCTGACCAACCTGCCGGACAACTACAAGATCCTCTTCGTTCATGGTGGTGCACGTATGCAGTTCTCGGCTCTGCCGATGAACCTGGCTGGCCTATCAGCGAGCAAGAAGTGCCTCTATGTGGAGACCGGAAACTTCGCCAAGCTGGCCAACAAGGATGCAAAGGGTTACGGCGATATCCAGGTTATTGCCAGTAGCGCTGAGACAAACTACGATCGTCTTCCGAAAATTAACCCGGAGATGGTTGACCAGGATGCCGCATACCTGCACATCACCAGCAACAACACGCTTTATGGTTCACGCTACAGCGAGTTCCCTGATGCCGGCAAGGTTCCCCTGATTGCCGACCAGACCTCAGAGATTCTTTCCCGGGTGATCGACTACAGCAAATTCGGCTGCATCTATGCCGGTCTGCAGAAAAACCTCGGACCTTCGGGAACTGCGATTGTCGTCATCCGTGAGGACCTGCTTGGCCACGCTTCAGCAGAGACTCCCGTACTGCTCAACTACGAGCAATGCGCCAAGGACAATTCTCTGACCAACACCGCCAACACCTTTGCCATCTACGTCACCGGCCTGGTTCTGGAGTGGTTGCAGGAACAGGGCGGCATCGCAGCAATCGAGCAGATCAATGAGCAGAAGGCGAAGATCCTCTACGACCTCATTGATGCGGGTGATTATTATCGCGGCGTGATTCAGCCTGAGTGCCGTGGCACCATGAATGTCAGCTTCAACCTGGCAAGCGAAGAACTCGAAGCGAAGTTCCTCAAAGAAGCCGGTGAACAGAACCTTTACGCACTGAAGGGTCATCGCAGCGTTGGCGGTATTCGTGCCTCCATCTACAACGCCATGCCGTTCGCCGGTGTCGAAGCACTGGCCGGGTTTATGAAAGCATTCGAGAGGGAAAACGGCTGAGTTCTTGCTCAAATTTTGTCTGATCTTGGGGGCACGTCCTTAACTGGGAAGTGTCCCCAATTTTCTTTGGGAGGTTATTGTGACAGAAGTCGATTTGCAGGGCGAGGTTGGTTGGGAGTCCTTTGATGCCCCGGCGTTGGTTGGCGAAACTTTGCGCTTTGTCTCCGGAGATCGGACCGGCAACCGCTTTCGCATGCACTATTTTCGCGATCTGGAGAAGAACCTGGTAGCACGTATCTGGTTCGGCCCGGTAACCGAAGGTCCCCCCAGCCATGCTCATGGCGGCAGTATCGCCGCGGTGCTTGACGAAGTCCTTGGTCTGGCCGCGTGGGCGGCTGGTCATCCGGTCGTGGTCGGCAACCTCAACGTCAGCTTTCGGCAACTGCTGCCGATCCAGACGGTGGTCCAGGTGAATACGCGACTGGTTTCTGTCGAGGGGCGCAAGGTCATGATTCATGGCGAAGTCTGCAGTCTTGACGGGAGCGTTTATGCGACTGGAGAGGGCCTCTGCATCAAGTTGACCGAGGCTCAGCTTGCCTCCTCCGGAAAGTCCTGACGTCCACGTGGTGGGCGTTGACAGGGTGAACCCTTCACCTTAAAATCGTTATGTAAAAACGGGCCTATAGTCCAAACAATAAATACACATTATAACCTTGCCTTATCGCAGAGACACGGAGATACATGTGTAAGACACCGATATCTGGAACAAGCTCAACCGTCTTGCTCTGCACCCTCTGCACCTCCGCGTTGAAATCTTTAAAACTGTTTGTTGATGGTTTTCTGGAAAGAAAGAAGTAAATGAAAGTTATCGTTACGGATGAGATATCGGAAAAGGGTCTGGAACTTCTGCAAAAAGACCCCCGTGTTCAGTTGGACGTGCGCCTCGGACTGAAAAAATCTGAGCTGTACCAGTTGATCGGCGATTATGATGCAATTATCACTCGCTCTGGAACCCAGGTTGATGCCGAGCTCTTAAGCCACGCCGGGAAGCTGCAGATGGTCGCCCGGGCCGGAGTCGGCATCGATAACGTCGATGTGCCGGCTGCCAGTGAGCGAGGGATCCTTGTTGTCAATGCGCCTTTTGGCAACACCAATTCGGCGGCGGAACATTCCATGGCCATTCTGCTCTCCATGTGTCGTAACGTTCCGGATGCCAATGCCAGTCTGAAAAGTGGCCAGTGGCAGAGAGCCCCCTTTACCGGCTATGAGCTCAAGCACAAAACCATGGGCATTATCGGGTTAGGCAAGGTCGGTGGCCGTGTTGCGCTGCGCTCGCGGGCCTTCGAGATGGATGTGATCGTTTATGATCCGTATATCAGTGAGAAGAGGGCAACCGACTTCGGCACCCGCCTGGTTTCGCTTGAAGAGCTCGTTGGCACAGCGGACGTTATCTCTGTTCACACACCCTTGAACGATGAAACCAGCGATCTGATTACGGCGGAGCACTTCACCAGTATGAAAGAGGGTGTGTTGATCGTCAATTGCGCCCGCGGCGGTATTGTCAATGAAGCGGACATGTTGAGTGCCCTGGAGAGCGGCAAGGTGGCTAACGCCGCGTTTGACGTCTGGAGTGAGGAGCCGCCCAACAACGAAACTCTCAAGAGATTGATTGCTCACCCGAGTATGGTGGTTACTCCTCATCTTGGCGCCAACACCTTTGAAGCGCAGACTAATGTGGCGATTGATGTCAGCAAGGAGATTCTCAACCTGCTTGACGGCAAGCCCGTGGAGAACGCTGTGAACATTGCCCGCTTTGACCCGGACCTCATGGCCCAGATGCGGCCCTTTATGGAACTGGCTGCAGTCCTGGGTGATTTCATCTCCCAGCTGGCGCCGGAGAATCCAGGCAAGGTTTCATTTCATTACACCGGCAAGCTAGCCGCGCACGACTGTATGCCGATTACCGTGGCTGGGCTAGCCGCATTGCTTAATCGCTGTACCGACCAGGAAATCAATATGGTCAACGCCAACCTGGTGGCTGAACGCCGTGGCCTGGTTGTCGAACAGAGCCGGTCGACCGAGTCGGAATTCTTCTCGAACCTGATTACTTTGAGCCTTGAGACGCCACAGGGTAAACGGACGATTGCCGGAACTCTTTTTGAAGGAACGCCGAAGATTGTCAAGATGCGGGACTTTGATACCGATTTTACTCCGGAAGAGCACATGTTGGTGTTGTCTTACGAAGATCGACCTGGCTCGATTGGCAAGATTGGTACTATTCTTGGTGAGGCAGAGATCAATATCGGGGCGATGAGCCTTGGTCGTAGTGGTAAAGGTGGTGAGGCAATGGTGGTCTTCTCTGTTGATTCTCCGGTTGACGAGACGACACTGGCCCGGCTGGCAGAATCCATCGGTGCCCGGTTTGTCAAGGCGGTGCATCTGTCGTAGAAGTAGTGAGACGCGAGGTGTGAGGTGTGAGGTGTGAAAACCCTAAAAATGGTTAAGGGGGGCTGAATTAATTCAGACCCCCTTTTGCTTTTTGTCTTGAGAGATTTTTCTCGCTTCGCACTTCGCACTTCGCGTCTCACACCTCGCAAAGCTGTTCCTCAACTGACGAACAGCTGCTCTCCGCTTTTCGGTATCAACCCACGTGCTTCGGCACGGGCCAGAAGAGTTTCAACAGCAGAGATCCCTTCCTGACCAAGATCGAGCGAGAAGTCATTGACGTAAAGTTTGATGTGCGCGTCGATCACTTTGTCGTCAAGCTCCTGAGAGTGCTCCTTGATATAAGCACGAGGCTCCTGCGGATATTGTCGGGCGTATTCAAGACTGTTTCGAATTGCCCGGTCGATAAGTTTGATCGTTTCAGCACCCAGGTCGCGCCGAGCCAGAATCCCACCGAGCGGGATCGGCAGGCCGCTGTCCTCTTCCCACCATGATCCCAGGTCAATCACTTCATGAAAGCCTGCTGCCCGGTAAGTGAAACGTGATTCATGGATGATGACCCCGGCATCGGCGTCACCGTTTTTGAGGGCTGGCATGATCTGGTCAAACGGGAGGACGAGCAGGTCTTCATAGCCTGTCCCGTAGAGTTGCAGCAGCAGGTTGGCGGTGGTCAGCTTCCCCGGCACCGCAATGCGCTTGCCGCGCAAGTTCTGCATGTTGTCTGCTGACGGGGAAATCACCAGGGGCCCACAGCCACGACCGAGTGCGCCGCCGCTGTACAGCAAGGCATAACGGTCACGCAGGTGTCCGAACGCGTGGTAGGAGATTTTTGTCAGGTCAAGCAAACCGTTGAGGGCCAGCTGGTTGAGGGTCTCCACATCCTCGAGACGCTCGGTAAATGAATACCCCGGCAAGGTAACTTTGCCATGCGCAAGCGCGTAAAAAATATGGGTGTCGTTCGGGCAGGGAGAGTAGCCCAGGCTCAAAGATGTCGTCATGAACTCTGTCCGGACCATGCTTGGAGAAGAGCCATGACGGCGTTCTGCGCGGCGTTCATGCCCACAGGAAGATTCCAGCGACTGGTGTCTCGATCTTCGACCAGATTGGAGATGCCGCGGACCTCAAGCAAGGGCACTGACATCTGCCGGCAAACAAGAGCTACCGCAGCGCCCTCCATGTTTTCACAGATCCCTGAGGTACGACTTTCTAGCTCAATGGCCATGGTCATTGTTCCGGTGCATGTGGAGACCGAGACGAAAGGACCGCTGCGCAGACTCGTTCCTGAACCCTTTGTGTATTCTGCCAGTTCTGACTGAGCCCAGTCGTGAAGTTTCTGATCCACCGGCCAGATATTGAAAAACGTTTCGGCGTCCCGGCGCATCGGCAGCTTCATCTCGGCAAGGTCACTGAAGCCTTTGTTTGTAGCAACACCCTCGTCGCCGAAAATTTCTCTGCTGGCAAGGGCCAGGTCTCCGATCGTTAAGCCGGAGCCGGGATAGGCGCCCCCGCACCCAAGCAGCCAGAGAGCTTCCGGGCGGCAGTGGTGCAAGAGAGTTGTCGCGGTTGCTGCTGCTGCGGATTTGCCGATACCGCTGTGTGTCAGGCAGATGTCGTGGCAAAAGAGCTTCCCGGTTATAAGATTGATGCCGTTGATGGACTGCTGCGCAGATTCCTGCAGAGCTTCTCTGATCAGGTCAGTTTCTTCGGGGACTGCTGCGAGTAAGGCGATCATAGTGAAGGAGGCGCGAGGTGAGAGGTGGGAGGCGCGAAAAAAGCATGTTCGCATCTCGCACTTCGCACTTCGTCGATTTTAAGGTTTATACCAGCCGTCGCGGATCAGGTCGCGGCGAAGCTCGTGACCGGCATTGCGAATCACACCGTTGTACCAGAAGTGTTCTTCTGCTGGAGTGGAGCCCGGGTCGTCCAGTCGTTTGCGTTTGTCACTCAGAATCTGCCGGAACTTTTCGTCCGGGTCCTTGAGAACTTCCAGAATACGGTCTTTAAGTGGTTCCTCACAGGCCGACAGAACATGATGCAGCATGTCACGCAACTGCAGGCCCATTCGATATTCCCATAGGTCCCCCTCAAAACCGGTGCAGCACTCCTGCACGAAATCATTCCAGTCGAGGAGCAATGCGCCGAAATCATCTTCTGCGAATTCTTCATAGCCCGGATGCTGGCCGAGAATCTCCTCGATCAGTTTCTGCTCTTTGCGGGAGAAGAAAAAGGAGAGACTCTCTTCGACCGGGTACATGTCGAGATTGTCAATCAGTTCACGGCAAAAGGATGCGTAGTCCAGGTCGCGGTCGCTGAACTCCTGCAGGCAGCCTGGCAGGTTCTCGCGTTCAAGGCAAAGCAGGGACAGGTGGTCGTGGCCAAGTTCTGTATGCAGCAACAGGTCCGGTCGATGTGGAATTCCGGTATTGGACATCTGGTTGGTGAGCCGCAGGTGATTGTCGGTGAAAAAGCTTAAGACCTTCTCTTCCGAATAGAACATCTCCTGGCTGGAACGGTTGTTGGCCAGGCCAAAACCGACGAAGCCGTCATGTACCAGTCGATCCCAGTAAGGTTTGATGGCGGTGATGATTTCCGCGACTGGCATGTATGGTGAGTAGTGAATTGTCGGTGTCGGTGGTTCCTGGTCGTTTGTGTTCGGCTCGGTGGTGTAAAACTCGAGGATGAAGAAGGCCTCTTCGGGCATGCTGGCGGCGAACTCGTGGAACGCCGTGGCAACACGCGGAGCGCTGGTCAAAACGGAAAAGTGGTAAGTGTCGGAGGAGTTTTCCAGCAGTGAGAAGTTGTAGCCTTCCTGCAGGTTGCGTGATCGGCGCTTGGCCTGGGGCCACAGTTGCAAGCCAGCCGGAAAATTTGAAAAAATATTTGGCAAGGAGAACCTCTTCTTTTTGGTCGTCTGCCTATGATGCGGCAATCATCTTTACGAAGTCAACAGTAAGTCTGATCCTTACCCTTATATGCCCGTGATATAGTGCGTGTATGTCCTTTTGCAGGTTTTCCTCGCTCTTTCCATAAAGCAGTTATGCAAAAGAATAATGTTTCGCTAAATGGGCGTTTAATATAAGTAAACATGTTTTATCTAAAATGAATTTTCCGTTGACTTCCTGACGCACTTGGGCTATATCCATGCGGTGGATAAAACCCTATTCTATCGTAGGGGCTTGGAACGATTTTCACCTCTAAATTGATTCAGGTGTTGAGAAACACTTTGTTAACAGATATCGGCAGGCAGAGACAATCGTCTGCATGCTGAAAACTCCAGCCAATAGAGGAATTCAAAGATGGCCAAAAAAGCGATTAAACCGTCACTGAAGAATCCATTTGATCCGCCCGAGAAAGTAGAATTCACTATCCCTGGCGAAGTTGCCGGTGTCCGTGGTGGCTACGAGGATGTGATGCAGGAAGGTTACGACCTGATCCAGCGTCCGATCAAGTCCGTAGCTGTCGGGCAGATTGAAAAGCAGCATTTCAAGAAGCGGATGACCGTCTGGGAACGCATCAAGGTCCTGACTCAGGCTGAACCGAACGTGCTCTTTCAGAACTGGGGCAAGAACCTCGATGGTGCCTCTTTGGTTACCGGTATTCTGAATATCAACGGGCGTGACGTCGGCGTATATGGGCACGATTTCACTGTCCGTGCGGGTTCTATCGACGCTACCAACGGCAACAAGCTGGCACGTATGTTTTATATGTGCGGTGAAAAGGGTCTGCCGCTGATCGGCATGAATGACTCCGCCGGCGCTTTCGTCCCGGCCGGTGTCGGTGGCCTTGACGGTTATGCAGAAGCCTTCACCGCGCTACGCAAGATCAGCGGTGTGGTGCCGACAGTCATGTGTATGTTCGGTTACAATGCCGGCGGCGGTTCCTATCTGCCCCGCCAGGGCAGCTTCGTAATCCAGCCGGAAGATACCTTCTTCGGTTTGACAGGCCCCGGGGTCGTCAAGTCGGTGCTTGGTGAAGATATCACTCCGGAGGAGCTTGGTGGGCCGAAGGTCCATGGAGCCTCGGGTGTTGCTGACCTGACCGTTGCTGATGAAACAGCCGCGCTACGCACGGCTGTTCGCCTGATCAGTTATCTGCCCGACAACAACTTCAGCATGTCGCCCTTCCAGGAGACCAGCGATCCTCTCGACCGCAAGACCTGGGAAATCAACACCCTGCTGAAGAAGGCCTTTAACTCGCCGACCGGATTCAATACTCCCTTCGATGTCTCGATCATCATCCAGCAGATCTGCGATCATGGCGATTACTTCGAATTGCAGCCTTCGCGGTCCCGTGAGGCAATCACTGCCCTGGGCCGTCTCGGCGGCAATGTTGTCGGCTTCGTCGCCAACAATAGTGCCGTGTCTTCCGGTCAGATTGACTGCGACTCGGCGGTCAAGATCGCCCGCTTCGTGCGTTTTTGCAACATCTACAATATTCCGTTGATCTTCATGGAAGACACCACAGGATTCCTGCCCGGGCGTGAGCAGGAAGCACGCGGCATCGTCCAGGCCGGGCGCTCAATGCTCGATTCGATCGTTGATGTGCGTACGCCGAGGATCCTGCTGATTTTGCGTAATGCCTACGGCGGCGCATATGCTTCGTTCAATAACTATCCGACCGGTGCTGACCTGGTTCTTGCCCTGCCGACCACCCGCCTTGCGGTTATGGGACCTGCCGGTAAGGAGTTTGTCTACAAGGCTGAACTGCGTAAGGTCCGCGGTGCCATCAAGGCAATGGTTACCGAAGGTACCCAGACGCGCATCAAGGCAGGGATGGACGGCGCTGAGGCGAAAAAGGATGCCGAGTCCGAAGCTGCAGAATGGCTCAAGGCCCAGGAAGCGGAGCTTAACCTGCGCTACGAAAAAGAACTGATGAACCCGAAAGAGGGCCTCGCCCTTGGTTCCATCTCCTCACTGGTCATGCCAACCGATTTACGTAAAGTCCTCGGTGAGAATATGAACTTCCTGTTGCGGCACTACCGGCCATCATCCTGGCAGGATGTCCAGCGTGAGTTTCATTAATTAACTGAGGATTTTGTTGATATAAGCGAACCAAGGTTTCGATTTGGAGATAAAGCCAATGGCACAAAATAATTACTACAAAAACAATCCACTGATCCATAGCGATCGCCGCCTGAGCACGTCAGACTCTGAATGGGTCCGTTCCTTCTCTTGCGAAGATCTCAAGCCGTTGATCGTCTGTCGCGGCCCGATCCGCCTGGAAGCAATGACCGTTTACGAAGAGATGGGGATCAGCCACTACGGCATCCTGCTCTCCGAGAAGGATTCGATTGTCTACCCCAACGCGCTGTCCCCGGAACTACGCCTGCTGACCGACAACAGCCGTGTTCACCGGGTGCCCGACTACACAGGTGCTTCGAAGGAGGAGCGTGTTGAGCGAATCGGTCAGATTATCCAGACCGCCAAGGACAACGGCTACGATTCAATCTTCGCCGGCTATGGCTTCATGGCTGAGGATGACGAGTTCGTTGCTGCTATCGAGGATGCTGGTCTGCAGTTTATTGGCCCCTGCGCAGCGACCCAGCGCGGCGCCGGTAAAAAAGACGAAGCGAAGCGCACGGCGCTGAGCGTCGATGTCTCGGTTACCCCGGGCATCGATAACGCCACTGCCCGCACCCTGATCAGCAAGCACCGGAGTCGTGATGCTCTGCTGGCGGTGGTCAAGGCCGAAAAACTTAAATGTGACAAGAAGGTTCTTGATGACAAAAGTCTCGCTCTCGAAAGCCTTGCCGATCACATCCTGATGGCCTCCTACGAGAAAGGCATTGACCTCTTCTCCATGGATGAGCTCGGTGTCCAGGTCGAAAAAGAGTGTTTCGACATGTTCAAAGGCTACCCCGGCGCCCGCATTCGCCTTAAGGCAATCGGCGGCGGTGGTGGTAAAGGTCAACGTATCCTTGGCGCTTCGCTGCTGGTCAAGAAGAACCCGACCGATGCCGACATCAAAAAAGCGGCAGCTTCGGCACCGGAGCTGGTGCGTGAAGTCCTGCTTGAGGTCAAAGCCAACGGCGTCGGCGATAACAAGAACGTCCTCGTCGAGCTCAACATCGAGCAAACTCGTCACAACGAGATTCAATTGCTAGGTAATGGTGAATGGGCTATCGCTCTCGGTGGTCGCGATTGTTCGCTGCAGATGCACGAACAGAAACTGCTTGAGATTTCGGTAACCCAGGAAGCTCTTAATGAGGAAATCAAGAAGGCCAAAAAGGCTGGCCTCAAGCCCCAGGCCAAGGCTCTGGAGACCGACCTCAAGGTCCTCAAGAAGATGGAAGAGGAGTCGGAGCGTTTCGGCATTGCTGTCGGGCTCGATTCTGCGTCGACTTTTGAATGTATCGTCGACGGTGCCCGCCACTACTTCATGGAAGTCAATACCCGCATCCAGGTCGAGCATCGTGTAACCGAGCTGGTTTATAACCTCAAATTTACCAACCCGAAGAACAAAAAAGAGTTCTTCGTCGTTGAGTCGCTGGTTGAGGCCATGGCCTTGCTGGCCATGCACAAGAAGCGTCTGCCGCGTCCGGAGCGTCAACCGCGTTTCGGTGCTGGGGCCGAGGCTCGCCTCAACGCCACCGACTGCTCTCTCTCCCCGAGTGCCGGCGGTGTTATCCGCTACTGGTCGAAGCCGATTGAAGGCGAGATCCGCGACGACCAGGGTATCTGCATGGTGAACCCGGATACTGGTCTGTTCATGCGCTACACGGTGGCGGGCGCCTACGACTCCAACATCGCCCTGCTGCTGACCAAGGGCGAGGATCGCCTGGACAGTTACCAAGCGCTCTCCAAGGTTCTGAGCAGCACGGTTCTGCGTGGCACCGACCTGGCGACCAACCTCGAGTTCCATTATGGCTTGGTCAACTGGTTCCTCGGCCAGAATGTCATGGCCAAGCCGACGACCCGCTTCGTGGTCCCCTACCTGACCCTGGTCGGCAAGCTTAAGGAAGAATCCAGCAAGCTCGATGTGGTCTTTGCCTTCATGGCGATGAAGAAGCATTATGGCAAGGACTACGGCGATGATCCTGAAATCAGGAAAGCGATTTCAGAAACGCTTGACCGCAAGGGCACATTGCTGACCCGGCCGATGGAGAAGCTGCTGGCTGATCCGCACCTGCTGTCCGGTTGGCTGAGTATCAATCGCAAGAACTTCAAGCATGAAGGCGGCAAGCTGGTCTGGCTGCGCAATCCTCTGGTGATTCTTGAGGAAACCTATGAATACCTCAATATGACCTGGCGTAAAAATGCACCTGCGGCAGAGGTGATCTGGACCCACGACCGTGATCTGCTACAGAACGCCCTGGCTTTCTACGCAGAATTGCGCGAGAAGTTCG